>CAYSSA010000177.1:8804-10910 GCA_964433485.1 uncultured Tepidisphaeraceae bacterium | reverse complement strand
TGCTTCGCTTGGCTCTGCATGACCGATCGAAAACCATTCGCGCAGCAACGGTCGTGGACCCGGCGGGGGAGCATGGAGGTACGAGGGCACGGGGGCGCGAAGCGGGTTCTGGTTGACGAAGACGATTCGGCAAGCTCAAGCAATCGATTCCCAACGGAGATGATTCAATGGCTTCCTTGTTGTGTTTGGAGTGCCAAAGACCGCTTCGTGTCTTCGCGCCCTTTGTGTGTAATCTTGTTTCTTGGCCGAGAATCTTCGCAACGTGCGAAGAGTCCTCACCACGGAGATACGGAGAGAAACAAACTCCTGAGTCTTCTTCGTGTCTCCGTGGTTGTTGTGGTCTTGGTCGCGGCTATGCCGCGATGGGAACACCGGCCAGACACGGTTGCTTCTCGCCACTCAGAATAAAGCCCGGCCTCGTTGGCGGCCATACTCACTTCAACTTCTCCGGATTCAGCCCGGCGAGTTCCTTGATGAGAAACCTGCCGTCCTTGCGGACGAGTTTGCCGTCGAACCACATCTCGCCGCCGCCGTATTCGGGGGTCTGGATGAGGACCAGATCCCAGTGTATCGCGGACTTGTTGCCGTTGCAGGCTTCGTCGTAGCACTGCCCCGGCGTGAAGTGGATCGAGCCGGCGATTTTCTCATCAAACAGGATGTCCTTCATCGGCTTGGTACACCAGGGGTTGAAGCCCACGGCGAATTCGCCGACGTAGCGGGCGCCGGCGTCGGTGTCGAAGACTTCGTTGAGCTTCTTGGTGTTGTTGCTCGTTGCCTCGACGATCTTGCCGTCCTTGAACGTCAGGCGGACATGACGCCGCGATAGAGGCTGGGGGCGTTGTAGTGGATGATGCCGTTGACGCTGTCGCGCACGGGCGCGGTGAAGACCTCGCCGTCGGGGATGTTCAGCCTGCCGTCGCAGCAGACGGCCGGAATGTTCTTGATCGAGAAGCTGAGGTCCGTGTCGCCGGGGCCTTTGAGTCGCACTTTGTCGGTGGCCATCATCACCTTGCGCAGCGGCTGCATGGCCTTGCTCATCTTCGCATAGTCCAGCGTGCAGACGTTGAAGTAGAAGTCCTCGAACGCCTCGGTGCTCATCTCGGCCATCTGGGCCATCGACGGATTCGGCCAGCGCAGCACGCACCATCGCGTCTTCTTGACGCGGATTTCCTGATGGACGCGCTTCCAGACATGCTTCTCGTAGAGTTTCTGTTTCTCGCTGGGGACATCAGACAACTCGGAGATGTTCGGATTGCCGCGGATGCCCAGGTAGCACTGGACCTTCTCCATGAGCTTGCGCTCGATGTCGGCGGTCTGCTTCCAGCTTTCATCGCTGCCGGCGCGCATCAGGGCGCGGTTGATCTCGTTGGACTTGAGCCAGACATACGCCCGCCCGCCGGCCTTGTCGGCCGCCGCCACGAGGCACTTGGTGAAATCGTGGGGAATGTCGATGGCCTCGATCAGGAGGTTCTCGCCCTTCTTCACGGCGCACGAGTAATTCACCAGCAGATCGGCCAGCTTGAGCATTCGAGGGTCGGTCATGGGTCGCTCCGCGAGGAATAACGATGAAGGATGAGTCATGAGCGATGAACAAGACTTGATGTTCATCGCTCATGACTCATCCTTCATCCTCTTCCTTCTTGTTCATCGTTCATCCTTCATCGCTCATCGTTCCTTCTCATCCCGCCTTCACGGCAGCAGCAACCAAATCGCCCACCTGCGTCGTCGAGTGCCCCATCTTCCCGGCGTTCTGGGTGGGCATCTTGGGCGTCACGGTCATGATGGCGTTCTCGATCCGTTCGCCGGCGTCCACCAGCTTTTTGTCGCCCTTGGACAGGCCGGTTTCGCGGAGGAGCATGCCCATGGCGTTGATGGCGGCGATGGGGTTGATGACGTTCTGGCCGGTGTACTTGGGGGCCGAGCCGCCCATGGGTTCGAACATGCTGACGCCTTTGGGGTTGATGTTGCCGCCGGCCGCCACGCCCAAGCCGCCCTGGATCATGGCCGCCAGGTCGGTGATGATGTCGCCGAAGATATTGTCGGTGACGATCACGTCGTAAAACTCGGGGCCCTTGACGAACCACATGCAGCAGGCGTCCACGTGGT
>CAYSSA010000177.1:8456-8777 GCA_964433485.1 uncultured Tepidisphaeraceae bacterium | reverse complement strand
TCCTTTTCGCCGATTTCGTTGAAGGCGCGGAACCAGGTGTCGCCGGCGAAGGTCAGCACGTTGGTCTTGTGAACCAGAGTGAGCTGCTTCTTCCTGCTGTTGCGGCGGCGGGTCAGCTCGAAGGCGTACCGGATGGCCCGTTCGGCGCCGAAGCGGGTGGTGCAGTTGATCTGCGTGGAGACCTCGGCCGGGGTGCCTTTGTACTGCACGCCGCCCATGCCGGTGTAGATGCCTTCGGTGTTTTCGCGGACGACGATGAAGTCGATGTCCTCCGGGCCTTTGTCCTTCAGCGGCGTGGGGACGTTGGGATAGAGTCGTACC
>CAYSSA010000177.1:0-8384 GCA_964433485.1 uncultured Tepidisphaeraceae bacterium | reverse complement strand
CGATCCTGGGGTGGCCGACTGCGCCGAGGTAGATGGCGTCAAACGTCCGCAACTCGGCGATTTCCGCATCGTGGATCACGGGAATGGTCTGGCGGGTCGGGTCACCCCCGGCCGCGAGATAGCGGTCGCCGTTGATGTCAAAGTGCTTGAGGGAGTAGGTGAAGCCGACCTTTTCGGAGACGGCCTTGAGGACCTTGAGCCCTTCGGCCACGACTTCAGGACCGGTTCCATCGCCACCCATGACTGCAATACGCATAACGCTGTGCCTTTCACTTCGAATTGCGGACTGAAAACGAGTCTAAACCGGCCGGTAGTTTAGCGGCGAAGTGCCGTGCGGCAAGCGGAACCGCACCGATGGGCGGACGGCCTCCGATGTCAATCATCCGCCGTTGGAGTGTTATTCCGCAGTAAGCGAGGATTCTTCGTGCGAGGGATCGGTTGTTTGTCGCTCGCGGACGCCACGCGCCGGGGAAGGCGGAGATGCTTCGCTGCGCTCTGCATGACCGATCGATGCCTCTTTGCGTGACGAGGGTTGTCCTCCCTGTGTTGGCGGACCTGGGCCTGTCAACCGGCATGCCGCTTTGCCCGATCTTGACTGGATTTGTGCGCGGTCTGCGCGCTGGGGTGGTAAACGAACGTCGCGGATGGTTCCAGGAATTGGCGAGTCCTTACCGAGGGAATCAGCATGTACGCAGCAACCAGGGAAGCCGGGCAATTGTGGAGTCTGTCGGAAGGCGGTGGGGTGTTTGGCCGGGTGCTGGGGCCGGCGGTGCGGCCTGTCGAGCGCATGCTGTGCGTCGATCGGATCAACACGATCTATGACCGCGCGCGGGGGGCTTCGGACTGGCGACAGTTCGTGGAGCGGATTCTCGGGCAGCTCGACGTTCGCACGGTCGTGTCGGAGGAAGATCTGTCTCGAATCCCCCGGCAGGGGCCGCTGGTGGTGATGGCGAACCATCCGTTCGGGGCCGTGGAAGGCATGGCTCTGCCGCTGGCGCTGTCGGCCATTCGTCCGGATGTGAAGGTGATAGCCAATGAGCTGCTGTCGCGCATCGTCGAGTTGCGTCCAATGATGATCCTTGCGGATGTTTTCGGCGGTCAGTCGGCGACGGCAAAGAACAGCGGGGCGATGCGGCAGGTTGTGCGGCATCTTAAGGCCGGCGGTGTGCTGGTGGTGTTCCCCGCCGGAGAGGTGTCGCACCTGCAGTTTTCGCGTGGCGGGGTGAGCGATCCGGAATGGAAGCGGAGCGTGGTGCGATTTGCCGGGATCGCCGAGGCGCCGGTGCTTCCGGTGTTCATCAGGGGGCGCAATTCGAGCCTGTTTCAGTTGGCCGGTCTGCTGCACGCGCGTTTGCGGACGGCGATGCTGGCCAGGGAGGTGTTCGCGGGAGCGCATCGCCGGATGGAGATTCGGATCGGCACGCCGATTCCCTGGCGGCAACTCGGGGCGATGCCGGACGACGCGACTCGCATCGAGTACTGTCGCCGGCGGGCCTATGCGATGGAACATCGGTTGCCTTCCAGACCCGTGCCCGCCCGCGAGATGGAACCGGTTGTTCGTGCGCTGCCGCTGGCGCCGCAGGAATGCGAGGTGGCGTCGATCGAGCCGGCGCAGAAACTGGTGGAACACCGGGAGTTCGCGGTCTACATTGCCGACGCGGCGCAGATTCCCACGATCATGCGGGAGATCGGCCGATTGCGCGAGATTGCTTTTCGCGCCGAACAGGAGGGCACCGGGCGCGGCTTGGATCTGGATCGCTTTGACAACGCCTACAGGCACTTGTTCATCTGGAACCGTCGGCAGCGGGAAGTGGTCGGGGCCTACAGGCTCGGGTTGACGGACATCATTCTTCGGAACCTGGGCATGGGCGGGTTGTATACCCAGACGCTGTTCCACTACGGGCCGGATATGTTGTCGCGGATCACACCGGCGATCGAACTCGGCCGGAGCTTCGTACGTGTGGAGTACCAGCGGAGCTTCGTGCCGCTGTTGGCGCTGTGGCGGGGCATAGGCGAGTTCATCGTCCGCAATCCGCACTATCGTTGGCTGTTTGGGCCGGTGAGCATCAGTGCGGCGTATTCACCCGCCTCGCGCGAACTGATGCGGTTGTTCCTGGGTGGACGGTTTGGACAGCCGGAGTTCAACGGAATGGTTCGGCCGCTGCATCCGCCGGTGGCACTGAAGGGTTTGGGTTCGATTGCGGATTCCCTGGGCGATGTGGAGGAGCTGTCGGCGGTGGTCAGCGACCTCGAGACCGATGCCAAAGGGGTGCCGGTGCTGGTGAGGCAGTATCTGAAACTGGGGGCGCGATTCCTGGGCTTCAACGTGGACCACTCGTTCGGAGATGCCCTGGACGGCCTGATCGTGGTCGATCTCTTGCGGAGTGATCCGCGGGTCATCGAGAAATACATGGGGGCTGAGGGACAGCGGAAGTTCTACGACTTCCATGGCCGCCGGTGCGCGTCGGCAGGATCCGAGGTGGTGGGTGTCCGATAAACGGACGGTTTCATGGAATGAAATGGTCCGGTTGGGGCGACGTCTATATTATTGCTGATGCTGGAGGGCATCGCGGTCCGCGAGGCGGGTCGGCGTGGCGGCCTGTTGGCTGCCGCCGCCGCGGTATCGGACGCGGGGTGCGCTTCCGGATATCGCGCGCAGGCTTTGACTGGGCAGGAATTTAGGTTAGGTTGAACCATGTCCCGAATGTCCCGCGCGGAATAGTCCACGCCCCGAGCAGGAGTATGTTTTTATGCAGACTGGCTCTAAACGTCGCCAAGGCCGTCGATTGGTTGCTCCGGCCGCTTTTGAATGTCTGGAAAGCCGAATGCTGTTGACCAATACCGCCCCGGTCTTGGACACGATCGGGAACGTGACGATGGTTTCGGCGGCCAACACCAACCAGCTCGCCAAGACCCATCAGGTGCCGCTGACCGCCAGCGATGCGGATGGCGACGTGCTGACCTACACGGTGACCAGCTCGAACACGGACATCGTGCCGATTCTCCACAATGGCAATCCGTATTTGAAGATGACGGTACAGTTCGGCGCGGGGGTTTCCGAGGTGCAGACACTCAAGGGGACGGCCGCGGCTACGGCGGGCACATTCACACTGAGCTTCAACGGCAACACGACGACTGCGCTGGCGTTCAACGCGACGGTCGCGACGGTGCAGACGGCGCTGCGGTTGCTGCCGGGACTGGAGAGCGTTGTGGTGGGCGGCAGCGCGTTGACGAGCACCTCTGGAATGACATTCACGATCCCAGCGGCGTCGGGGAACATCGGCGCCATTACGGTGGATGCCACGGCTCTGACGCCGTCCACGAATTTCACCGTGACGGAGACGGTTCGCGGCATCTTGCCCGGGGCCACCGGCGAGATGCAGCTGATGCTGTTCAAGGACTGGGCTCCGCAGACTGTGGCGATTATCTCCGGCCTGGTCAACGCCGGCTTCTACGACAATCTCACGTTCCACCGCATTCTCAAGGGATTCATGGCCCAGGGCGGTGACCCGTTGGGCACGGGCAGCGGCGGTCCCGGATTCCAATTCGATGACGAGTACAACCCGAATCTGATCTTCTCCAACCGCGGTCAGCTTGCCATGGCCAACTCGGGCGATGACACCAACGGCTCGCAGTTTTTCATCACCGATGTGGCGACGCGGCATCTGGATTTCAATCACACGATTTTCGGGCAGCTCGTGCGCGGATTTGAGACCCTGGATGGTCTGGTCAATTCGCCGGTGACCGATTCCTCGACCGGGGCGCCGACCCCGACGGGTTCGGTCAAGATTGTCTCGGCGTCGATCGTCCCTAATACCACCGACAACGTTCTGACGCTTCAGGCCCGCAAACCGGTGAGCAGCGCCGCCACGATTACCGTGGTGGTCAAGGATGGCAAGGGCGGATCGGTGACGCGGACGTTCACGGTCACCGCGACGGCCGACACCAGCAATACGCCCGCCTACCTCAAGCCGCTGACGGATTTGTACACGCCGATGAACCAGCCGATCAGCATTCCGCTTTCGGGCGTCGATCTGGAACGCGACGCGCTGGCCTTTGACGGCATCATCAGCGACGAGACACCGCACGCGACGCTCATCAAGAATGGAGCGAGGTTCATCGTGGTGCCGGACAAGGGCTACACGGGTGTGATCCACCTGCTGGTGGGCGCCAACCGCACCGTCAACCGCACCGGCGAAACCGACACCTTCGACAAACAGACCATCACCATCTCCGTCGGCGGCAAGCCCATTCATGTCCGGCCGGTGGGGTACTCGGCGATCGCCAACATCGAGCGCACGGGTTATGTCGCGACTTTCACCTGTGACGACGCGGCGCTGGACGCCGGGAGTTTCACGGCCACGATCAACTGGGGAGACGGCACAAGCTCGACGAACGGCACGATTGTCAAGAGCGGCTCGCTCTATCTGGTGACCGGCACGCACAAATACGTCAAACCGGGCGATTATCCCCTGGCAGTGACCATTACGCGCTCCACGCTGGCGCTGCAGACCGGCGCCGTCGCCACGGTGACAAACACCGCGCAGGTGGCGCCGGCCGCCCCGGACGAGCAGACTCGGCGGACGATCATCAATCCGGGCGGACCGCTGGTGGCGAGGCTGAATGTCGCCTGTCAGCAATATGCCTCCGTCAGCAGCACGTCTTCGACGCTGTCAGGGAAGGTCAACTGGGGTGATGGTTCGGCCCTGGAGAACCTGGCTATCAACGCCAACGGCAACTTCCGCCTGTTGCACACCTACAAGAAGACTGGCAAGTTCACCATCACCATTACGGTCAACGACGGCTCGGGAACCGCCGTTGTCAAGACGCTGGCGGCGACAGTTCTGGCGGCCGGTCCAAAAGTGACGGTGAGTGGCGACAAGTCCGGAATCACGGGACAGAACCGCACACTGTATTTGCGCCCCAGCGACGCAGGCGCCAACCTGCCGGCGGGCAACTACTCCTACAGCATCAATTGGGGCGACGGCAGCCCGGTGCAGACGACCACCGACGGCTCCGCGGCGGTGGGGCATTGTTTCTGGAAGACCGGGACATTCAATGTCACGGTGCGGGCGATTGACCGATTCGGCAGCGCCGGCCCGGTAACGACGTATCCGGTCACGATCAGCAATGCGATGTTGCAGGCCGATCCGTTCAACACGCAGAGCAAAGCTCTGGTCATCGGTGGCACCCAGGGCAACGACAAGATCAGCGTCGGCATAGGCAAGAAGGGCATCGCGGTCACGGTCAACGGCAAGAGCATCGGCGAGTTCCTGCCCACAGGTTTCCTTTACCTCTGGGGTTACGAAGGCAACGACACCATTGCCGTCAACAAGGCCCTGACCAGCATCGTCTCGATTTACGGTGGTCCGGGGAACGATGTGCTTACCGGCGGTGGCGGGTTCACGGTACTGGTCGGTGGCGATGGCAACGACACCCTCAAGGGCAGCACTGCCCGCAGCATTCTCATCGGCGGCAACGGCGCGGACAAACTCACCGGGCAGGGCGACGACGATGTCCTGGTCGGCCCGCGTTCCGTCTGGGACAATGAACCGGCCTACCTCATCTACCTGCTGGCGGAACAAGTGCAGGGAACCGCCTATGCAACGCGAGTGGGCCACCTGAACGGAACCTTGACTGGCGGCCAGAACGGCGGCATCACCCTGGAGTATCGCACCGTCAACAGCGCCTTGCAGCAGACTGTCTACGACGATGCGGTCATCGACACCCTGACCGGCGGTGGAGGCAATGACTGGTTTGTTGCCAACCAGACCGGCGTTGTTGCCGATGCGGGCAAGAAGGACAGTATCACCGACAAGACGTCCACCGAGCAACTGCTGGAAGTTCTCACCTGATCGGGCGGAGTGATTGCTCCGTCGGCGGATCGGCCTTAATCTCTGCGCGATGCGCATCGACCCGCACCTACCTGCCGCGCGCCTCTTTCGTTGGTTCTGGCTGCTGGCCTTGGCGCTGGGCTTATTGGCGGCATATGCCGCGCCGCTGGAGCGCAACCAGGAGGCCCGCGTGCTGGAGACCGCCCGGGAGATGCATGTTGGCCAGGCGGAGCAGTGGCTCTACCCGCGACTCAACGGACAATTGCGACTGGCCAAGCCTCCGCTGGCGTACTGGCTGGCGGCGGGAGCCTTCAGAGCAGGCGGAGTTTCGACATTCGTGGGGCGCTTGCCGTTTGTGGTGTTTGCAACATTGACCATGGGCGTGATCTACAGCATGGGTCGGCGCTGGTTCTCGCCGACGGCGGGTCTGGTGGCCGCGGCCCTGACGCTGGGTTCGTCGTTGTATCAGTCATACGGGTTTCTGGCTGAGACGGATGCGTTGTGTGCATTTTTTGTAACGGCGGCGTGTCTGGGCTTCTGCGATCTTCTGGATGCGCGCGACAAGATGACGGCGATGGGCTCGTCGCTGGTGGCGGGTTTCTGCGTGGGCATGGCGGGAATCGCCAAGGGTCCGCCGGCGGCATATCCGGTGGCGCTGTTTCTGCTGCTGGTGGTGATTGAGCGCAAGCCCAGGGCGCTGATGCAGTTCATGGCACACGGCGGCCTGGCGCTGGCGCTCATGATCGGGATTCCGTGGTGGATCATTGCCTCGCAGCATCCCGAGGCGCAGGGGATCATCAGTCGGGAGATGGGCGAACTGGCCGAGGGTGTCCGGCACGGCAAGCCGTTCTGGCATGCGTTTCCGCTGGCGCTGAAGGCGACGCTGCCTTGGGTGGCGCCGGTGATCGGGGCGCTGTCATGGGCGATAATCAAGAGGAGCGATCGGCCGTCAGCAGCCGTGCGCCCGAACATGGTTCGTCGGCTTCTGCTCTGGGCCGGGCTTGTCATGGTTGTCCAGACGGCGATGACTCAGAAACAGGACCACTACTTTTTCCCGATCGTGCCGCCGCTGATGCTGCTGGCGGGGGCGGCCGTCAGTGACGCCCTTTTCCGCGAAGATCCTTCGGGACGGAAAGTTGTCGGCCTGCTGTTGGGCGGGACCGCGCTCGTTGCCGCACTGGCCTCTCCGGCCATTCTGTTGTTGCCGGGAACCTACTCCCGCGCGCTGCGGGCTTCCGATCTGGCAGTGGCCGGGTTCCTGTTGGCGTTGTTCCTGGCGACGTTGATTCTGTATCGCCGCTCGCTGTGGGCTGGGGTGGCGGCAACCTTGCTGGCGGCGCCGCTGGCGCTGACGCTGTTGCTGAGCGTGTGGGGGCCGCGATTGCGACCGGCGAGCTTCGCCGATGTCGCCAGACGGATTCGCCAGGACCATCCGGGAGCGAGTTTCGTGCTCTATCCGGTCGAGAACTACCGTCTGAATTTCGAGTTGGGCCGGGTGATTCCCGTGTATGCGACAGCCCACCAACTGGAGCAGACGCTCATCCAGCACCCGTCATTGCTGGTGATTGTGGAGGAATCGGACAAGCCCGCGCTGCTTCCCCGGCGGTTGCGCCTCCTGCGCAGACACGTCATGCATGGGCGGAGCATCAGTGTGTATGCCGTATCCGCCGACTGGGCAGTGTAGCCCAGGAGCGGCGCGGCGGGTCATTCCAGTGTCGGCCGGACGACCTCCCCGCGAAGCTGGGCTTCGCCAAGTTCCTTTTCGTAAACGCCGTAGAACATGCTGGCCGAGTCGAGCCAGAGGGTCAGGCGGTGCATCTCCTCGGGTGAAAGCCTCACGTCGTAGTGCCCTTTCTCAAGGAGTTGAAACAGCTTCGACGAACGGGCGCCGAACTGGCCGGGGATGGTGCGGAGATCCTGGCCGTAGGAGACGAATCCGTACTTTCGGCTGAGACTGTTGAAGGAGGCGTAGAACTTGTTCTGGATGGGATCGCGTGCCAGATTGATGGCTTTCTTCTCACGGTGGCATTCGACGCAGTTGCGGTCGAGGACGGGTTGCACGAGCCGTGGATAGCTGAAGGGGTTGGACCCGTCGACGTCAGGCTTGGGAATCGAGGGGGCGCGCCGCAGGGCGATGGGGGTGCTGGTCAAGGGGGATGGGGTGCGGTGTCGGGGTTCGTGACAGCCGGCGCACACCAGTCGCTCGCCTTCGTGGGCGTAGGTGGCAGAGCGCATTGACTGTACGGCCAGACCGCGTTCATCCAGCGCCTGGAAGAACAGTTCGCGTCCGGCGGGGACGGTGAAATAGGCCGAGCCGTCGGATTCGACGGGGACGGTGCCCAGGACGTGGCGGACGGTGACGACGGAGTCGCCGGCGCCCGCGATGCGCACGGCGGTTTCATGCGGCGGTCGGCCGGAAGGCACTGTCATCGGGAACAGTTGATACACTCGCAGCGAGGTGATCTTCGTATTGGGTGGCCAGGGGAGGGTGCTTTCGTAGGCATTCAGTACGGCGATGGTGGCTGTCGGCGGCTTCGGTTCGGGACCCTG
>CAYSSA010000176.1:8748-10934 GCA_964433485.1 uncultured Tepidisphaeraceae bacterium | reverse complement strand
GGCAGCCAGGGATATTCGGCTACGGCCGCGTCGATGATCGCCTTGAGGTAGTGCATCTTGGCGTACTTGCGGGCGCCCTTGGAGATCTGGAGGATCAACGGGCTTTTTTCGGCCGCGCAGGCTTCAATGATGCCCTGTGCCAGTTCCATGTTGTTGACGTTGAACGCGCCGATTGCGAACCCGCCATCGTAGGCCAGGTCGAACATCGGCTTGGTGGTCATGAGCGGCATATGATTAGTCCTTTCGAGTGTGTGTTGAACACGCCGACCGGGTCACGTTTGACTCGGCACGGGGGCAGTCTATGACAAAGACACCGGGAATGCAAATAATTCGGACAAGTGTATCTTTTGAAGAAAGCATCCAGAATGCGGTTGCAGCACGGATGGTCCTTCAATCTCGTGGCCTGTGCCGCATCGGCCATACAGGCCGGTGCTCCGGTAAACTCCATCCTGGGCAGAATGGTGCCTTGGCCAGCGAATTCCGGGTTTTGAAAACCGCGTGAGGCGTTCCGGGTGCGCATTGGCGCAAGTGCATTTGAAAAAATGATTTGCGTCTCTGGCTTGGTTCGGCGACAGTGAACAATCCGATCCCAAATCGATCTGGTATGATCCAGAACCGATCCGAAATGTTCCAGAACCAGTCGGCAAGCGAGCCAGAAGGGGTGGGCTGAAGCCAAAAGGAGAAGCGGGAAAGGTAAATTGGGCGGAAAGCGGCAGGGGGATGGGGGAGAACGTGTTGACTTGTCAACGGGAAATCCGATTTTCATTTATATACACTTGTTAGGTATTATGTCCAGAAGAGATGCGGGAATGGGTCCACGACCGTCGCGGCGCCCGGGCTCGATGCGGCGACGGACCGTTTGGGAGTGCGGTCGCGGGTGGCCGCTTTGCTTTCGACGCCAGGCAGCGCAATGTGCACATATGGCCGACGAATCAAAGCGGTGTCATGCCACCGCACTGCGAAGTGGCGGAGTACCGTAACGATCGGGCCGCAGCAGCGGTCATGCACCCTGCGGGGATTCGCGGGGATAGTGGCGGATCGGGCTGGTCTTGTTTGGTGTCGCGGGCGGCGACAATGCGTGTTAGACGGAGAAGGGAGGGTCCCTACGCCATCGGATGCCCATTCGGTTTACTAAGTTTATCCGTGTCTTGCCATCCTGCCTTTTGTCCCGAGTAGTCAAGAGTATGTTGAGGCTTGCAGTGTGAACTTCGTCTGTGGTATATAGAGTCAAAGATTATTGTCTGATTATGATACGCCCGATGACATTGATGCCAAGGGAAAGGATGTAGTGACCTAATGTCAATCGACCGCATTTCACGACTCCGCGACTACGGCGTGTTCCGCGACTTCACGTGGCCAGGCAATCTTGCGGACTTCGGCAAGTACAACCTCATCTACGGCTGGAACGGGTCCGGCAAGACGACGTTGAGCAGAGTTTTCCGCGCTTTGGAGCGGCGTGCCCCTCTCATGACAGGGCAAGCGACGGTTCGGATCGACGGCAACGAGGTCAGCAACGACGCATTTCCTCAGGTAACAACGCCCGTGAGGGTATTCACCGGGATTTCGTCCAGGAGAGCGTGTTCCCGATTGACGGCGGCGATGTTCCGCCGATCTTCGTGATTGGCAAAGACAGTGTCGAGATGCAGAAGGAGGCGGATCGACTCAAGGTAGAACGCACCACGGCGGAATCGTCCCTTTCCACGGCCCGAACGAAGAAGCAGGATGCAGAGAGAGCGTTTGACAAGTTCTGCATCGACCGTGCGAAGGTCATTAAGGACACGCTGAGGTCGCCCGGCTCCAACCCGTATAACAACTATGACAAGGCGGCTTTTCAGGGCGATGCCCAGAAGATGGCTGCGGGGAATAATGCGGCTTCCCACCTGCTGGATGAGGCTACGCGCGAGACGCTCCTGACCCAGCACAGGTCAACACCCAAGCCGAAGGTGCAGGAGGTCGTGTTCGTTGTCCCTTCCCTTCAGGAGTTGGCCGACCGTATCTCTGCGATCCTTTCTACAACCGTCGTTTCGGCGGCGATCCAGTCGCTTAAGGATGACGCCACGCTTGCGGAGTGGACACGGCATGGGCTGGGATTACACAAGGACCGACAGTCGAAGAAGTGCCTGTTCTGCGAGCAGCCGCTTCCCGACGGCAGACTGGCCGCTGGTCAGGAAGGCGATCGCGTCCCC
>CAYSSA010000176.1:6890-8738 GCA_964433485.1 uncultured Tepidisphaeraceae bacterium | reverse complement strand
GCAGAGGAGCGGGCCGCCTGGCAGGCCGCATCGCAGAAGATCGACGAGCAGATCGGGCAGCTTCAGGAGTCTGCGAAGGCGGCGGGGCAACTGAAGCTGCCGAATCGGGCTGAACTCTACGACGACCTCGCCTCAGATTACGACGCCGCCCAAAAAGCGCTTTCACAGGCATTGTCCGCATTCCAGGACTTCGTCGGCGGCCTGGTTCAGGCGCTCAACGCGAAGAAGGGCCAGCCGTTCACTTCGCAGGACCTGGATGTGTCTGTGCCGACGGTCGCTGCCGATGTGGTTGATCGTCTGAACAAGGTCATTGGAAGACACAATCAGGCCTGCGATGACTTCCAGACCCGCGTGAGTGGAGCGAGGAAGCGCCTTGCCCTCGACATGATCGCCAGGGATCAAGCCGAGTTTGTACGCCTTCGTGACGGCCATAAAGCTGCGGCCGCCGCGATTCAGCCGCAAGAACAAGCGGTCCAGAAGCTCACACAGGAAATCCAGCGGCTTGAGTGGGAGATTGTAGAGCATCGGCAGCCCGCAGAGGATCTGAACGAGGACCTGAAGAAATACCTCGGGCACGGCGAGCTGCAACTCGCGATCAAGGACACCGGCTACAGCATTACCCGCAATTGCGAACCGGCCCAGATGCTGAGCGAAGGAGAGATGACGGCCATTGCGATCTTGTACTTCCTCAAGTCACTCGAAGACCGGGGGTTTGACCGGCAGAACGGCGTCGTCGTGCTCGATGACCCGGTGTCCAGCCTTGACGCCAACGCGATGTACCTCGCTTTCAGTCTCATCCGGAATCGCACGTCGAACGTGCGGCAGCTGTTTGTGCTGACGCACAACTTCAGTTTCTTCCGGCAAGTGCGCAACTGGCTGCACCGTGTATCCAAGTCCCGCTTCTACATGCTGGAGTGCGTCCAGAGCAATGGACAGCGGTCCGCAGTCCTTGGACAACTCGACGCGCTGCTGGAAAAGTACGAGTCCGAGTATCACTTCCTCTTCGCGTGTATCTACCGGGTCGCAAATGGGCCGTCGCCGAAAAGCATGGAAACCTGCTACCACATGCCCAATATCGCCCGGCGGTTGCTGGAGAGCTTCTTGGCATTCCGCCATCCAGACGCCTTCGACAACCTCTGGGGCGCGCTCAAAGAGGTCACTACTTCGGATGAAGCCCGGAAGGGTCGGATACTGAATTTCGTGCAGACGCACTCGCATGGACCTGGAACGGGCCAGCCGGAGCACGACCCGTCTATTCTGGGCGAGTGTCAATCGATCCTACAGGAGATTCTGCGACTGATCGAAGCAGAGGATGCAGGCCACTATGCGGCCATGAAGAAGCTTGTCGATCCTTCAGCAAACGGGGCAGGTAAAGCATGACAGGGGAATGGATGCTGAGGCGCGCGAGGGAGGATTGGGGGGTGGATGTTGTTCCATCCGTTCGAGTACGGAATGGCCAAAGAGCCGACACTTTGCCTGAGCCATGTGTTGGCTCCTTGGGCGCGGCGGACGGAAGCGGAGATTCCTCGCCTGGCTCGGAGTGAGCGGAGGGGTGGTCTGCAATACGCGTCATGTCTGCCCGTCGCTTGCATGCCGCGGCTCAGACCGCATAATCGGTTTCCACAAGGGAGGCAGGCCATGGCCGACATTCTTGTTCCCATTGACTTTTCCGAGGCGACCGCGGCGGTGCTCGAGTGCGCATCGCAGATGTCGCTGGCGCTGCAAGCTCGAATCGTGTTGATGCACGTTGAGGCGAACAGTCCTCGGGCGCCGACGACCGGATATCCCGCCGAGATTCATCTCGCGGGCCGGCGTCCGGCGGACTTGCAGGATCAACACCACGCGCCG
>CAYSSA010000176.1:0-6855 GCA_964433485.1 uncultured Tepidisphaeraceae bacterium | reverse complement strand
CCTGCATGCGCAGGAGCAACTGCAACGACACATCGATGCGCTTCGGGCTCGCAAGGTATCGGTTGTGCCAATGCTTATCTCAGGCAAACCGATTGAGAAGATCCTGGCTGAGGCCGAAACCCTTCGGCCTGTGATGATTGTCCTGGGATCCCACGGGCATGGCGTCCTTCGTCAGTTGTTACTTGGAAGCGTCAGCGAAGGGGTGCTGAGAAAGGCGACTTGTCCGGTGTTGATCGTTCCGCGCGCCGCGACGGCCGGATGAGCCGGCGGGCGGAGCGATCAAACCAGGTCGCAGGCCTCGGGGGGCATCCAGTGGCGTTCCTGTCCCTTCCACTTCACATTGCAGCCAATCGGGTTTGTCTTCGGCACCGGCGGCCTGCCGCCGGCGAGCATGGCTTCAACGGCATCGCGCAATTCATGCGTCCGGGCCAGGGCCGGATTTCGGGGGTTGTCGTCCATCCTGCCGGTATAGGCCAGTTTGCGATCGGCATCAAAGACGTAGTAATGCGGCGTGCGCAAAGCGCCGTAGGCAAGGGCCACGCTCTGGGTTTCGTCGCGGAGATAGGGCCAGGTGAAACCGCGTTCCCTGGCACGAATCACCATGTTGTCGAACGAGTCGCCGGGATGTCCTTCGGTTTCGTTGCTGTTGATCGCGACCATGGCCACTCCGCGCGGCTGGTAATCCCTGGCAAAACTGAGCATCCTCTCTTCACTGTTGATCACATACGGGCAGTGATTGCAGGAGAAGAACAGCACGAGAATGGGCGATGTTTTGAAGCTGGCCAGTGAATATCGCTTGCCGTCAACGCCCGGAAGGTCGAAATCCGGGGCAGCCTGACCGATCTCCAGTGTGAACGCCATGATTATTGCTCCAAGCCGGTTTCAGCCAGCCAGCCCGCGGCCAACAGGGCCGCTTTTCCCGGCTCGCCGGCGTGGCGATTATAGGCGTTCACCAGGCGCTCGCCCAGACGCCCTTTCCCGGCGTAGCGAGAGGCATGTGGGGCATGAATTGGAATTTGTGCGGTGTGCCCTTAGAATCCACTCACCAAGTTGGTGACAGCCTCATGGCAGGAAACACGATCAAAGACGCGCCGTTGTTGGTTCCCGAAGGGTATGTGGCCATTCCACTCAGCGCCGAGCAGGCGGGCAGCCCACTGCGTTTGTGCGCGGTGGTCAAGCAACAGCCCGACCCGGTTGCCGGACACCTGGTGTTGCTGCGCGATCTGCTGGATGCCAAGGTTTACATGGGCTGCGTGGTCGATGCCCTGGGGCGATTGCAGCAATGGGTTGAAATTCGTGTTCAGACCGTGGACGCCGTGGGGGGCATGGGAAATGTCGGCCGAGAGAGCGTGACGAACAAGGCCATGGACGACCGCTGGAAGCGCGTGGTCGATTCTTATGCGCGGCTTGAGCCGGCGGCGGTGATCCACACCGGATGGGAAACGCGTCACCCTCTGCCGATTCTGCTGGATCTTGGCAGACTCGCGCCGGTCAATCCCCAGGAAGACGGCCAGCCCTGGACGCTCTGCCAGGACGACCAGATTCTGACGGGCAAGGGGTTGCCGGCGTATTCGACATCGCCGCATCGCTATCTATATGTCGAGGCCAAGGGGGCCGGTTCGACGTTTCTGGCGGTCAGCGACCACGCGCCGTTCGTTGAGGGAGTCAAGCCGCTGACGGAACTGCGCGGCGGCAAGACCGACCTGATCCCGTTCAACCCCGGCGGGGGGTTGATGCTGGTCAAGGCCTACAACCACCTGAGTTTTGAGGCATTTGTCGATCTGACCGGCGGCGAAACCTCCGCGGGCATTCAGCATGGGCGTTCGACGCTGAATGTCCGACCGGACGCGCCCGCGGCCAACGACGGCGCCGCGGGGCTCACCGGCGACGGCTGGCTTTATCTGGGCAAGCATGGGCGCAGCGGTCGCCTGCTTGAGACGCTTCACCTCAAACTCAAGGCGCTGGCCGACCTTACCGAGACTGTCCGACTGTTCACACGGGAGCATCAGCGGCCGCTGTTGAATCTGACGGCTGATTCATTCCAGATTCGACTGGGGGCCGCCGGTTCGGGTCTTCCGACGCTGTGGACGGCGGGAGTGGTGCTGGCGGATCCCGGTGACGCCGTGGAACTCCACATCGAGGGCACGCAGGCCAAGTATTTCCTGCCGGGCCGATCGGCCACGTCCTCGATCTATCGGCCGGCCGTGGCGACAGTGCCGATCAGCGGACGCTGCACACGTCGGATTCGTCAGGTTCTGCCCGAGGCGCGCGGCGTGGTGCTGGAAGGAACGATGGTCACCCAGGAACGGATCGTGGCCGGGCGCAACGACCTGGTCTGGCTGCGTTTGAACCTCGGCGGCGGCGGAGTGGACCTGTATGCGACGCTGGAGGAACAGACCGCGCTGGCGCGGGGGGAATACCGTTTCAGAACGGTGTCGCAGCGGCTGGCTCCGGAGATCGAGGCGCAAGTGAAGTCGGCCCAGGGCGTGCCCCTGGGCAACACGGTATTTGAGTTGTTGTCGCAGATGTCCACGCCGTGCGACCTCTACGGCATCGCGGTCCTGGCGGTGCGAACGCTGATAGCCAACGAGCGCAATACGCTGGCGGTGGCCCTGGACGAAACGCTGAGCCTGTCGCAGCAGGTGGCCGTGGAATACGATCCGGCGGTGCCGCTTCCCAAGCGTATCGCGGGGATCTTCGAGCGCGACGGCCGCTGGATGACTTCGCTCGGGCCGCAGCATCTGGTCAAGGAGGAGGTGGCGCCCGAGGAGGCGTTTGACCTGGTGCCCGCGGAGATCTGGTGGGACGTTCTGGGCACGGTGGTCCGCATGATTCCCGGCGTCGGGCCGGACAGCACATGCGCGGACTTCGGCGACGCCCAGCCCGGCGCGATCCACAAGGTGTTTGACGCCGCGTGTTCGGACTTGCAGTCGCTGTTGATCCGGACGCGCTCCCTGATTGTCATCGACTGGCGAGCCAATCGCGAAATCCACGCGGTCATTCGCGGGATTGCGGCTGGGTTGAAGTGATTGCGAGCCGTCGCAGTCGTGGCCATATGGCTATAATGCTCAACCAGGATATTTATCCACAAGGAAGGAGACTTCGATGAATACGAACAACTGGACACAACTGAAACTTCTGGCGACGCTGGTGCTTGGGCTGGTGGCGGTGGGCTGCGCGCCCTGCAGCCCGGAGATGGCGCCGCGCGATGTGTCGGTCTCGCTTGACGACAGTCTGCGCGACACCGCGGGCAAGCTGAAGTCGGTGCAGGTGGACATCATTGCCGTCAACAGCAGTGAACTGGAACGATGGAAACAGGAGCCGCTGGACGCTTACTGGCGGCCGGGCGGCAGCAACCTGCCCCAGACGCCCGGGATCCATGTGATGAAGTTCGACGCCATCGAGAACGTGCCCTTGAAGACACTGTCCGCCAGGGATGCGGCATGGACCAACTGGAAGGCGAAGAACGCCATGGACCTTGTGGTCGTGGTGAACATCCCCGGATACAAGGGAACGACGGCGGGGATGGCGGACTCGCGGCGACTGGTGTTGACGCTTGACCGCTGCCGCTGGGCGGATGTTTCCGAGCCGATCAAGGTTCAGGTATCCAGCGCGGGAGTGGTTTCCGCCTCGCAGCCCAAACCCGAGACCAAGAAGTAGCGGGAAACCACGCTCCCCACACCGGGAACTTCCCGGACAGGTCAACGCATGGAGCGGATCGGGCAATATGTCATCGTCCGCGTGCTTTCCGTCAGTGCGCACGGGAGCGTGTGCCGCGCGCGCCGGCAGGATGATGCTGACGAACAGGGCAAGTACATTGTCAAGATCCTCACCCCGGCGGGAATCAGCGCTGAGCAGATGTCCCTGAATCCGCTTGTGCAGGCGGCGCTGGAACGAGCCTCGCTTCAGAAAAAGGTGTCTGAGGCCGGGGCGACTCATTGGGCCCCCATCTTCGCGCACGGCATCTGTGAAGAGGGCGCTTATTACGTCAGCCAGTTTTATCCTGGCTCGGTCAGAAGACTCATCGAAGGACGAGTCCACCTGCACCCGAACTACCTTCGACTCATTGCCCTGGGCATTGTCGATGGACTGATACAACTCCGATCGGTGGCCAACCGGCCTCACGGAAGGCTGTCCAGCCATACGGTACTGATCGACCTGAACGAGAATCGGCAGCCACGAGGCGTAAGGCTGGCCGAGCCGGCGACCGACGAGGAAGCGGCGCAATGCGGCGAGTTCGGCGACGTGCGGGCGCTGGGTGAGTTGCTGTATCAACTCATCGCCTCGCGGCAGCGTCTGGACACGCTCATTCTGCCGCTCTCGATGACCGACGAGTGGAACTACCTTGGACCGGCAGCGCAGCCATGGTTGGATCTGCTGAATTTTCTGCTCGAGCCCAAACCGGCGGCACAAACCCACAGCCTCGAGGTTATTCGCCAGCGGATCGCCGCGATTGACGCGGGCAAATCGGGGTCGTCCGGAAAAATCGGCGTCATGGTCGCAGCGATCATGACGATGGCGATCCTTGGGGGGGCGGGTTGGTTTGCCTACGATCGGTGGTATCGGCGGCAACCTCCGCCGCCTTCGCCATCGGAGAACAGCCACACGAAATACCCTGTCGCGGAACGATTGTACAAGCAGTATTGCCCAAAGCCGCAACTGCAGGAGTTGCTGGCGACGGTGGATTCCGGCGCGTTTTCCGAATTGGGGGTGCTGAGAACGCGGCTGGAGGACATCCGTTCACACGGCGAACCGGACGATGCACGGCTCAAAGCGCTCGAAGATGCCATTGCCGAGGTCCGCAAATGGACCGTGCCGGGGTCTTTGAGGAAAGCCGCCGATGACATGCCCGTGGAGTGGGCGTCACTCGGTGATCGCCTGCGAGCCGCGGCCGCGGCCGCTTCCGCCGACACGGTTGACGTGGCGGCCCTGGTCGCAGCGGCGAACTGGCACACGGCCATCGCGGGTACCCAATGGAAGGCGTCCCGAGCCAAATTGGCCGAGCACGCTGCTGAGTTCAAGAAGACTGGGTACCCGCTTCTGGCGTATTTCGAGGATTTGCTGAAGGAATTGGACGCGCGCGTTTCGCGGGCGGCCGAACCGGGGGCGTTCACCGACGCGCGAAAGCTGATGGATGAGGCCCGGACGGTTGCCGCGGTCCTGTCGCAGGCCAAGTCAAATCCCGATCTGACGGCGCGTTTTGTGCGGCAGAGTCCGGAGAAGCAGCAGGTGGTGAAAGAGGCCGAGGCGGAGATCGCCGCCGCCGCGACGGACCGGGCGGACGCGATTCTCAGGATACTGGGCGGATGGCAGAGCCGCATGGAGCGCATCCCGCCTCCCAAGGACGCGGCGGCGATCTACGAACAGTATGTCACAAGCCTGAAAGACCGGCAGCAACAATATGATGCACTGAAGCCGTGGACCCTGGCAAGCGAGGACGATCGCATGCCATCTCTTGTGAAGCAGACGACGGACAGCGTCGAGGGACTCAAGAAGATCGTCAACACGGCCTCTCCCGAGTTTCAGGACGCCAAGGACCAGGCCGACCGCGCTCTGAGGCTGTTTCAGTCTCGCATCAAGGAGGCCGAAACCCGGCGGCAGATGTTTGAGGCCGCCAACAAGTCGCTGCTCGACCAGGCCAGGCAGATCGAAGAACTGATCCCGCAGGCGACGGCGGCCGGCAGTGCCAGCGGACCGGCTTTCGTCGCCGACCTGACCGAGCGGCGGAAAGAAGTCGGCGATTTGGCAAAGGATTTCAAGAACCTGACCGAGAGCGATTTCGATGTCCGAAGAAAGAAACTGGAGGAAGCGCTGGCCGGCTTGTTCAAGCGGATCGAGGAAGAGGTCGGCACCGAGCCGAGGGTTGCATTCGTTGTGCCGCCTTCTGCCGCAGGCGTTTTTGCCGATGTGCTGAAGGGCTCGTGGGAGGACTTCAGCGTCAATGTGGTCGGGCAGAAACGCCCGAAAATCACCAGAAACCAGAAAGCCCTCCTTGAATCCGCCAAAGCCAGTATGGAGTCCCTGGCGAAGGATGCCGTCAAACTTCAGGATAAGTGTGCCGAGGCGGCCAGGTTGTCTGTCGACGGCGGCACGGAACTGAAGGATGCGGCCAGGGCAATCCCCGGTTTGGCCAACGCCCACGGAAGTCGTCTGCTCGCCAAATCAATCCAGATCGACAGGACTCAGAAGAAACTCAGCGTCAACAGCGCGAATCTGGTGGCCGAACAGGATAAGTGGAACAAGGCCGCGGGCGAATGGCTTGCCTGCTGGAGTGAGATCGAGAAGGCGATGAATGCCGGCAGAGCTAGTTCGGAAAAGCTGACGGTTTCCAGCCCCCAACTGGCGGGGCTGACCGACGCCACGCTGCTCGAACTTCGAGACAAAGCCCAAGCGGCCGCGGCAATCATCGGTCCCTTGAGTCCCGATCCGCTGGCGGCACTGCGGGAGCGAATGAAGGCTCTGACGGACTTTGAGGCCGCGACCATGCCGGCTGATCCCGCCCAGCGAAGCGCCTGGCTGAAGGATACGCTGGAGAAGCTCAAGTCGAACCGTCTTGAACTGGCGGTGGCGGCGGCCAGCAAGCTGAGCACGGCCGGCGCCGTGCGGACGGTACAGGAGTTCAAGGATCTGCACGCCGCCCGCGCGATGATGTCCAAGCCCGCGAAGGATCGTCTGGACGGACAACTTACATCAACGATCAACGGAGCGTTGGCCGCCTTCGCCCAGACCGGGTTGAAGGACGCGGGCAATGTGAAGTCCACCCTGGATGCGCTGAAGGATCTGCGGACCAGCCTCGGACTTGCTCCGGATTTTTTCAAGAACGATCCGGCCATCAAAGCGGCGGTTACTGATTTT
>CAYSSA010000175.1:5404-10937 GCA_964433485.1 uncultured Tepidisphaeraceae bacterium | reverse complement strand
GACGTATGCGGGGATTCTGCCGTTGCAGGATGGTCTGAACTTCACCTTGCAGGAATTGCGGCGAGGCGCCGGGGTTCCGCCGGAGCCCTATCACCACGTGCGAATATGGGGGTCCATCGGGTTCATGGCTCCGAGCGCCGCAGTCTATCTGCTGATGCAATGGGGCGCGGACACATCGGCAAGCCTGACGGCGACCGTGGCCATGTGCGCTCTGGGCGCGGCGAATCTTCTGCTGCTTATGCCGCCATTGCCCGGACCGACCATTGCGACAGATGGGGAATCGCGCTTGCCGAGCATGGAAGCGGCGGCGGTTCTGGCCCGTCCGCCACTGCGGATCTTCTGCATCGCCATGTTCATCCTCTGGATTGGCGTCACGGCATGGGCAACGTTCTATCCAATCAGACTCAAGGACCTGGGCGTGGCGCCCAAATGGCTCGGACCGGTGTCCTCGATCTCCATTGCCATCGAGATCCTGTTCATGGCCATGTACGGGCGGATTCTGCGTCGCCTGGGCCTGCGTCGGGTGATGCTGCTGGGCGCTGCCGCCGCGGCGCTGCGGTTTCTGGTGCTGTCGGCCGTGCCGCACTGGGCGGTCGCCATCGCCACGCAGATGTTCCATGGACCTTGGGTGCTGGCGCTGTTCGTGGCGCCGCAGAACTTCATCAACCGCAACGCCGGCGATCGGTTCCGGCATTCGATGCAGGGCATCTACACCATGCTCATCAGCGGTCTGGCGGTCATGTTCGGCAATTTGCTCTGCGGCTGGATCATGCAGCACTACGGGGCGGCTATGCTCTTCCGTGCCGCTTTCCTCTGCGCCGCGGTCGCCGCCTTCCTGCTGTGGATCGCGTTTCACGAGGAGCACCGGGAGGCGTAACCGCTGCCAGGTCAGGATGGACTGCGGAGGCGCGGAGCAATACATCGAGACAAATGTGCCTGGTTCGGCGACTCATGGTTGCGCGGCCCTCCGGGCTGCACTGGGCAGGCTGGAAACTCGCACCCAGACCCGAAGCTGAACCACACCAAATAGACAACTTTCTCCGGATCTCCGTAACCAGCATTCCTCGCACATCGCCAGGATGCGGATCCATTGTGCCAAAGAGTTCTTCAGACGTAGAGTTCCTTTTTCTGTTCACCGAGCGACACTCCGATGCATGCCGCGCCGGGAATCATGATGTAGATCCCCACGGCTATCCAGCCCCCGCCGAGAGTCATCACGGCGCACGCCGCAATAAAGATCGCCATTCCTGTAATAATCCATGGGGTTCGACGTCCCGGGCGCGGAATTGTCTGCTCGAACTCCTGTGGGCGGGCGGCGAACGGCCTGCGCAACGCCTCGGCCAGAACCGAAGCGACCAGTTCGACTGCCGCCGTGGGCCGCCCAAGTGAGATCTCAAGCATGTCCCGGCCGGGTACACGCACGATCAGTTTCGCGTCGCAATTTGATGTGATACTGAATACGCAATGGCGCGGTACAATAATGACGCGGCGGGACGTAAGAGGCGACATCAACACGATATAAAGATGCTCACCGTCGACCTCAAAGAGAATCCTACGGTGGTGCCTGTACCACAGTGCCAAGGCGATGATCCCGGCAATGCCGCTGAAAAGGCAGCCATAAATCAGAAAGAGGGGCCGGTCGACGGCCGACATCTGCGCTGCGGCTGCCAGAGCGCACAACCCCAGCAAGCCACTGGCCAGAGTGTATCCCAGCTTTCGCCCAACCAGCCACCGCGATTCTGGTGGGGCTGCGATGGCCACTCGCAGCCGGGCTTCGTTCCAATCGAAAGAGACTCCCGGATGGACGTTGACTTCCTGAGCGTACGGGATTGTCCGCGGCGGCACGCCGAATAATGTACAGCCCCGACACCCCACACGGCAACTGCATTTGAACCCACCTCAACGGGGCTTCGCGGGGGTGCATCCGCAAGATGGTGGCAGCGGCGTCTCACCACCGCCCTAAACGCGCGCAGCCCAGTAACACACGCCCCGCTGGCTCATGGAGTTGACATTGAGAATCAGGGCCGGTCCGCCGGGATGGGGCGCGGAATCGACGACGCGGACCGCGTCAAGCAACGACCGCTCGCCCGGCATCAGCATCTCAAGCTGATTCGGCTGGCGGCGCACGGAATCCTCGTTGAGCAGGTGTCCTTCGTGGCCGGGGGAAACCGCCATATAGAGCATATCCATCTCCACCAGGTCGTTGAAGAAATGCGTTCCCAGCGAGACGTCGGGGATCAGCCCTTCGTGCATCATGGCCAGCTCGCAGACGACCGATGCGGTGTTGATCTCGGCGAAGGTGACGGGAATGCCCAGCGAGGGCATGGATGTGCCCCAGCGACCGGGGCCCGCCAGCATGATGGTCTTGCGGCGCCCATCAGTGTCGAGATGCGTCAGTCGTCCGATGAGTCGGGCGACGGCATATCGCTGGTTGATGCCCATTTGCCCGTAGACCGAGGGAACCACATAGATGAGACGGTCGATGACGGTGGCCAGACTGTGACCGATGATTGGGCCACGCGACTGGACGAAGATGTCGCCGGGGTCGATCCTCTCCGGCAGTCGGGCCTGGCTGCCTTCGCCCCCGATCTTGACCTGGAAGGGGCGGCATTGCAGGAGATTGACACGGAACTTGCCGTCGGGCGTGAAATTGGCGGCGAACTCGATATCGACGGGATAGTTGTACGCCTTCTGCAGCGTGGCGCACAAGTCCTTCATGGTCGCGGCGAACTCGGTCTCCCTGAAGAGCCGGTCAAAAGTGACGAAACCGGCGAACGTCCCCGATTCCGGACGCGAAGCCGGGCCGTCGCGCGTGGCGAAGAGATCGATCAGCTCCGGCGGAAAAAACTGGGCCACGATCTTGAACTCGCGGCTGGCCAGTTCGTTGGTCGCCAGATCCAACACATCCACCCGTCGCTGGGCGTACTGGCGGTGGCGTTCGGCGCGGGGTTCCGGCCGGCGCAGTGGAGCGTTGAGTGCCACCAGGCGGGTGTAGTCATCGTCGGCGCGATCGACGGCGCGGGTTCCCAGACCAAAGACGAGGCGGAGCATGCCGGCCTGGGGATCGATGCCCTCCTCCCAGACAAACGGGTTGAAGGAAAAGCCCACGCCGGCGATCTGCGGGAAAAACAGGTGGCCGTGCATCTGCCCGGAAACACGCTGCACCAGCAGCGCCATCTGCTCATCCCGATCCAGTAGCCCGTGATGCAGGCGGTAGTTCAGCCCCTCATCGCTCATGGCGCTGGCATAGACGGTGCGAACGGCGTTCATGAAGGCGGCCAATCGGTCCTGCGGGCTGCCCTGGTTGGCCAGAAACACGCTTTCATATTTCCCGCTGAAGGCATTGCCGTAGTTGTCCTCCAGCAGGCTGCTGGAGCGGACGATCAGAGGAAACTGGCCGAAATACTCGAGCATCTCCATGAACTGCTGCTGGATGTAATCCGGGAATACTCCTTTGAGAATGATCTGGCGGGCCTCGGCGGCATGCCGCAGGAAGACATCGAAGTCTTTCTGGCGGCGGCGTTTCCACCAGCAGCCATTCTGGACAAGATAGGTGTAGAAAACGTCGGAACCGACGTAGAAGGAGTCGTGGCTCTCAAGAAGCGTTCGCCACTTGGGGTCGGATCGCTTGAGAATAGCCCGTGCCAGAAGCATGCCGAGGGACTTTCCGCCGATCTGCCCGGTGCCGACCATGCGCTGCATGATCTCGACGAGGTCGTGCAGCTCGAAGTATTGTGATGCCAGCTCCGACATGCGCTCATCGCGTGTGATGAGCATTTTCATGAGGCAACGGGACAGTTCGGCCGGATCGTGGTCGGGATCACGTCCCGACTGCAAAGCCCGGACCGTCTCCTGGGCATCCTGGAACGCCCGCAGCCAGAGTCCGGGACGGTGAATGGTGAACTCGAGCCATGGCTTGGGCACGCTGGCCAGGATGTCGGTGATGGTTTCGCTGCTGGTCACGGGCGTGAAGACGGGCCCGTCCCAACTGTGCAGCATGTACATCGTGGGTGAATATCGCTGCCAGACCTTCATCGGATGAATAAAGATCCGGCTTCCCTTGCGGTAGACCTCGATGATGACCTGGGCGGTGTTGAAGATGGGCTGCGAGGCGTGGAAGGAGTGCGTATTCTTCTGAAGCGCAAAATAGGCGATAGTGTCCAGTTCGTAGAGATACGGACAGGTGATCATGAAGAAGTTGCCGAGCATGCGGTCGCTGAACCATCCCGCGGCCAGGTGGGAGAGGCAGTCGAAGATGTAATAGGCGCCAAGCCCGGTGCGCTCGATGACGTCGAGGATTTCGGTCAGAAACCGCTCGAACCCCTCCTCCGGATTCAGCTCGTGGATCTCGGCGCCGCAGTCGGCCGCCAGCAGTGGCGCGTGGCGGGCGAAACGGAAATAGACCAGTCGCCGCCCGAGGCGTTTGGCCTCGCGGCAAAGGGGTCCGAGCACGGGCAGGTAGTCGTCGATGCTGTCGACCTCCCAGACAACATTGTCTCCGGAGATCAGTCCCTGGATGACCTGATCGAGTCCCGCGATTCCGGTGCTGAGGCTGGTTGCGTTCAGTTGCATGAGTCATCTCCCGGCAAGCCGGCCGCCACGCATCAAGAGAAAGTCCCCGCCACGGCGACGGGGACTTCAATGCTTCAGCGATCACGCGATGCGACTCGCGGACGTCAGATGATGCCCATGGAGACCATCGCCCGGGCGACCTTCATGAAGCCGGCGGTGTTGGCGCCGGCGACGTAGTTGCCGGGGGTGCCGAACTCCTCGCAAGCCTCGAAGACCCGTGTATGGATATCGGTCATGATCTGTTGCAGCTTCTTCTCGGTGTACTCGAACGTCCACGCGTCGCGCGAGGCGTTCTGCTGCATTTCCAGGGCGCTGGTGGCCACGCCGCCGGCGTTGGCCGCCTTGGCCGGGCCGAAGCTCACGCCCGCGTCGTGGAAGATGTCCACGGCCTCGGGGGTCGAGGGCATGTTGGCGCCTTCGCCCACCGCGATGCACTTGTTCTTCACCAGGGCCGCCGCGTCGGCCCCGGTCAGTTCGTTCTGGGTGGCGCAGGGCAGCGCGATCTGGCAGGGAATCTCCCAGATGTTGCCGCCGGCGCGGTAGCGGGCGTGCTTATGCACGTCGGCGTAGTCTTTGATGCGTCGGCGTTCAACTTCCTTGAGCTGCTTGACGAGCTTGAGGTCAATGCCCTTCTCGTCGTAGATCACGCCGTTGGAGTCGGAGCAGGCCACGACCTTGCCGCCGAACTGATGCACCTTCTCGATGGCGTAGATGGCCACGTTGCCGGAGCCGGAAACCAGGCAGGTCTTGCCCTCGATGCTCTGCTTGCGGACCTTGAGCATCTCCTGGGTGAAGAAGACCAGACCGTAGCCCGTGGCTTCGGTGCGGACCAGGGCGCCGCCGTAGTAAAGGCCCTTGCCCGTCAGCACCCCGGCCTCATAGCGGTTGGTCAGGCGCTTGTACTGGCCGTACATGTAGCCGATCTCGCGCCCGCCCACGCCGATGTCGCCGGCGGGAACGT
>CAYSSA010000175.1:1504-5370 GCA_964433485.1 uncultured Tepidisphaeraceae bacterium | reverse complement strand
GGTCATGAACGACTGGCAGAAGCGCATGACCTCGCCGTCGCTCTTGCCCTTGGGATCGAAGTCGCTGCCGCCCTTGGCGCCGCCAATGGGCATGCCGGTGAGCGAGTTCTTGAAGATCTGCTCAAAACCCAGGAACTTGATGATGCTCAGGTTGACCGAGGGATGGAAACGCAGGCCGCCCTTGTAGGGCCCCAGCGCGCTGTTGAACTGTACGCGGAATCCGCGGTTGATCTGCACCTCGCCCTTGTCGTCCTGCCAGGGCACGCGGAAGATGATCTGACGCTCGGGCTCGCAGATGCGCTCGATGATCTTGTGCTGCATGAACTCCGGATATTTGCTCACCACCGGCCCGAGGGTCTCAAAGACCTCTTCGGCAGCCTGGTGGAATTCCGGCTCCCCGGCGTTCCGCTTTTTGACCGCTTGCAGAATGTGTTCCAGTTTCTCATCCATAGCCCAGTCTCCTTGTGAGGTTAAAAGATTGACGGACCGAAATATCTATATATATGCGGGCGGTGTCTTATACGGAAGCCCCACCCAACAATCAAGGCCGCCGGGAAAAAAACGGGCCCTGGCTCGGGCGAACACGGCCACGCGCCCCTCCGGTCGCGGTACCGCCTTGATGGGCTGCGTACGCCCGAAACCATGGCCCGATAATTATCGCCGAGGCCAGATAACAGGATTGTCCGAACCTCTGATGGATTATCCCACAGGGAATCGGTCCGTGGCTTCGGCGAGATGACGGATGGGTAGTCCACATCCGCATTCTACGAGCGGGCTTGCCTGATTCAATCCGCAGCGGTGACTCGGGAACACAACCGTCGATGTCAATCATTCGCCGGTGGAGAGCCATTCCGAACCAGGTGAGGATTCTCCCTATGACTGACCAGCGGGTTGTCGTTCGCGGACACCATCCACCACAACGTGGAGATGCTTCGCTTCGCTCTGCATGACCAGTCGAAAACCCTTCGCGCAGCAACGGTCGTCCACACTGCACTCGCAACCGCATTGCGTCGCGGGCAACGCGGGCTAAACTACTGTGCTCACGAAAGATGCCGTCGCCCATGAGTCAATCTCCCGCCATAAGCCAGGAATGCTTCACCGGACTCATCGAGTTCACCCCGGCGTTCGCCCCCAGACCGGAAATCAGTCATGTGTTGTTCGATTTCGATGGAACCCTGTCGCTCATCCGGCAGGGCTGGCCGGAGGTCATGGTGCCGATGTTCGTCGAGATGCTGCCGAGGCTGGACTCGGAGACCGAAACCGACGTCCGACGGCTGGCCTATGACGACATCATGCGCCTCAACGGCAAACAGACGATCTATCAGATGATCCAGCTGGCCGAGCGCATCGCTCAGCGCGGCGGCCGGCCGCGCGATCCGCTCTGGTACAAGCACGAGTACCTGCGGCGTCTGAACGAGCGTATTGGCGATCGCATCGAGGGCCTGCGGTCGGGGCGAATACCTCCGGACCGGTTGCTGGTCCACGGCAGCCGACAATTGCTCGAACTGCTGGCCGAGCGCGGACTGTCGCTCTATCTGGCCAGCGGCACCGATGAGCCATTCGTCAAACAGGAATCGGAGCTTCTGGATGTCGCCCGCTATTTTGGCGGCCGAATCTACGGCGCGCTGGACGACTACCAGAACTTTTCCAAGCAGATGGTCATCGACCGCATCCTGCGAGAGAACTCCATTCCAGGGCATAAGCTGCTGGCCTTCGGTGACGGCTACGTCGAGATACAGAACACCAAGGGCGTCGGCGGGCTGGCGGTTGCCGTCGCCAGCGACGAGGCCGACAACGGCTCGGGACGCATGGACCCGTGGAAGCGCCGGCGTCTGCTGGGCGTCGGCGCGGACGTCGTCATTCCCGACTATCGCGACGCCGCCCCCCTGCTGAACCGCATCCTCGGCGCCGTCGCCCGGAAAGGACTTCCGTCATGAACCGTCCGCCCCTGGACCTGTCGAAAGTGCGCGTGTTTCCGCTGTCCGAGCGGCGGAACCTCATTCGTGTCGAAGACACCCTTCTGGATCCCGCCGCCGCCCCGCCGCCGGTGGATCCCGCCAATCTCACCGGCATCGCGGCCGTCGCCGCGCGGATACGCGCCGCGCGGGAACGCGGCGCATCCGTCATGTTGACTTATGGAGCTCATCTGTTGCGAAACGGCGCCGTGCTCATTCTCGATGCCCTCATGGAACGGGGCTGGCTGACGCACCTGGCCACCAACGGCGCCGGCACCATCCACGACTGGGAGGTGTCTTTCTTGGGACGCACCGAGGAAAGCGTCCGAAAGAACGTTGCCACCATCCACGACTGGGAGTTCGCCTGGCTGGGCCGATCCAGCGAAAGCGTGCGCGACGGCGTCGCCCGCGGTTGCTTCGGAACCTGGGACGAGACCGGCCGTTGCATCAACCTGGCCCTGCTGGCGGCCGGAGTCAGCGGCGACGGCTACGGCCGGGCCATGGGCCGGTTCATCGCCGAGGACGGCGTCTTGCTCCCGGAACCGGCCGCCCTCGTGGAGGCGATCCGCCGCGAACCGGAACACCCGTTGACGGCCGCCCGCGCCGAACTGCTCCTGGCGATGCGTGCCCACAACCTCAGCGCCGGTCACTACCACATGCGCCACCAATGGAAACAGGCGTCGATCCTCGCCAGCGCGTATCGACGCGGCGTGCCCGTCACCGTGCATCCGGGCATCGGCTATGACATCATCGCCACCCACCCGATGTTCAACGGCGCCGCCATCGGCCGAACCGCCCAGCGCGACTTCGCCACCTTCGCCGCCGCGGTCGAGGGGCTCGACGGCGGCGTGCTGCTTTCGGTCGGCTCGGCCATCATGGGACCACAAGTGTTTGAAAAAACAATTAGTTGTGTCAATAACCTCCGCGTGCATGCGGGCAGGCCGGTGGTCTCCGGACATACCATCTGCGTCGTCGATCTTCAGGATGGCGGGCGCTGGGACTGGTCCGCCGGCGAACCACCCAAAACCAATCCCGCCTATTACCTGCGGTTCTGCAAGAGCTATTCGCGCATGGGCGGACAGATGCGCTACCTCCAGTGCGACAACCTCGCCTTCGTCCACCACCTGTATCACCAGCTTGCCGCCACGCCATGAGCCCCGCCAAGTTCCAGCAAATCACCGCGCGTTACTCCCGGCTTTCCGTGGCGCTGCTGGGCGACTTCTGCCTTGACCGTTATCTGGAGATCGACCCGGCCCGCGCCGAGAACTCCATTGAAACCAATCTCGAAGTGTTCAATGTCGTCGCCGTCCGCTCCCAGCCCGGCGGCGCCGGAACCGTTCTGAACAATCTGGCGGCATTGGGCGTGCGCGAACTGTTGCCCCTGGGCTTTGCCGGCGAGGACGGCGAGGGCTTCGAACTGCTCCGATCCCTGCGCGCCCGCCCCGGTGTCGCCATGGACGGCTTCCTGCAAACACCGCTGCGGCGCACATTCACCTACTGCAAGCCGCTCCTGATCGAGCCCGGAAAACCGCCGCGCGAGCTTAACCGCCTCGACAGCAAGAACTGGACTCCCACACCGCCCCAAGTGGAACAACAACTCATCTCGGCCCTGCGCGCCTGCGCGCAGCGGGTCGATGCCCTCATCATCATGGACCAGGTCGACCTGGCCGGAACCGGCGTGCTGACCCCGCGAGTGCTCGATGCCGTCGCCGAAATCGCTCGACAGTTCCCGCGGCTCTGGATCCTGGCCGACTGTCGTCGCGGATTGCGCGGCTACCCGCCCGTGTGCTGGAAGATGAATCGCGTCGAACTCGGCAAACTGCTCGACTCGCCGCCGCCGCAAAGCCTCGAACACACCGCCCAGGCCGCCACCCGCCTTGCCCGCGCCAACGCCCGGCCCGTTTTTGTCAC
>CAYSSA010000175.1:1206-1455 GCA_964433485.1 uncultured Tepidisphaeraceae bacterium | reverse complement strand
CCCGCCTGCCGGTGCGCGGCGAAATCGACACCGTCGGCGCGGGCGATGCCGTCACCGCCGACCTTGCCGCGGCACTGGCCGCCGGCGCCTCGCCACTGGCCGCGATGGAACTGGCCAACGCCGCGGCTTCGGTCGTGATCCATCAGCTCGGAACCACCGGCACGGCCTCGGTGCCTCAGATCGCGGAATTACTTACTGGCCCGGCCTGATCCGGTTCTCATGCCGGCTGAAGCCGGCGCGCCGCGTGAC
>CAYSSA010000175.1:568-1145 GCA_964433485.1 uncultured Tepidisphaeraceae bacterium | reverse complement strand
CGGCCGACGGTCGGGCCCGCACCGTGCTGCTGGTGGACGGCCGCCCCGGCGAGCGTTCCGACGAGGCTCGTGGCGATCGCGATTGCCAGCACGGATTTCAGATTGCGGCTGAGCAGCAGCGCGGAAGCGCCCGGCAGAATCAGCAGCGAGATCACCAGCACGCTGCCGATGATGCGCGTACCGACGATTATCGCGATGGTGATGAGTACGATCAACAGGTAGTGGATAACGCCGATGCGCACGCCGGAGGTTTCGGCCAGCACCGGGTCGAAAACATAATAGACGATCTCGCGGCCCAGCAGAGCAATGACCGCGACGATGCCGACACATGCGGCTGTCGAAGCCACAAGGAACCGCGTCGGCAGCAGCGCCAGGTCACGACCCCAGAGATAGGCGAAGAAATCCGGCGGAGACACCCCCCCGCGGCAATGCATGTAGATCGCCTGGGCCAGAAACCCCCAGGCGAGAGAGAGAACCAGAAAGATGCCGATGACCGCGTCGGCACGCTCCAACCCGCGCCTGGTGAAAAAGGCGATGCCCAGAGCAATCAACAGGCAGAAGATGGTTGAAGTGACGT
>CAYSSA010000175.1:0-500 GCA_964433485.1 uncultured Tepidisphaeraceae bacterium | reverse complement strand
GCCGCCGAACCCGGCGTGGGCAATGCCCTCGCCAATGAACGCCCAGCCGCGGAGCACGACGATCACCGACAGCAGCGCGCAGGCAACCGCCATGGCCAGCAGGGCAAGCAGCGACGGGAATGTCATGGCTAGAGTACACATGGGCGCTTGCCAACGGGCGTTCAATTCGATGCGGCGGATTGTAGTGCAACTGCCGTCGGAACAAAACCGGGTTGCCGGCCCGGCGTCCACGGTGGAGGCCCGATGCTATCCGCGATCAGGAATACGCGACCCGAAGCACCGTCAATCCTGGTGGCCTTGGGTGATGGCCCTGCGGATCGCAGGCGGCTCTCGCCGCAGGTGGCATGCGCCTGGCTGTCGGCGAGCTACGCAAGTGGCAACCTGATCGCAATCGGTTTTGACACGAAGCTCAGCCAACATTCAATCCGTTGAGATAATCCTCCAACTCCTTCCGCGACTTCTCCAGATCCTTCTGCGACTGGTCGATGCCCCTGAGCAAC
>CAYSSA010000174.1:573-10994 GCA_964433485.1 uncultured Tepidisphaeraceae bacterium | reverse complement strand
GTGTGCGGGGCTATTCGCTGAAGCAGAGCTTTCAGTTGTTCTGGGAATACACCTCGCCGTATTGGGCCGGCTGGTTCCGGGCACGCAGGGAGTTCTCCAGCGGCATCGTCGAGGGGATGAACTACAGGATCAAATTGACCATCAGAAAAGCCTACGGATTCCGTGAGCTGAAGGTGGCCGAGATCGCCCTATATCACGCGTTGGCGCAGCTTCCCGAACCGGAACTCACCCACAAATTCTGCTGAGGAGGCGGAATCCAGAACGCTGGCCCAGGCCGCCTGATCGCCAGGAAAAAGAGTTGCACCCTGCGCAAGAGTGCGGAAGGGTTGCCTTGCACGATGTCTCGCGACAGGTCTTCGGTTCACCGGCATGTCCCATGTCCTGCGATAAGTGGCCGTTGTCTCGCGGAAATGCGTCTGACACTGTGAGCATCGAGAAGTCGGCTTCGCTCGTTCTTGGGGAGAACTCCTGGATCACCGGCTTACACAGGTCGGCACACCGTGGTATAGTTCCGGGCATGGATGGAATCAACGCTGCTGTCGTGGGCTATCTGCTGCTCTGCATGGTCTGGCCACAACTGGTGAAGAACAAGGCGTACTATTACCTGTCTCTGGCTTCAATGCTGCTGTATGTGCTGTTGATGGCGCTGGCCGCGTGTTTCACCGGCTATGCCATCAGTCGCGCCATCGTCGTCGTGACCATGCTTTGCACGGGGTTTGGACTCGTCCTGGCGGTACTGGCCAGCGGAGGGCTGTCATTTCGGGAGTTCGCCGGTGAGATGGGGGGTGCCTTTGACACTTTCCGCCATGGCGAAGGCCACGACAAGCCGGTGATCGTGCCGATCACGGGCGAGCAGCCGAAAAAACGCGATGAGGATGTGGGCCCGCGCGAGCGATATACGATCTACGATCGGGACGGGAAGTAGGAAACTTGAGAATCTAATCTGACATCCCAAGTCCTATCTTTGGAACGCCGGTTATTGTGAGATTTGCGGCTTGGGCTTAGAACTGTCGTGGTTCGACTCAGCGATCTCAGCGCTGACGAATCCGCCGGCCCAGCAGAAAACCACAAGGCCCACGTGGCGGTTTCGCGAATCCGCCGCGTGGGCCTGTTGCAGCATCGGACCGATTTTCTGGCAACCTGCTCCCGGCCTGGGCCCGCCTCGGTCCACTCAGCATGGTGACGATCGTTAGAACACCACCATACAGACGGTTCACCGCGACTGTTTCCGCCGCGGCCGCTCACCCAAAGGGGTGGCGTAGCGGTTTCCCGACTGGACGGCCGTGGGGTTTCGCTCGCAGCCTTGCGACTGCTTGCCCCGGACCCTGTTCCTAGGATCACGCCTGGTCTGCCAACCGTTGCCGACTGGCTCGCCCGCGTTGGGTCCGATGCGTGGTCAAGGGGAGGTCTCTCACCTCGCGGTCCCACGCATCACTAGCGGCGACGTTAACCCGGATTGCCTTGGGCTTTTCGCCCTTTAGTCTCGGGTGGCCCCGTCGCTGGCCGCCGGTTCCCGCCGTGCCCGCAGTTCATTTCTTCGCACGGCTATCAACTCTCGCTGGAAACCGGACTCACTGTCTGGGAGCCTTTTCCTTTTTCGCCGTTCACTTTCGTGCCCGACGACATAAATAAATATACCCCGCGCCTCGACTGGAACCAAGAAAAATCTCCTGTTTCTGACGCAAATTCACCACATTTTCGCAACTCCCGTTAACTCAATCGCTTGGGCGGTGCATAACTCGGTGGAGAACCTGACAGAGAAAAAATCCTCCGTTTTTCTGCCCCACATTCCCGCGAAAATCGGCCCTCCAGACTATCTGCCATCAGATCCCGACTTCTCATGCGAACTTTCGCGAATCACCACCACCAAGTCTTCAGTTCTATAAACACCAGCCAGTTGCACCGGCTCCTCTCGGTCGGGCGCATACACCGCCGTAAGCGGAATCCCACCAGTGGGATTCAATTTGCGAAGATGTGGCCAGCCCGCGGCGTCTTTGGCCGTCAGATCCGCCTTCAGCGCCACAACCTTTTTCTCCTTGAGCAGTTGCGCCACCGACGCATTATGAAAGACGCTCGCCTCGACAAACTGGCAATTCAAGCACCAGCTTGCCGTGAACTTGATCAGCACAATCTCGTTGCCGCGGCGAGCCTCGTTAAAGGCATCGTCGGAGTAGGGCTTCCAGACGATCTCCACGGCCGGAGTGCTTCGTATGAACGATCGTCCCGACATATGCATCGCCAGCGCGGCCACCGATCCGGTTGCAAACAGGCCGATGGCCAGGCTGATCACCGCGGCCAGAGGTCTTGGCGAGATGCGCACCGATCTGAATACCAGCCAGAATGAGCCGGCGGCGGCCACCGGCAGGGGAGCCCACCAGTACAGAGGCGCTTGGAGCAAACGTCCAGCCGCGAAATACGCCGCGAAACCCAGCAGAATGAAGCCGGTGGTCTGCTTGATCAGTTCGGACCAGGGCCCGACGCGAGGAAAACTGCGCATGGCCTCGGGAAAAGCGCTGAGCACCAGATAGGGAAAGCTCATGCCCACGCCCACCATGGCGACGGCCCCGATGCCGATGCCGGCTGGCTGGCTGCTGGCCCACAGCAGCAGGGGCGGAAACAGCGGCGCGGTGCAGGGCGTGGAAAAAGCCGCCGTGAGCACACCCCAGAAGAAATTACCGCCACTGGTGTCATGACGTGGAGATAAATTGTATACTGATGTAGGAAGCACAAATGAGAACAGCCCGAACATCGCCAGCGCCATCGCCAGCATCAGCACGACCACGAACCACAGGAACCATGGATTGCTGAACTGTTCTCCCCAGGTGAACACCCTGAACACGGGCACGAGCAGCGCCAAGGCCACAAAAACGCTGACCACTCCCAGGCTGAAGATGCCGGCGAAGAACAACGTCCGGCGACGGTCATGCTGGGCGACTTCGTAGAAGCCGATGATCTTCATCGGCAGCACCGGCAGCACGCATGGCATGACGTTGAAAATGATGCCGACAAGAAAGGCCAGAGAGAACGCGCCGAGAAGCGACGATGGCCGGTACTCGTTTCCATGAATGATCGACGACTGCCCGACCCTGTTCGGAACGGCGCTGGCGCCAGGTCGCGTGGCGGGCCTCGTCGTGGCAGGCCTGTACTCTTTGAACACCTCCGCATTCGCCGCCGAAACCTCCTGACCGGCCGCAACAACTTCCGCGTTGACCGACAGCAGTTTTTCCTCCGGGGCGAAACACGTCTGGTCATCGCAAAGCTGATACGACAACCTGGCGGAAAGCGTCACCGGACCGGGCTTCGCCGTTGCATCAACGCGTAGGGGCACAAACAGAACCGAGCGCTTCTCGTAAACGCTGACTTTGCCCAGTGTCCTGTATTCATGCACGATTCCCGGTGGATACTGAACGGGGCCGAAACTCAGGCCGGGCGTCTCGACCATGGTTGCTTGAAACGGCACCGCGAACTCGTCGATCGGCTTGTGAGATTGGACGTGGAACTTGTCGGCAATCTCAAACACAACGGCGGCAACGTGCTCGGCGCCGGGCTTGAGCGCGCTGGTGTTCAGCAGGATTGTTCCCTTCAGTCGCTCCTGTGCGGCGGCGGGATGGGCCAAAAGCAGGCCGACGATCACACAAAGCCACGTCCGGAGTTTGCCGTTAAGCATAGTTAATGATACACATGCCTGTGAACGATGGAAGTTGCCGCCGTCTGTTCGGATCAGTTTGACAGTTCCCGATGTTTGCGTAGGATTCCGATAGGATTTATCGGGAGATGCTATTTGCGGTTGTCCAAGCAAACGGAGTATGGTTTCAGGGCGGTCGTACAGTTGGCCAGGCTTTGGCCCAAGGAGTACGTTCAAGCCAAGGATCTGGCCAGGCAGGAGGACTTGCCCACAAAGTTCCTTGAGGCGATTCTGCTGGCATTGCGTCACGGCGGATTCCTGGAGAGCAAGGTTGGCAGCGGCGGCGGCTACCGGTTGTCCCGGCCACCAGGCGAGATTCGCGTGGGCGACCTCATCCGCAGGCTGGAGGGGCGACTGAGCCTGAAGCCGCCGAAAACCCGCGGCGAGACCTCATCCGGCGCCATGGCGATTCGCCTGTTGAACGAGCGATTGACCGAGGCAACCGACAAAGTGCTCGATGCGATGACGCTGGAAGAACTGATGGAGCAGGTGCCGAAGAGCGGCGCTGGACAACAGATGTATTATATTTAGCACCTGGTTGGCGGCGGCGGTCCGTTGGATGACGACCGGATTGTTCGAGATCCGCCTGAAGCAAAGGACAGCGCATGAATCTCCGGTATGCCTCATATGTGTTGGCCGACCTGACGGCTCGGGTGCAGGGATGGTTTGAGGCGGGGGGCTATATTGTCCTGTTCGGACTGCTTTTTGCCTGTGGCCTGGGACTGCCGTTGCCGGAAGACATTCCGCTGCTGATGGCCGGCTTTTTCATCTATCACGGCAAGATGGGACTGCTCTGGGCTTCCATCCTGGCCTGGTGTGGAATCATTGGTGGTGATTGTGTGCTCTACAACCTCGGCAAGCGATATGGCATGAACATCACCCGCGTACCGTTTGTCGGAAAGCATGTGAGCGAGGCCAGGATCAGGCAGGCCGAGCGGCTGTTTGACAAGTACGGCATCTGGGTCGTGGCCGTGGGGCGATTGTTCGCCGGCATCCGCGGCGGGATGGTGGTGGCGGCCGGGACAATCCGCTACAACTTCATCAAATTCATCATCGCCGACGGACTGGCGGCGCTCATCAGCGGCGGTTTGTGGATATGGCTGGGTTGGTGGGGGGCCAAGAAGATCGGGGATCCGTCCACCATCATGCACCGGGCAGAGCCATACAAACACTGGATCACGGTCGGCATTCTCGGGGCAGTGGTGTTGACGGTTGTCTACATAATCTGGCGTAAAAGACGACAAGAGACAATCAGCCAGATGTTGGCGGACAAGGTGGCCGACAGGCCATGAAAGCGGCCGGCGTTTTATCGTCGCCGGTCCGGTGAGTCATACTGATTCTCCTCGAGCCTTCGCTGGATTGTGCTGCCCCAGGCCGCGCCGAGTATGCTGAACACCTGCATCACCAGGAAGCAGAGTCCCACCACCAGCCAGGGCCGATGGAAGTAGTACTTGGTCACGAGGCAGAACACGACGATGAAAAGCTGCATGGTCAGAAAACGACGACGATAAATGGTCCACATGCCAGGAAGTGTAACACGTCCCTGGTGGAATTGTGAGCACCGGACCGGCACGATCCCGATGGCGGGAGCAAGTGGCTGATTCTCGCAAGTACAGGACGGCTTTTCATCAACCCGCGAACACTGCTTCGGCAGTTCCACCCGCCTACAGCCAGATGGCAAGATCCTGGCCTCCGGGTCCAACAGCATCATCAGTTGCGTGGCCGCCCGATTTTTCGGGATCCGCCTCAACCCTGACGGCACACTGGACACGACCTTCGGCGTCAATCGGAATGGTAGGGCCGTGGTGGATTTGGGAACCGGCGGAGTCACAACCAGGACAGTCGATAGCCGGTTGTCGATGGTCGGTAATCACCGCCACGGTCCACTACCGACCTTCGACTATCCACTATTTCCCGACCGGACCGAGGCGACGGACCTGGAAACGGGAACTGAATTGGGGACCAGGGTAGGCGGCCTGAGGTATCTGACGGACGAATATCAGCGGTCAACCAACAGCTATTCACTTGTCCAGGGCTTTGAGGGCCTTCAGCGCGATCCGATGACCACACAATGGCGATTCGGATCGGGGCAAGATGACCGAAAGGGCAAGTCAATTGTTGAGTAGCCACTGTCCGGCCGACGCCATGAGAATCACGACGCACCAGGGCGGCAACCTCCATGCCTGCAATGCGCCAAATGCAATCACTGCGGCGGCGACGTCGACAGGGTTGCGGATGGACTCCGTGATGACAGGACGATAGAGGGCGGACAGCAGAATGCCAACGACGGCTGCATTTGCGCCATACAACGCGGCCTGGGCCCACTGCTTGCGACGAAGTTGTCGCCAAAACGGCAGCGTGCCTCCGATAAGAAGGCAAGCAGGGAGGAATATGGCCAGGAGACACCAGAGCCCGTTGATCCATGCGGGGACGGCGGGCTTCATGGCGACGCCCAGATACGCCGAAAACGTGAACAGTGGGCCGGGGATGGCCTGAGCTGCGCCGTATCCGGCCAGAAACAACTCATCCGATATCCAGCCAGTGGGCACCACTTCGGCACGGAGCAGCGGAAGCACAACGTGGCCGCCGCCAAAGACAAGAGCCCCCGCGCGATAGAAGCTGTCGAATTCGGCTAGGGCCCGATGGCCCGTTGTGGAGGACAACGCCGGCAGCAAGACCAGCAGCATTGCGAACATCAGCAGGGCGGCGCCCGCGGCGAGGTGTTCACGCAGCCGAGTCATTTGCGGTTCCGGCGGCGTCGGCGGGACATCGCGTCGATAGCGCAGCCATCCGGCAATGCCGCCGCTGGCAATCGCGCCGATCTGGGCCGCCGCGCCAGGCACAATGAGCAGGAACGCCGCCGCGACCAGGCAGATGGAAATCCGGACGCGGTCGGGGCAGAGTCTTTGGCCCATGCCCCAGACCGCCTGGGCCACGACCGCCACCGCAGCGAGTTTCAGGCCATGCAGCCATCCGGAATTCGACATGCCGACCCATGCCGACGCGCCATAGGCGAACGCCATCAGGAGGATGGCCGAGGGCAGCGTAAAGCAAAGCGAAGCCACAATCGCCCCCGCCAGCCCGGCATGTCGCATGCCCAGGGCAAATACGATCTGGCTGCTTGCCGGGCCCGGAAGGAACTGGCAGAGTGCGACGAGGTCGGCGTACTCGGCATCGTTGATCCACCGTCGCTTGTCCACGAACTCCGCCCGGAAATAGCCAATGTGAGCTACCGGTCCGCCAAAGCTGGTTAGCCCGAGCTTGCCGAAGGCCAGAACGACCTCCCACAGACGGCGTGCCGTTGCCCGCTCCGCGGGCGTCCGCTCATGCGATGATGTGCCGCCGGAGATCATGCGAGCTCTCGCTGATCGCTCCGGCGCCCCGCCACACACACCGCCATGGCGGCCAGCGTGGCGATGGGCATGCGCCAGAACCCGGCGATATGCCAGCGCCGTCCGAATAACTCATGGGTCCACCATGGCATGATATTGTCCCAGAGCAGCAGGGTGACGATCACGCCCGTGGCCAGCGCCAGCACCACGCTCGTTCCGTTGCCGCGGCGCGTAAGCAGCGCCGTCAGGAAGACGGCCAGCATGCCGCTGTAGGCGAACGACATGACGTCCAGCGCGAAATCCAGCAGCGTGGTGCTCTTTTCATCAAACACGAACAGCGCGGCGACGGCGAAGAGCATCAGCGCCAGACCCGTTCCCACTACCGCCAGACGCGGCGCCCGCGCCGAGGCGGTCTTGTCGATCGGCAGCCCGAGCTTCCGTCGCAGCGGCCAATAGATGTCGGAGACGACGCTTGATGCCATGGCGTTGATCGCCGACACAAGCGATCCCTGGGCCACGGCGAAAAGCCCGGCCATAGCCAGCCCGCTCAGGCCCGAGGGCAGGTGGTGCATCAGAAAATGGGCGTAGACCTTGGACGAACCGGCCGGGACGTCCGTCGGGGCGGCCGGGCCCATCACCTCGGGGCACTGGTAGAAGACATAGAGCAGCAATCCGACGATCATGAACAGGGCGCTGATGCCGAGGGTGGCGAACTGCGAGATGATCAGCGACCAGCCGCCGCGCATCGGCGACCGCGCTGTGAGCATGCGCTGGGCAAGGTCGTGGTCCACGCCGAACGCGGCCACGTTGAGCGCGGTGGCGCCGATCAGCGATGTCCAGAGAGTGAACTTGTGGGTGGGGTCGTTGGACAGATCGAGCAGACGCAGCTTGGTGCCGCCGTCGCCATAGATGCCCGGCGACGCGGCCAGCAGTTCGATGATTCGACCGGGAGACAGGGGGATCTTGCTCAACAGCAGGCAGATGCACAGCACAACAGCGCCGAGCACGATGACCACCTGCACGGTGTCGGTCCAGATGACCGCGCGGATGCCTCCGGCAATGGTGTAGGCCATCCCCACGACGCCGATCAGTCCGATTGCCAGCACGAATTGCCGCGCCGGCACTTCGCCATGTGGACCCGAAGAGTCGGCAAACAGCAACAGACACAGCGGAATGGCCGCCATGAACAGTCGCACGCCGGAGGCAATCAGCCGCCCGAAGAGAAACATGCAGGCCACGGCTATGCGCGACGATTCGCCGAGCCGCTGATCAACGAAGCCATAGATCGTGACCGTGCCCGCGCGATAGAATCGGGGAACGAACACGAATGCCACAACCAGCACGGCAATGAATGCTCCGATGAACACCGACAGGTATGTCAGGTCATTGGCGTAGGATTGCTGGGGCGCGCCAAGAAACGTCGCCACCGAAAGGCTTGTGGCCACCACGGAGAGGGCAATGGCCCACACCGGCATGGAGCGTTCGGCCAGAAAGTACCCCTCGGCGTCGGACTTGGTGCGTGACGACAGCCAGCCCACCAGGGCCATCAGTGCGAAATAACCGATGAGTATGAGCCAGTCGTAACCGGTGAAGGCGGCGAGTATCAACGCGGATCCTCCGTGACGAATGCCAGACCGGTCATTGCCCAGACGTGATTGCAATCAGCATCGCCGGGGAGATTCCGCAGCCGTGCTCGAAGACGTCCGGGTTCGTGGAGTGAAAGCGGGCATCCGGTGGCCAACGCATCCAGCAGCACGAGAGCGTCTTGAATGGATCCCCAGATTATCAATGCCGGTCACAATCGCAAGCGACACCGGGAAATGGTCCTGGCATCGCCACGACGCCGGAAAAGCTCCATCAGCGATTGACAGCCATGCAAGAAGCAATAAGATACAGGTCTTGATTGAATTCCGGGCTCGTAGCTCAGTTGGTTAGAGCGCGTCCCTGATAAGGACGAGGTCGGACGTTCGAATCGTCTCGGGCCCATTCATAAACGCCGTAATTAAAACGACTTACGGCATTTTGTTTACTAACCTCCTCCCAGAAACTCCATTTCACTAACCCCGAAAAAGCTTGCCAGCGGGGTTAGTGGGGCGTAGTGTCGGTCCCGACGAACGGATTGACTATGCCCCTCAAGCTCAAACTGTCATGGATCGGAAGCCTTAACCAATGGCGAAAACGCCACCACGGCGAGACCTACTACCTGGGCACAGGGAACGGCAAGACCGACATGGAGTCCTACCGCAAGGCCTTGGCCAAGTGGGATGCCAAGAACGCCGAGATCGATGCAGCCGAGCAAAAGACCCAGGCCGATGAACGCCTGAATGACTTCAGCCGCAATATGACGGAGTACGGTCGGTTCCTGACATCCCAACCCAACCCCTCAGGATCGACCGCCATTCTCGATCCGGTCACACCTGAACAAATCCAGGAAGCAGAGCAGGAGATGCTGAGGAATCCCGACCGGGGAATGTCCGCGGCTGGGTGTCTCGCAGCGCAAATGGTCAAGGATGGCAAGGGCAAGACGGGGCACCCTGGCGGCAAGACCGTCGGCGAACTGCTCGACAAGTTTCTGGGCGATCAGAAACAGAGGAATGATCGGCGGCGGTTTCTGGAAACCAACGTCACCAATGATGACGAACTGCTGACCGGCAAGATCGCTTGGGCGCACCTCAAAGAGTTCCCGGATTGCTACACGCGGCTGGATAAGCTCGAAGCTGAGGCCGACGCCTACTGGGCTTCGCGCCGGTGAACGCCCTGGGATTTCCCGAGGTGTTTCCAAAGGCACAAAGGGAAAACCCAAAGGCACAAAGAATGGGAGACGGGCAGGCAAGCGCCCGCAGCACACCGTTCGGGCGACTCTACCAGCTATTCACTGCCTGCTTCAAAACAGATCCTATTTCGCCGTTACGCGCCCACGCGGTTGGCGCAAGCCGTGTTTGTCACCGAACTCGGCAAGCCAGAGGGCAGCACCCGTGGTGGTATTCGCTAACTTGCCATCCTTATCACGCTCCGGCACAAAAGCCACGCCGTAGGGCATGTAGTTACCCAGGGCCAACCTCATTTGTGGCGAAGCCATTTCCTGGCGACATGAACGCATCAGTTTTTCGGTGATGACCCTGACATCGTTCAGGAAATCCTTGGACTTGTCCGCATTGAGCAACAGATAGAAGGTTTTCTTCTGCCGGATCGCATGCCGAATCGTTGGCACCACCTCCGCCTCCAGAAATCCTCCCTTAATCAGCAATTCGGCTGGCGTCTCGAAGCTCACACCCTGAATCTTGTCGCTGTCGAGAAGTTCCTGCACAAGCCGATTCTTGGTGTAACTGCGGGTATTGACAATTAGCGGGGTGGCCTTCATGCCCATTTTGCCCATCACCTTGCGTACGGCATCGATCTGTTCT
>CAYSSA010000174.1:288-563 GCA_964433485.1 uncultured Tepidisphaeraceae bacterium | reverse complement strand
CGGTCAGTGTCGAGAAATTCTGACCGCTGGTGTATGACATGACCTCGAAATCCTTGATGCCGGCTTTCACCAGGTGGCCCGTCTCGTAGATGGCCGATTTGCCGTCCCCCTTGGCACGCGTATCCACCGCCTTCTGGTTGATCTCGACGATCCACTTGAGGGTGCGATGGGCTTCGATGAACTCATCGCGTGCTGTGCCCAGCGATTTCCCCTCCGGCGCTTTGGTCATGCCCTGAGCGACAAACCAGATCCCGTCAATGCGGGCCGCCGTCTCC
>CAYSSA010000174.1:0-155 GCA_964433485.1 uncultured Tepidisphaeraceae bacterium | reverse complement strand
ACCTGAGCCCAGTCGGCCATAGCATCTCCGTCCTTTCGTTTTCGACCATGCGATGAGCGTCTGCTACTGGCATGCGGGCTCCATGCGTCTCTCCGAAAAGGCCATCACTTCGGTCTCGGCACCAGCCCCATACGTTTCAGCATCTCCGTGAAATA
>CAYSSA010000173.1:3284-11028 GCA_964433485.1 uncultured Tepidisphaeraceae bacterium | reverse complement strand
GGACCCCTCGCTGCAATCGAAGTCAAACCTGGCCCAGAAACGAGATTATTATCGAGGTTTTCTGTCCGGATACATCTCCAAGCATCAACCGGAGAGGCTGTTGCGAACATGGCTGACGGAGTGGACGCCCATGATCGTCGATTCCACGTTTCCCGGACGGCCGCTGCTGTTGCTGGTGCCCCTTGGACTGCTGGCGCTCTGGCGGCAATGGCTTTGGATGGCGCCGTTGATGGTGCTGACATTCGTCGCGATCTATGTCCCCAACACGTTTTTCCTGGAGCACTACGCGGTGGTTATCGGCCCGGCCATCATCCTGATGACGTTGGCTGGAGTGCAAGCCGCGGCCGAGCAAATACCTGCCGCGAGGGGGTCGGTGTTGTGCGCCGGGGTGGTGCTGGCGGTGGGTTTTTCGCTCAACTCGTTGCACGAGTTGAACCCGAAGGTTGATGACGAGACTTTTCGCTCCCCGATGCTCGGGTTTGTGCATGAGGAACTGGCCGGGCGGGTTCAGACGCCGGCGGTGGTGTTGTTCCGTTATCGGCAGGGCGACCCGATCACGGAGGAGCCGGTCTACAATTCGGACGTTGCCTGGCCGGATGATGCTCCGGTGATCAAGGCCCACGACCTGGGTATCCGAAACGTGGAGATCTACCGGTACTACGCAGAACGGCAGCCGCAGAGGAGCTTTTATCTTTTTGACCGATCGAAGCTGACGCTGGAACTGCTGGGAACGGCCGAACAGCTTGCGCGGTCCCACTCGCAATAGGATTGGCCGTTGGCGTTGCCAGCGTTTGCCCAGCTTTCCAAGGCCGCAGAATCGGAAGGGCGGAAAACCGAAGACATTGGCTCATATTATCACGAGGTCGGACCGATACCGAGCATGGAGATGCATGCGCCGGCGGGACGCATTCGCTTGCGTGACAGGCGTTTGTGGCTCGATGCAGGGCGGCGATCGGACGAGCCTGAGGGCGGGCTGCCGCAACATCGGGATGCCAGAACCCGCAAGGTAAACGTAGCGTATAATGGATAGAGGTAGTTGAAAGCCAAAATGGTCCTCCTTCCCTGGGCGGCGTGGAAAGCCGAGAGGTCCACGCCGCCTTTTTTCTTTTCCGGCATTTCCCTCAACTGAAACTTCTGACTTCGCGCCGTCGCTATCGCGCGCTCCGCGCTTGCGTGGGCCCCTTGGCGCGGGATTCAATGAACTTCGCCCACACGTCGTTGCGAACATGCAGCACGAGCAATTCGTGCGGGCGCAGGCCGAAATAGTCGGCGCGGTAGTTCTCCTCCAGGCCGGCCGGCAGGGGCATCTCGTTCTTTTTTGCGTTGGTGATGACGAGCTCGGGCGAAACAAACGGTCGGGTGCCTGGGAAACGCGCGTTCATGAACTGCCGCAGATACCACGGCGCCGGCCAGTAATCATCCGTGGTCACCTGAATGCTGATCTTCTCGCGGCTTGGCCAGACTCGGGCAATCTCATTCACACGCTCGATCAGTTCCAGCAACTTGGTGGAGGTGTGGCCATAAACATGGGGATTGAATCGACTGTCGGCGACCATCCTGGGATTGAAACTGAGATCGTAGGCCTGCCGGGCGAGGTCGTAGCGCTGGCCTTTGTACGGCATGAAGAGGAGAGGCAGCAGCAGAATAACGGCGAGGATCAACTGGGTGATAACGGCGCCGGTCCGGAAGACGTGGCACGGTGTTGCAGGCATTGGCACCGGGGCTTGGGCACGTTCGCACGCGGGCGAACGACTTTCATCCATGCTGCGGGGCGCCGCGGTACACGGGCTGGAAGCCCGTGCCACCAGAGAGGGGCAGCCCGCGGCGAGCCAGCCGCCGAAACGGATGATGGCCGATGCACCGACACCGGCGAGGAGAATCATGCCGTGAAGGAAGCCGAGCGCGCACCAGGGGGTTTTGTAACTGATGCGGCAATAGACGATCGTGAGCACCAGCGTGTAAATGGCCAGCCAGCGCAGCAGGACCAGGCGGCCAACGATTGCCTGGCGCTGTTCGGCCGGGCGCCGTCGCGGCCAAAACGCATGGACGAACCCCAGGAGCGACAAGACCGGGATGGCCAGTTCCGTATGTAGAGGCCCGGGCCCGATTTTGTGCCAGAAGAGAATCTGAAAATAGTACCACCATTCATGCACATGGTCGGTGTTTTCACCCTTGCCTCGGGAGAAATAGACGCCATACGCCAGCACGGAATCGAGCACACCGCGCCAATACTGAAAGAAACTTGAGAACAACGCCACGGAAACCACGATGGCGGCGACGATCGCGACCAGCCATGGTCGCGGGCGCAGAACCGGAAGCAGGCTTGCGCCGCGTGTCAGCAGACAGGCACATCCGAGGGCAACCGCGGCCGCAAAGAGGTTGATGATGAATGTCTCTTTGGTGGCGTGCATGAAGCCGATGCAGGCGCCGAGGATGACCAGCCACCCCCATCGCTGCGAGCGCGAGAATCGCCAGCCCGCGCCGATGGCGATGGCGGTGAAGAAAACGAGCAGCATCTCCTGGATGTAGTAGCGGCTGTAGAAGACCATGGCGGGAGAGACGGCCGTCAGCAAGGCGGCAAACACCGTGGCGACATTGCCCAGCGCGTCACGCAGCAGCAGGACGGACAGCACGAGGGCCGCGCCGAATAGAACGGTGACCATGCGGTAGTGCCATTCGGTGGCCTTCAGCCAGTCGTTGGCCCCGGTCAGCCAGAGGACGGGGAAGGTGAAATAGTTCAGTGTCGGGCCATGGTATTCGCTGGGAATGTACTTATAGACGCCCTCGACGCGAATTTCCTGCAGGCGATAGCAGTGAATGGCCTCGTCCTGATGGAAAACGCGGAGTGTGAGCTTGGGCTCGCGGAACAGGAACGCGCCGACGGCGATCAGCACCACGGCAAATATGGTCAGCCATTTTGAGGTCATGCGATCTGCCTTTCACGACCGCGTCCGATAATCTCGTAAGCGGCATCCCACCCCTCTACCTTCGGAACATTCGATCCGTTTTTGCTGAAATCGTTGCAGTATGCGAGGAATCCTCGCCGAATATGTCAAAATGATCCAGCCACTTGAAAACCGCCGGATGCTGTCGCTGTCAGTCGCCGTCGAAGGCACGGTGCTGGTTGTCCAGGGCGACAAGTCGGCCAACATCATCAGCGTTGATCAGAGCGCCACATCGTTGGTTGTGACGCTTGACGATTCCAGCTTCACCACGCCGCTGCGCAAGGTGAAGTCGATCAAGGTCATGGGGATGGAGGGCAACGACATCCTGACGCTCACGCCCAACGTCACGCTGCCGGCGACGCTCTTCGGCGGCAACGGCAACGACCTGCTGATCGGGTCCGACCGCGCCTGCACACTCTCGGGAGACGCCGGCAATGACGTTCTGCGGCCGGGCACGGGTAAAGACGTCCTCAACGGCGGACCGGGCGCGGACGTCGCCGACTACTCGGGCAGAACCGAGGCGCTGAGCCTGACGCTTGACGGCAAAGCCAACGACGGGCACCGACTGGGGCCGGGCGTGGCGGCCGAAAACGACAATATCGGCAACGACATCGAGATACTCAAGGGCGGTTCGGGCAATGACAAACTCAGCGGCAACGCCATGGCCAATACACTGCTGGGCGGCGGCGGCAACGATCTGCTATATGGCATGGCCGGCAACGATGTGCTGTCCGGCGGTTCGGGCAACGACTTGTTGTCCGGCGGCGCCGGCGATGATGTGCTGTTGGGGGGCGACCTGGCCGGTGGCGACACCCTCGACGGCGGCGACGGCAACGACGCCTACGTCATCGACAGCGCTCAGGGTGTGCTCGACACACTTGTGAACTGCGAGGTGGAGCTATCGGTCATCGCAACCTGAGGCCGTCGCGGGGTATGAGGACGTCGGTCCTAAATGCCCAGTTCGATCCACTGGACCCTCACGGTTTCACCTGCCCTTTTAGCGGCTGGTATGTCGATTCGCAGGTTGGCGATCAGGCCGCGGTATTCCTTGGCGGTGGAAAGGTCGAGTTCGTAAGTGCGGTATTGCCCATCGGCGGTGACGGCCAGGGGCAGCCCGCCGCCGGCATCCCCGGCCAACGGTGAAAATCGAATGCGCAGGTTGGTCTGTGCAGTATCGAAAGCCGCGTGCAGACGCAGCTTCGGGGCGGCCTCGGCCGGCCAGAGATCCTGCGGTCCAACCATCGAACCGTTCTTCTGCTGGGGCAGAATGCAGAGTTCGCCTTTGATCGGCCAGCCGCCATCCTTCAAACCGTGATAGACCCAACCGGCGCGGTCCTTGTTGAAACGGTACTTCGGCGGGGCCGGTCGCCTGGCGCGGTCGTAGACATACTTGCGAATCTCCTCGAGCTTTCCCAGTATCAGGACATAGCGGTATTCGTGTTGAATGTTGTGATCGAGGATTTCGGTGGTCAGCGGGGCAAAATACCCGGTGGGGCTGTCCTTCGGGCCGCCCTTTCCGGGCTTGCCGGCAAAGCCGCCGGTGGCGGAATAGACGCCTTCGTTCCAAAGCCCCAGCCCCCAGTTGTTATCGTCGACCAGAGCGCTCCAGCATTCGTTGGCGCGGTAGTGGCTCCAGGGAAACCTGGCCTCGATTTGCGTCAAGGTGTCGTTGGTGAACGGCTTGTCGCCGGTGTAGGTCATCAGCCGCCACCACGGACCATTGGTATAAACCGCCGGACATTCCTGATGCCGGCCGGGGTATTGAGTCCGGTCGGAGCGATCGTTGTTGATGCGGGCGCGGACGATGGCCGCATTGTTCTCCAGCGAGATCCAGCACTCGAAGGTGCATTCACCGGGCACATCGTCCATGGGCCACTGCATGGGAACGCACTTCACGTAGAGCGATTTGCCATCATTCGTGTGTTGGAGCACCCTGGCGCGCTTTCCGTGGCAATCGCCCGACTGAACCGGATTCCAGCCGAGAAAGGCCCAGTCGGGACGGGGCTTCTTGTCGCCGACGGTGTAGGGATTCGGGCCGCCGTAGAAGGACATCTGAATCTGTCGGCCCCAGTCATGGCTGTTGATGAGGTTGGTCTCTGTGCCGGATGGGCCGAGATACGTGATCGAACCTCCGATTGAGAGGTCGATTCCGAGTTTCAGAGTTCCATTGTCGAGATAGGACATGCGGGGCGCGTCAGCGGCCGACAACGGGCCGCACAACAGCACGACTGCGCACAGATGCAGCACGAAGGCCACGCCGGGATTCAATCGTCGTCGGAAACGGGGGGTTCGCATCATCACACACCTCATCATCGCCGGGCGGTTAGCGGCGGGGCGAAATTTCCCGCGACCGAAGGTCCGCGATTTCGCCGCACCGCTGACGCGGCATCAAGGCCGGCTAAGCACGAAAATGGCCGTGTCGGCATTCAGGTTCGGTTCATCGGCGACGCGCTGGCCGGTCCCGCTGTTGAGAAACACCCGGCTCTGCACGCGGAATCGGTGGGTTTCGCAGAACGACTCAAAGTCGCGGATGGACATAAAGCGGATGTCCGGCGTGTTGTACCATTCGAACGGTCCACCTTCCGTGCCGCAAGGCGCCCTTCCTTCCCGCGCCAGGCGGTCGCGAAGCGGGCCATAGGCCAGGTTGGGAAAGCTCACCAGGGCATAGCGGCCGACGCGGAGCATCTCGCTGATGACCTTCTCGACGTGCCGGACGGATTGCAGCGTGCGGGACAGAACTACACAATCAAAGGCGTTGTCGGGGATCGCCGCCAGGCCGAGGTTGAGATCGACTCGAATGACGTCCAGTCCCTTGCGGCAGCACTCACGGATGGCAAGCTGGTCGATCTCAATGCCGACGAGCCGAGGATGGCCCCGCGACTTGAGCCTCGCCAGCAATCGCCCTGAGCCGCAGCCCAGGTCCAACACGCTCGAAGCGGGCGGGATGAGTTGCTCGATCATGTCGTAGTCAAATCGCCGACCGTGGAAGATGGAGGTTGGCTGGTGCTTGGCGGGGTCGTCGACCGGCGTCGGGGGCGACTGGCCGGGAGCCAGCAGGTTGTCGAGAAACCCGCGGATCATTTCGCCGTAGCGGTCGAAATCGTGTTCGAGGAGAAATGCGTCGTGGCCGCAGGTGCTTTCGACCTCGCAATAGGTAACGGGACGGTTGGTGGCCAGCAGGGCGTCCACAATCTCCCGCGACTGCGAGGGCGGGAAGAGCCAGTCGGAGGAGAAGCTGAGCACGAGCCACCGGCAGAGCGAACCGCCCAGGACGCGCTGGAGGGACACGGGGTTGGTCGCCAGGTTGAACAGGTCCATCGCCATGGTGATGTAGATGTAGCTGTTGGCGTCGAAACGCTCGACGAACCGATGTCCCTGGTAGGCCAGGTAAGAACCCACGGCAAAGCGAGTCTCAAATTCGGTTGCCAGATCCCGCTTGGGCGTCGGGCGGCTGAATTTCTGGTCCATGGCCTGCGGCGAGAGATAGGTGATATGCGCCAGCATTCTGGCCACGGCCAGCCCCACGCGCGGACCTTCGGGCAGGGAATAGTATTGCCCGTTGTTGTAGTGGGGATCTCGCATGATGGCGTTTCGGCCCACGACGTCGAACGCCAGAGCCTGATGTGTGAGCCGCGCCGAGGTGGCCACGGCGACAGCTCCCGCGACGCGGTTGGGGTAGCGCGTGGCCCAATCCAGGACCTGTTGCCCGCCCATGGAAGCGCCGACCACGGCCAGCAGCCGGTCGATGCCGAGGTAGTCGATGAGTTGGCGCTGCACGTCCACCATGTCGGCGATGGTGACGGTGGGAAAGTCGCTGCCGTAGGGCTGGCCGGTCCTGGGATTGACGGACATGGGACCGGTGGTGCCGCGGCAGCCCCCCAGGACATTGGCACAGATCACAAAGAACTTGTTGGTGTCGACGGGCTTGCCCGGACCGACACAGATATCCCACCAGCCCGGATCATCGGTCTCGTCATGCCTGCCGACATGAGAGTCGCCGGAAAGGGCATGGCAAATCAGCACGGCATTGTCGCGGCGGGGCGAGAGCGTGCCATAGGTTTCGTAGACAACTTCCACTGTTTCCAGCGTCTGCCCGCATTGCAGGGTGAAGGTCATCGGCAGCGCATATTTCTTGGCAAAGCGCAGCGGTTTGGCATTGCGGACGTCGTCGGAGGATTCTATGGGAGTGGCCATTAGTCAGTAGTCAGTCGCTCGTGGTTGACAGGTGATGATTGACATTCGCTGGTTGGCACTCGGCAGAGGGTGGATGACCGCCAGTCTTCACTACCGGCTATCCACTGTCTACTACCGACCGCCGACTACTTCAGCGCCTGATCCAAATCCGCCTTGATGTCTTCCACGTCCTCAAGGCCGACCGAGAGGCGGATGTACTCGGGCCGCACACCGGCGGCAAGCTGTTCGGTCTCGGTGAGCTGCTGATGCGTGGTCGAGGCTGGATGGATCACAAGCGTCTTGGCGTCGCCGATGTTGGCCAGATGGCTGGCGAGTTTGACGTTGTTGATGAACTTGACGCCGGCCTCCTTGCCTCCCTTCACGCCGAAGCCCATGATGGCGCCGGCCCCGTTGGGCAGATACTTCTTTGCATTGGCGTGATACGGATGATTCGGCAGACCGGGATAGTTCACCCATTCAACAGCCGGATGCTTGCTGAGCCACTCCGCAATCGCCTGGGCGTTCTGCACATGACGCGGCATACGCAGGTGCAGCGTTTCGATGCCCAGCAGGGTGAGGAAAGAGGCAAACGGGCTCATGCAGCCGCCCGTGTCGCGGAGCATGTG
>CAYSSA010000173.1:0-3269 GCA_964433485.1 uncultured Tepidisphaeraceae bacterium | reverse complement strand
ATGTGGATGATGTACGCGATATTGCCGATTGGCGTGAGCGCTTCGGCGAACACCACGCCGTGATAGGCCGGGTCCGGCGAGCAGAACTCCGGCCACTTTTTCGGGTTCTCCGCCCAGGGAAACGTCGCCCCATCCACAATCGCGCCGCCGACATGAACGCCGTGGCCGCCGAGAAACTTGGTCGTGGAATAGACAACGATGTCGATGCCGTGCTCGATCGGCTTGAACAGCGCCGGGGTCAGGACCGTGTTATCGCAGATGAGCGGCAGACCGTGCTTGTGAGAGATGTCGGCGATCTTGCGGAAGTCGGGAACGTCGTTCTTGGGGTTTCCCACGGACTCGATATAGACGCAGCGGGTGTTGGCATCGACGAGCTTGTCGATCTCCTCGGGCTTGCCTGGATCAAAAAACCGCACTTCGATCCCCAGTTGCCGCAGGGTTTGCGTGAAGAGAGTCCAGGTGCCGCCGTAAAGGCTGGTCGCGGAAATGAAGTTCTGGCCGGAATGGCAGATGGTGAGAATGGCCGCCGTGATGGCCGCCTGTCCCGAAGAAAACACCAGCCCCGCCGCGCCGCCGTCGAGAGCGGCCAGGCGTTTCTCCAGGACATCGTTCGTCGGGTTCATCAGTCGCGAATAGATGTTGCCGAACTCCTTGAGGGCAAAGAGGTTGGCGGCGTGTTCCGTGGAGTCGAAGTTGTAGCTGGTGGTGGCATAGATGGGCACGGCACGGGCATGCGTTGCAGGATCGGGCGACTGCCCGGCATGAAGTGCGAGGGTTCCCAGACCGGGTTTGCGAGGCGATTGGCTCATGGTGTCTCCTGTGTTTCCGTCAGTATAGGAGGGTCAATCTTTACGAGACGACCGGCGGAATGCAAGCAGCGAGAGCCGCCGCGAACGAAGCGGATGACAGGACGGTGTCGGAGTGCCGGCGCCATGTAATGGAAGCCCGTGCCACCAGGTACGGATGATCGAATGTGTTGTCCGTCACCATCATGCGCCCTTGTCAAGCAGGACCCAGTGTGGATCGGGCTACCATTTGGCCTGATCGCGCGGTAACCTTCGCGCCATGCCACATCCCGTTACCATCGAAAACGATGCGTTTCGCATGGAGGTTTGGCCGGAAATCGGCGGGAAAGTGACATCGCTGGTCGACAAGGCCGACAATTTTCAGCTCCTGTTCTCATATGCTGCGGAGATTCCCGAGCAACGCCCCCAATATGACAAGCCCTATGCCGACTCGTGGTGCGCCGGCTGGGATGAGTGCTTTCCATCGGTGGCTCCTTCGCGTTACTCCGGATTCCCCTACGACGGCATCGCCTCGCCGGATCATGGCGAGCTTTGGGGCCTGCCCACCACGGCGGTGCCCACCAGGAACGGCATCACCACGGTCTGGCATGGCCTTCGGTTCGGCTATCGCCTGACACGCAAGCTCTACCTTGAGGACGCAAGCGTCATTGCCGACTACACCCTGGTGAATCTAGCGCCATTCCCATTCAGGTTCGTCTGGGCACAACATGTGCTGCTGGCCTTGCGGCAGACGGCGGTTGTGGACATCAAGCCGACAAGCGAATGGCGATTCAGTCACGACGCGATCGGCGACCGCAAGGACGAACCGTTCCGCTGGCCGAAATTGGGGAATCTGGATCTCTCGCGGCCGGAATCTCTGCCGGCCGGGAAGGGGTGGAAGGTCTTCTCGGCCGGTCCGATAGATTCTCCCGCGGTGATCCGATATCCAGCCCGCTCCCGTTCATTGCGCCTGGAAGTCGCCATGCCCGAGAGACTCACGTGCTATTGGGGAATCTGGATCAACACCGGGGGCTGGGCACAGCACCGGCAATTGTCGCTTGAACCCACCACCGGGCGATTCGATGAACTGGATCGTTCCATCCGCGATCACTCGGCCGGCCTCATCGAACCATTGGGAAAGCTCGAATGGCAGGTAAAGTGGACGGCCGGCGTCTGCGCGGACTCCGCAACTTGTTGATCGCGGGGTCATATTATTGGACATGAATATGAAGCAACCATGGCCTGCCTGTTGTATCTACGCGCTGACCCGAGGCTTGAACCGCCGCGTGAGCGGACGGTTGGCTCTGGCCGTTCTCGTCGCTTCGTTTCTCGCGTTCCGCTGCGCGGGCAACGAGGCGGATCTGGAGACCATGTTGGCCGGCGTGAATACCATCGCCGCGCCGGGAATTCCCGGACCCCTGGTAGTTTTCGGCGAACAGGCGTTCCCGTTGATCATCGGACAAAGCGGATCGAAAAACGTCGCGGCCGTGGCGGCGGCCGGCCGGGCCGGCAAAGGGCGAGTCGTTGCGCTCGGGCACAACGGCTACCTTGCGGCCGACACCCTTGCGATCGCCGATACGGGCCGCTTCATGAAGAACGTGATTCTGTGGACTGCTGGCAAAGACGCCCCCCGCGTCGGACTGGTCAATCTGAGAGGCTTGTCTGAATGGACAACACAGAACGGGTTTATGCCCGTGTTACTTCAGGGCGCAGACTGGGACAACCGGCTTGGAACCGTTGATGTGGTCGTCATCGAACCGGCCGGGCTGAGCGACACGCAGGTCGCCGCCTTGCGCAAGTTCATCGAAAGTGGCGGCGGACTTGTCGGCAGTTCGCTCGGATGGGGATGGCTCCAACTGAATCCCGGCAAACATCTGCCGACGCAACACGGCGGGAACAGGTTGCTGGCGGCGATGGGCATGGCGTGGGCCGACGGCACCCTCGACCGCACCGCCCCGGACGGCTTTGATGCAACCAGGCGCCCGCCCGCCACCGTCCATGCCGGCAAGTCGCTTGGGACCATCGAGGCCGTGGCGGAGAAGAAGGCGGGAATTCCGGCCGAACAGTTGGCAAAGGCGGGTTGGTCTGTGTCCCAGGCCGCAACCGCGATTCCGGCCGATGACACGCTGCTGCTGCCCAGGATCAATCGGCTGGTCGAGTCGCTGCCGGTCGCCATTCCCTCGCCCAAGAAGCCATTGAAGGCCTCGGCCGACCCCCTGGGTCGATTGTCGGCAACACTCTGGCATGAACGGACCGCACGGCTGGCGCCGGAACAGGTCCAGGCACATCCCTCGGCAGCGTCGTTTCCTGGAACGGTCCCGGCGGCAGCAGCGCGGGTGAGCAAGACCATCGAGATCGACCTTGGCATTGCCGGTTGGCACAGCACCGGTTTGTACGCCGCGCCCGGGGAAGTGATCTCTCTGAAGACATCCAATCCGGCACGCGAACTTCGGGCACGCATCGGCTGCCACAGCGACAGACTGT
>CAYSSA010000172.1:7383-11029 GCA_964433485.1 uncultured Tepidisphaeraceae bacterium | reverse complement strand
CCTTCGCGTTGCTCAGGGTAGCGCCAACCGTCGTTCCGAGCAACGCGAGGAACCTCCGAGCTCCCGTCACGGATCGCGCTCTGCGGCGAAGCATCGTCCGCGGCGGCCAAACGCGGAGATGCTTCGCTTCGCTCTGCATGACCGATCGAAAACCATTCGCGCAGCAACGGTCGTGGACCCCTGCGAACAGGGTCCACGACCGCTGATGCGCCTTGCTCGATGCGACGACGGGCTCTTTGGGAGTGCGGCCTCAGTAGGCCGCTTTGGATTTCAACGCCAGACAGTGAAACCGCTGAAACCGCCGGGAACAGGCGCTGAGGGCCGGATTGCGCCTGTTACGGCGCGACTCTGCCCTGATTGACGAATTCCTCTCGCGACAAGACACCATCCTTGTTGGCATCGAATCGCTCAAACCGCTTGGGCGCTTCGGCCGGATCCGCCTGGTTGGCGAGGAACTCCTCTCGCGTCAGTCTGCCGTCGCCATTGACGTCCTTCTTCTGAAACAGCGCGACACGGTCCTGTGCGGCCGGTTTCGCCTGAGCGCTGTTGATGCTGGTGATCTTCAACCCGACCGGCGCGGGCTTGGCCAACTGCGTTTTGAGCAGCGCCGACAGTTCGTTCACGGCGGCCGAATGCTGGGACTTGCCGGCCAGGTTCACCGTTTCCCCAGGGTCATCCCGCATGTCGTACAGTTCGCGGGCGGCCACGCCGCCATCGGCCTTCTGCCACTCGATATAGCGCCATCGCTCGGTGCGAACGGCCTGCCCGAGCATGGGACCATGCTCGCGATTGCTGCGCGGAAAGACGTGAAAAGCCGCCGTCTTGACGCTGGAGCGGGGATCATCGAGCAACGGCGTCAGGCTGGTTCCTTGCAGGTGCGCAGGCTTTTCCAAGCCGACCAGGTCGCAGATTGTGGGATAAAGGTCAATAAACTCCACCAGCGCCGCGGTGCGTTGCCCGCCTTTGCGGCCGGGGGCGCAGATGATCAGGGGCGCGCGCGTCGCCTGCTCGTAGTTGGTGTGTTTGCACCACATGCCATGATCGCCCAGGTGCCAGCCATGATCGCCCCAGAGCACAATGACCGTTTTGTCGGCAAGCCCCAGCGCCTCCAGTTCATCCAGTACGCGGCCAAGCTGGGCATCCATGTAGCTGGTCGCGGCGTAGTAGCCGTGAATGAGCATGCGCGCCTTGGCGGGCGTGAGCGGCCCGGTCTCCGGAATGTCCGTATACTGCCGCAGTTCACCCCAGCTCGTGGGCGCAAAACCGGGCGCTCCCTCGGGCGGAGTGTCCCGCTCGGGCATCGGCAGTTTCGCCGGATCGTACATATCCCAGTACTTCCTGGGAGCGCAGAAGGGCAGGTGCGGCTTGAGAAAACCAATCGCCATGAAGAACGGCTGAGACGGATTGGCCCTGGCGGCCCGCAGGCGGAGAATAGCCTCGTCGGCAATCTTGCCGTCGCCATAGGCGTTGTCGGGCACGTCCGCCGATTCGTATGGCGCGCCGCGAGGCAGATCGCTAACCTTGCCGCCTTTGTTCTCGAAGAGCGCTTCTTCTCGCGTCACGCCCCTGGCGCGGTTCTCCGGCAGCGCATATCCAATGCTTTTGGCCTGCCAGTGTGGAACGCTCCACGACGCCGCATCCTCGTGGTTGCCATGGCCAACGTGGTAGATCTTGCCCATGGCCTCGGCTTTCCATCCATGCTGTATGAACCACTGCGAAAGCGTCACCACTTCCGGAACCCGGCGGCGGAAATTGGTTCCCAGATCGTAGATCTGCAACACCTGCGGGCGCAGACCCGTCATAACGGCGTTGCGCGAGGGCGCGCACACCGCCTGCATGCAGTACGCCCGCTCGAACACGGTGCCCCGTGCGGCCAGGCGATCGAGATTCGGCGTCTTGGCCACCGAGTCCCCATAACAGCTGATGGTGGGCTTCAGATCGTCCACGGGAATGAACAGCACGTTCAACCGTTCGGCGGCAACACCACCGAAGGCAAACAGCGTCATGGAGAACGCCAGGGGGAAAATGAACCTCATGCCGACCATCATACCTTGAGCCGGGGGAGTCTTGTCAAAGGCAGGCATCCATCAGATCCGTGTCGGGCCGGGCGAAGGTGCCGTCCGGTCCGGCATCGGGTCAGCCGCCCAGGCTCCGCTCGATTTCCTTCAACTTCTCGATACGGCGCAAGTGTCTGCCCTGCATGAATTCGGTGCTCAGGAATACCTGTATGATCTTTTTGATCTCGCCCTCATTCAGCAGATCGCAGCCAAGGCACAGGATATTGCAGTGGTTGTGCTCGCGGGCGATCCGGGCAGTGACCTCATCGTGCGCCAAGGCAGCGCGCACGCCCGGAACCTTGTTGGCGGCGATTGACATCCCCAGCCCGCTATTGTCAAAGAGAATTCCGACCTCGGCACGGCCCTCGATCACAGCGCGCCCCACGGCCAGCGCGAAATCGGGGTAGTCCGAAGCCACGTTCGCGGTGTCGCAACCGTAGTCCTCGACCTCATGGCCAAGCTGCTTGAGATACGGACAGAACTTCCGCTTGGCCTCGTAACCTCGATGATCCGAACCGACCGCAATCTTCATCACTGGCGCTCCGTTGGTCACGGTAATTTACAATATCAACCGACGGAATACCACGCCGCCGTTTAGTCGAATAACGGCGGGTCCGGACCGACTGCCGGCCGCTCTCACGGAATCGACCGCTCGTCCAGCCGCTTCTCGATCAGTGCTTTCATTCGCCTTGCCAAAGACTGATAGAGCGAGACGTTGCCTCCGATGGGATCCTCGATATCTCCGGCGGGATCCAGGGTGTCGGCCTTGCCGGCCGCCGAGGGCGCCATCTCCAGAACCAGCCGCAGGTGAGCCCGACTCATCGCAAAGATGAAGTCGGCCTGGTTGACCAGTTCAAGTACCAGCGGGCGCGATCGATGGCGCGACAGGTCCGCGCCAAACTCGCGCACCGCCTCCACGGCGGGCTCGCTTGCCCGTGCGCCCGGCATGGCAAAGACCCCGGCCGACATGACCACAAAACCCCGCTTCTCCAGTTCGCTTTCCGGAACGGACAGCCGCGAAGCCAGCAGGGCACGACCCACGGCCTCGGCCATCGGAGAACGACAGGTGTTGCCGCTGCAAACGAACAGAATAGTGGTTCTCATGAGACGGTCGATGATCCTGTTATCATAAACCCCCTGCCGGACGATTTCATAGCCGCCGCCGGTAACGCGGACCAGGGTCGATGGCATTCCAAAGCGAGTCGGGCCTTCGTCGAACACGATGTCCGCCGCCTCCATCCACAACGGATCGATGTACTGCGTCCGAGGATCGCCCACCGCCGGGGTCGCCCGGCGCAACACCACCGGCCCGTCCACCGCTTTGAGCACATCGGCCGTAAACGGATGATCCGGGCAACGAATGGTGATTGTGTTGCCGTCAAACAGGTCTTCGGGGCGCGCGCCCAATCGGGATGCCGCCACGGCCCGCACCTGTTCCGGCACATCAAATACCAGCCCCACCGGCCCGGGCCAGAGTTTGCGGACGGCGCGACCCGCAAACGAGGGGAGTGGCCCCGTGAGTTCCGCCACGCGGTCGATTGCGGCCAGGTGAACCACCAGCGGCCGCGTGTCGACCGGCGTTGTCGCGC
>CAYSSA010000172.1:0-7355 GCA_964433485.1 uncultured Tepidisphaeraceae bacterium | reverse complement strand
AGCGCGCCGGGGCAGGAAACGCAGGCGGCTGCCCCATAGACGGTTTCCGTCGGCAGAACCACAACCCCCCCGCCTCGCAGAGTCTCGGCCGCCTTGCGCACGTTCTCGGAGTAGCCGGACGAGGATGGACTGGAAATGACGGTCGCGGCCATTGAGCTGATTATGGCGGTTCCGCCGCGCGGCGGTCAAGCGCGGCGCTTCACATGGTCCTTCCGCACCAGGTTCCAATAAATTATATTGTCGCACAAGGGAGTTATGGAATGAGACGACTCATCGTGCCCGGACTGGTTGCCGCCACAACATGGATTGCCGGATGCGACAAGCCCGCGCCTCCCGCCACAGTGCCCGCGGTTTCTTCAGCGGACGCCCGACCGGCCACGCGAAACGCCACCAGGGTTCTACACCTGGCGCCCTATCCGCTCAGAATCACGGTGCCGGAGTCGTGGTCGATTCTGAACACGGGCGACGTGATGTTCGTGCAGGGACCAACCTCCGACGGAGACGCCATCGAGCATATGGCCCGAGTGCAGGTGTCCAGTCCCCCGGCCATTTCGGCGGCCTCGGCCGAGCGACTGGCGGCGGACCACGCGGCCGGCAAGCCCCTGGACGGCGAGACGACCATCAAGATCGACGTCCGGACTTCGGGCAATGTCAGAATCCTGGAGAAGCGCGCCCGACAGACGCTTTCCGACGGCAGCGAGGTTCTGGTCAACTGGTCGCTGGATCTGCTCGTGCCCGAGCCGTCCGGGCGAGTCCTGCTGTATCACCTCAACTTCGTCGCCCTCACTCAAGCCCGGTATGAGAAAGAGCGGGAGACGCTGGAGAAGATCATGGCAAGCGTAGCGTACGACCCCTCGCTCCTGGCCGCCCCGAAGTAGGGCTTCCGCCATGCATATCACGCGACTCGCTCCCAGCCCGACCGGCGCGCTGCACCTTGGCAACGCCCGAACGTTCGTGGTGAACTGGATCCTGGCCCGCCGGCTTGGGTGGCGCGTTCTGCTCCGGGTTGAAGACCTGGACGGACCTCGCGTCAAGCCCGGCGCCGATCGACTGGCCATCGAGGATCTTCTCTGGCTGGGTCTGGACTGGGACGGCCAGCCCCTCCGCCAATCCACCCGGCTCGAACTCTATCGCGAAACCGCGAGGATGCTGGTCCATAGGGGGCTGGCCTATCCCTGCACATGCACCAGGACCGAAATCGCCATGGCGGCAAGCGCCCCCCACGCCGAGGACGGCGCGACGGTCTATCCAGGCACCTGTGTGGGAAAATTCGCCACGATTGACAGTGCAAGACGGGCCGGCGGCCGGGAACCGGCCCTCCGCTTCCATGTGCCGGACGGAGAGATCGCCTTTGAAGACGGTGTGCGCGGGCCTCGCGTTTTCAATCCCGCCCGCGAACTGGGCGACTTCGTCATCCTCAAGAACGACGGCGTCGCGGCGTACCAGTTGGCCGTCGTAATCGACGACGCGGAATCGGGCGTCGACAGAGTTGTGCGCGGCGATGATCTGCTTGATTCCACGCCACGCCAGATTCTGCTCTACCGTGCCCTGGGGCTGGCCGGGCGCATTCCCGCCTACTGGCACCTGCCACTGGTCGTGGGAACGGACGGACGGCGGCTGGCCACCCGCCACGGCGACACCCGCCTGGCGCGATAGCGTGAGGCCGGCGTGCGGCCTGAGCGGCTGCTCGGCCTGCTGGCCCGCTGGAGTGGAATCGAGGCCCAGGAGATCACCCTCGACGAATTCGCCGAGCGATTCGACATCGACAAGTTGCCGCGGCAGCGAATCGTGTACACCGACCAGGATGACCGATGGTTGCGAAACCAGTAGACTCCGTGACGGTCCGCCGAAGGGCGCGTATAAGTCAGTCATGGACGAGCAGGCGATACAGGAGATCCTCAGTGGACGCCGCAAGACGCTTGGCGCCGGGTTGCTACGCGCGCTGCTCGCCGTGGCGGAACCCGCCTACACCGGGGCCACGAGCCTGCGAAACTGCCTTTACGACCGCGGCATCCTCAAGCCACACACTGCCGGAAGGCCGGTCGTCAGCGTGGGCAATATCACCACGGGGGGCACGGGCAAGACGCCAATGGTGCGATGGCTGGCCGAACGTCTGGCACAGCGAGGCTATACCCCGGCCGTGCTCATGCGCGGCTACAAGGGACGCGACGGATGGTCCGACGAACAGCAGTTGCTGCGGAACTCCCTGCCGGATATGCCGGTGGTGGCGCAAGCGGATCGAGTGGCGGGAGCGCGTCACCTGCTTCGCGAATACCCCAAGACCCGCGTCATCCTGCTGGACGACGGCTTTCAACATCGCCGGCTCGCCCGCGATTTTGATCTCGTATTGGTCGATGCGGTTCAGCCATTTGGTTTCGCGCGACTCCTGCCGCGGGGACTGCTGCGGGAGCGCCTGGCCGGTTTGGCCAGGGCCGATGCCGTCGTGCTGACGCGCAGCGACCTGGTGCCGACAGAACGCCGACGGGAACTCGAAGCCCAACTCCATGGGTGGACCCCCAAGGCCGGCATCTACAGGGCACGACACCAACTGACCGGCCTGAGAAGCCCCGCAACCTCTGCCGCGGCCCCACCCGACCTGCGGTTGGACTGGCTGGCGGATCAAAGATGGATCGCCGCTGCCGGAATCGGCAACCCAGCGGCCCTCGAACAACAACTACGCTCGCTGCCGGGAAGCTACCTCGGCGGCATCTGGTTCGCCGATCACTATGCATATGACTCTACCGACATCGAGCAACTCGACAAGCTGGCGCATTCGCAAGGCGCCAAGACCCTCGTCGTTACCGAGAAAGACTGGACGAAACTCGGCGCTATCCTCCGCTCAAGGCCAATGTCCGTCGGCGTGGTGCGCCTGGCCATGGAGATCGCCTTTGACAACGAGCGGGGCGACGGTCTGATCGAACTCCTGCTGGCTCGACTTGAAAGGACGGCTTCCCGTGGCCGATCCGCAGTGGCAGTGACCGGTCATTGTTCGGAAATGACAGAACCGTAAACCCCGTTGATTCGTACAATTGGAGAACTCTCTGTTGGGCTGGGCGTCAAAATCCTGAGAGTTTGGCCACAAACCGGTTGAAAGCCGGGGACACTGCGGTTATTCCTAACGGACTGGACGGACGAAAGATGCGCCGTTTCGCGCCAAGTCCAGGGTTCGGACCGCCGCGTGCCGCCCCGTCGGCCGGCGCGGTCAATTAAGGAGCACGCCATGCCCAACATCGCTTGGGGTCTAGACCTCGGCAATCGCGCCCTCAAAGCCGTGAAACTTGTCCGCGAGGGCGGACGCATTCGCATCGAGGATTTCGAGGTCATCGAGCATGAACAAATCCTGTCGATGGCTGGGGACAACCGCGATTCCCTTATACAAAGTGCCCTGGCCCAGTTCATCCAGCGCCATCAGACCAAGAACCTGCCGGTGGCCATCGGAGTCTCGGGCCAGCAGAGTTTCGCCCGCCTGATCAAACTACCGCCCGTCGAACCCAAGCGCATTCCCGAAATCGTCAAGTTCGAGGCCATCCAACAGATTCCGTTCCCGCTGGCGGATGTGGAATGGGCGTATCAGCTCTTTCAACAGAAAGACTCGCCGGACGTCGAAGTCGGCATCTTCGCAATGAAGAAGGATCTGGTGAACCGCCAGATCGAGTACTTCAAGAGCCTGCATGCCGACGTCGAGGTCGTGCAGATGAGTCCGGTGGCTGTCTACAACGCGATGATGTTCGACAATCGCGTCGCCGAACCAACCATGTTCATGGACATGGGCGCGGAGAACACCGACCTGGTGATCGCCGACGGCGCGACCGTCTGGCTGAGAACATTGCCCATCGGCGGCAACTCCTTTACTGAAACCCTCGGGAAGATGTTCAAGCTCACCTTCCCAAAGGCCGAAGAACTCAAGCGCAACGCCGCCACCAGCAAGTACGCCAAGCAGATTTTCCAGGCCATGCGTCCCGTCTTCGCCGACCTGGTCTCGGAGATTCAGCGGTCCATCGGCTTCTATTCCACGGTGCATCGCGACTCGCGCATCGCCAAGATCGTGGTGCTGGGGTCCACCTTCCAGTTGCCGGGCCTTCAGAAATACCTGCAACAGAACCTGCAACTGCCCATCGAGAAACTGGATGGCTTCACTGCCGACAGCCCCGCCGACGCCAAAGCGGCCGCAGCCCTCGGCGAAAACTCGGTGACGCTGGCCACCGCCTATGGCTTGGCCCTGCAGGCCCTGGGCGAAGGCTCCGTCACCTCGTCGCTGCTGCCAGAGGCCATCTGCCGGGCCAAGATGTGGAAGGCTAAGACCAAGTGGTTCGCTGCGGCGGCAGCGCTCATTCTGCTGGGCACGGCCGCGGCCGGGGGCATGGCCTACTACCACATGTTCCAGTACGAGCAGGCCAAGGAAGTCCGACGGGTCAATGAGAACACGCTGGCGACAGCAAAAAACCGTGTTTCCGTATGGCAAAGCGAGGTCGAATCCAAGGGCGAGACCGACCGGGTTCGCCTGACCCAGCTTCAGTCCCTGCAAAGCTATCGCGAAACCTGGATGAATATTCTGGGAGATATCCTGATGGCCGCCCCGCCCTTTGAGCGGGCCAAGGTCGCCGGCATGCAACGCGCCCAGCGGCCAATCATCTTCATTGACCAGATTCGCTCGGCATACCGCTATGACGTGACCCACGCCGCCAATGCCCGCGATGATTTCCCGAAGTACGCGGACGAAGTGAACTCGCCGGACGTCATTGGCATCCAGCCTGCGGCCGGTGCCCCCACCGGAGGGTTTTACGACCGAAGCGGACGCGGGGGCCCCGTGGCCGCGCCGGTGACACCGGATGCGCAAGCCAAGCCCGAGGACGGCAAGAACCGCGGATTCCTGGTGCTGGTCGAAGGCCACACCCCCAACAGCAACCGGGCATTTGTTGACACCGCCTTCGTGAATAACCTCAAGACACGAACCGCCGAAGCCATGCGCAAGGCGGGCAAAGACTGGTATGTGGCCCGAGCCGAGTTGATCTCCTCTGGCAACCGGATAACCAAGGATCCCAATGCGACCGGCAACGTGCCCGCGGGTGGATTTGGCCCTCGTGGTGGTGGATTCCGGCAGCCGACTTTCGGTGCAGGCCAGCAACCCTCAGTAAACATTCCCCAGGACGACCCGGACCTGAAGACAGACCTGACCCAGGGGCTCCAGGGAAGCGGATTTGGCATTGGTGGCAGTGGATTCGCCCCCGCCCCGATGGGCCTTCCCGGGCGCGCAATCGTCCGACCCGGAGCCGTCAACCCCAACGTCCCTGGAGAGGAACCTGAAGAAAAAGTGATCGAGAACGAGGATCCCAATTTCCCCGGCGAGCAATTCAACGACGACCAGGTGTTCAAAGTGCTGCTGGTCATCCGAATGGATCCGGCTCCGAAGCAGGACACCCAGGCTACCCCAACCGACGAGGCCCGATAATCCCGGAGGCATCATGCAAGTCATCAAGAAAAACATCCTGGCGATCATCTGCGGGGTTGTCGCTCTGATTGCCGTCGTGGCCATCTATTGGCCTGTCAGCGGCTGGTATGTCGAAATCAACGAAAGTCTGGAAGCCAGCGTGCGAACCAACAGCGAGCTTGAGACTGTCAAACGACAGGGACTGAGTTGCCGTCTGCCCATTGTTGACCCACAGAAGACCGAAGCTCCAATGCTGGAGGGGTTTCCAACCAAGAACGTCCACGCGGCCGGGCTTGAGGTTGTGAAGAAAATGCAGGAACAGAGCGATGCACTGATGGCCAGGGCCATTGCCGACAACCGTCGCACGCCCATTGATCCCAATGCTCTACCCACCTATCGCAGCGGCTCGGCACGGGCGACTTTCAAGGACAACTACTACCAGGGCTTGGAGGCACTCAAGGGCAAGAACATGCTCAATGCCCTGCCGCCACCATCGCCGAAAGACGTTGCCGATGAATTGGCGGCGCGTTGGAAGGAATGGCAGAAGCAGGTCTTTGATCAGCGAGATCAGGCCGCGATTCAGGCCCTTCAGGCGCAGTTCAACAAAGAGGTCGTGCCGGGCATTCCTGCGGCCGTCGCCAAGCGGCAGGCGGAGAACTGCACCATGTACGTCAGTGCCACGGGAATCTACCAGCATCCGGGCGTGCCACCGCAGGGTTCACCCCTTTCAGCCAGCCCGAATGATGTCTGGGCCGCGCAGATCGGATATTGGATTCAATCGGACATCTGCAGCGCCATCGCTGTTACAAACCGCAACTTCAGCAGGCCGGTCGGCGGTAAGATCACCGTGCCCAATGCCTGCGTCAAGCGACTGGTCCGCACCGTGGTGAATCCGGCCTACGTGACCGCCCATGGCCAGGCCGCCTTCGCATCCAGAGGGCCCGGCGGCGACATGCCGATGCCCACGGTGACACCGGCTCCCGGAGGTATGCAGCCCCAACCCGCGGAACCCCGTGTACCGACGGTGGTTCGTTCGTTCCAGCCCACCTTCACCGGGCGCGTTTCCAATGACGTGTACGAAGTCGTGCATTTCTCCTTCACCGTCGACATCGAGGCCGCCAACTCCCGCGCCCTTCTGGCCAATTTGACCAATGGACGATTCATCACCGTGTTGAGCACGAATGCCGTCGCCCTCGATCGCGGAGCGTGTCAGGCAGCGGGCCTTCTGTATGGTTCGCAGCCAGTGGTGCAGTTGACCGTCAACGCGGAAGCCGTGTTCTTCCACGCGTGGACCAAGGATCTCATGCCGAGCTCCGTGGCCGCGATTCTGGAAGCGCAGTTGATGGCCAAGAGCAACACCGGGTTTTGACGGGCCGCCTCTTATCTGAAACGAACGGTTCCTCCTGAGTGAGGCCACTATGAACAAGAACAAGATTCTGCAGATTCTCGAACAGAACGTGGAATGGATCGCCATGGGCGCGGCCGGTCTATGGGTTCTCTGGATCGTCTGGGCGTACATCCTGACGCCTCCGTTCAAGGAAGTCGCCGGCCAAAAACTGACGCCCGGATCAATCGACGATTACATTGCCACCAATACGCGTATGGCATTGGAAACCGTCATGAACAATCCCAAGGTTCCGGCCGAGATCAGGGCCGGGGACTACAAGCCCAACTGGGCTGTTCAGCCACCGACCGCCATTGTCGGCGTGCCGGTAGGTTCGGATCCGCCGCTCAAGCCGCTGATCGACCCGAAGGCGCCGCCGATCGGCGAGATTCGCATCGTCAAATCGCTGCCCTCCATTCCCGCCCCGACCGATCTGGGGCTGGCGATGGGACGTTGTCAGATCGCCGTGCCGCCTCCGCAGGTGGCCGAAGTCCCAGGCGCCGCGCCAATGCCCGTTGCCCGACCCGGCGCGCTGCCGGTTCT
>CAYSSA010000171.1:5506-11065 GCA_964433485.1 uncultured Tepidisphaeraceae bacterium | reverse complement strand
GAATCTCAACTTCGCAATCCCGAGCTCGTACGTTGCCGCCTTGACTGCGCAGACAGGGACAGCGATACCGTTGGCCAAAGGAGGTGAACGTCCCAAAGATCCGAAGGTGAGGTCGATCTTGGAAGATATGGGAGGTCGCAGCACCGAAGGCGTGATTGCGGCACAATTCAGTTGGGACTCTTTCTCTGGCGATGGAAGCTTTTCAGTATCACTGCGCAACAATCTGCGCGATCCAGTGCGGAGAATCTATTGTCTGGCAGTTTTCTGCGGCAGCGATGGCAAGCCTCTCGACACCACCCTCGTCGAGTTTGAAGGCGTGATACCCGGCGGTCTGGCCAAGCGCATCAAGGGCAGAGTGCCCGAGAGCGTCGAGAAACTGAACACCCCAGACACGAAACTGCCGCCCCGAACCAATCGGCATCCGATCGAGTTTCGTGTTCTGTACTTCGACTTGGTAACTGATGACGAACCGAAGACCGGCGCGGGAAGAGGTTCGCCGAGACAGTAGTCAAACTCGCCCCCGCCGCTGATGGGCCGCACTTGATCGAGACATGAACGGCCCGTTCGAGAGTCGGAACGGTGACATGGTATTGAAACTGGCCAACGGATAAACCTGGCAACAGATTGTCTGTGCTTACAATCCTACTTCCTCCCCAAGGTATTGATTATTAAGACCGACGGTACTTTCAAGATGAGACTCGAAGGTGTCACAGGTAGAGTCGTTCATCTTCATAAAGCGAATCACACACCGCGTTTCACCAGCCGCGGATCAAACTGCGCCGACATCTTCGGCCCGATGACGATGCGGGCGAAGTCGGCGTGGGCGGGGCTGAGCAGGTAGTTGTGCTCGGCCGGAACGATGACGCTTGGCACGCGCAGGATGGCGGAGGCGCCGGCGGCGAGCCAGGCGTCGCCGATGCGCTGCAGGGCGGTCGGCGGGGGACTTTTACGCCATGTCTTTGGCAGAGACGCCGGGGCGATCGTGGTCACGAGCGAGTCGTCGAAAGTCACCTCGAAGAGCACGTATCGCTTGAGTAGTTCTTCGGACTGCAAATGCACCAGCATTTCCAGCATGGCCAGCGAGGCGCTGGCGGCGGTGTAGACGACGGCGTGGCCGGGGGTGTTCCAGCGGCCGCCGGCGAGACGGGCGCCGATTCCGGAGAACGCGGGGGCGGCATGTTTGGCTTTGACGATGCGCCAGGCGCTGAGGGGCATGCGATCATTCCGCTGAATACGCTGCGAATCTACTGGCAAACATGATCAGATTCCGCCAGGAGGGCACTGGCGGCACTTTTTCAGATGAATCATGCGACGACCCCGTGCTCGAGGCGGAGGATCAGGTTCTCGACCTCGCGGGCACCCACCTCCGTCGAGGCGAACTCGAACGGAACCTCGCCGCCGAGAGCGGCCTGCGGAGACTTCAGCCAGCGACGCGCGCCCTCGGCATCGCCTTCAAACAGGTCCGTGGCCAGATCGAAGAGCATCGACAGCCGCAGGACACGATCGGACTCATCGGGCTTGAGTCGGCCTTCATGCTGCCGACGGGCCAACGTTCGCGTGGGAATACCGGCCAGGCGGGCGATGGTATCCATGGGAATGGCCGCGGCCTTCTGGAACTTCACGAGCCGGTCAAACGGCAAGCCGGCCTTGACGAGGCGCACCAGTTCGCCAACGCCGGTGCTGCGCAGGCCCCCGATGGCGGGCTTTCGCGGAGCGGGTTTGGTCTTGAGTGCCATGACGCACGGCTCCTTTGGGCAGATGGCATAACAATATCGGCCACTTGGCACGACGGCAAGAGGATGTCCGAGGCGATGGTACTGGTCCATCGGCGTGGCCATGAATCCCGTCACGCTGGTGCCTTGTCGGCCGCCGCAACGTATACTACCATGCACCAGAAGAGAGGAGCCGGGCATGGCCATCAGCCGTCGGGAGTTTATTCGGGCCGGAGCGGGGACTCTGGCAGCGAGTGCTTGGGTGTCGCAGTCGCGGGCATCGGGGCCGGGCAGACGGCGGCCGGGATCATTGGTGCTGATCGAACTCAATGGCGGCAATGACGGGTTGAACACGCTGATTCCCTATACCAACCCAACCTATTATGCCGCCAGGCCCACGTTGGCAATCCCGCCGTCGCAAGTCCTCAAGCTCAGCGGCGATACGGGGCTGCATCCGTCCCTTGCTGAACTGGCCGGTATGTTCCACGAAGGCAGGCTCGCGATTTTTCGTGGCGTGGGGCATCCCAATCCCAGCCGTTCGCATTTCACATCTCAGCAGGTCTGGCACACAGCCGATCCATCGGGTGGCACGACCGCCGGCTGGCTGGCCGGCCAGTCGCGGCTGTACTATTGTGGGCCGGTCTGTCCGCAGTTGTTCCATGGCGCGGCCGTCGCTCCGGTCTGCCTGGATGCTTCCGAGCCGGACGCATTGATTCGCCCACCGGGCGGCACTGGCCAGGGTCTGCCAACTGCATTGGCCGAAAGATCCTCCAGGCCCGCTTATCCCGATGCGCCACTGGCTCGCGGCCTATCGAGATTCGCCGAGGTGATCGCACAAATGGATGAGCCGGCGTTCTTCCACATTGCGCAAACGGGCTACGATACGCATGCTCGTCAGGCCAACCTCCATGCGGAACTGCTGCGCGCGCTGTCGCAATCCGTCAGCGCGCTTTTCGCGGAGTTGCAGGCCAAGGGGTTGGCCGATGAGACGCGCGTGCTCATCTTCTCGGAATTCGGCAGGAGGCTGAAGGAGAACAACTCCGGCGGCACGGACCATGGCGAAGCTTCGGTCGTACTGCTGGCGGGTGGCGGTGTCCGAGGCGGCATCCACGGAGTCGCGCCATCACTCGCCGAATTGCGTGACGGCGGCCTGCGATACACGACCGACTTCCGCTGCTGCTACGCGGCGGCGGTTGGGTAGCCACCGCTTGCGTCCTGCGGAACGATACGACAGACTACGGAACGATCCCACGGGCTCGGTCACTAATCGCGGACAATGACCGTGCTCTTGCCCTCCATCAGCAGATCAAAAACCACGGCCACGTCCTCGTTTCGCAAGCGGATGCAGCCCATGGATTCCATTTTGCCGATGGTGTCAGGCTCTATCGTTCCGTGAATGCCGTAGGATATTTTCCCGACCGCCTGGCCGTCGATGCCCGTCAGTCCGATCCAGTAATCGCCCAGTGGATTGCGCGGGTCACCCGCGGCAATGACACCCTCGCCTCGCGGGCTGTAATAGGTCGGGTTCTTAAGCTTGCGTTGCGGCTCCACCATCCAGGTGCCCGGTGGCGTCGAATCGTCCTTACCCAGCCCCACCGGAAAACTGGTGATGTAGACCGAGCCCGCCTCGCCCGGAGAGCCAATGTACAGATCCATGGTGAAAGCGCTCTTGCGGACGACCGCATGGAATGGTCCTTTGATGATCTTGATGGCCTGACCGGCCCGCACCTTCTTCGGATCGCTGATTCCGTTCAGCCGGCAGACAAGCTCCCATGGTATATCGTAGTTCTGCGCCACCTTCTGCAGGCGATCGCCAAATTGCATGGTATAGCTTGCCTGATGCGGGTCATCCGCGAAATAGCGGCGGCCAAAGACCAACTCCTGATTGATCCCCGCTGCCAGAACCTTGGCCGCGTGGGTATCTGCCTCGTTCAGTTTACCGCTTCGCAGCGCTTCACTGAGTAGTGATCGGGCCAACACCAACTGGTGGGCATCAACCAGCGACTTTGCGTCAACCAGGGCATCCCCGGTGAGATTACCAGGCAGGGTGGTCGGCTTGGCGGCCAGCGTCTCGGAAGGGCGCGTCGAAGCAGTGGCGATGACTGCGGTCGGACGAGTGGCGGGTGCTTCGACGGCAGGTTTGGCGGCAATTCCCGCAGGGGCGACGGGCTGACTCGACGTCGCCGGTTGTGTGGCCGGTACGGCGGCGACAGGAAGCTGAACGAGCTGCTCGCCCGCCGCCGACGATCGCACCCCGGTCGAAACCGGTTCGCCGGGCGTCCGAGTCATGCCAAGCAGCGCGTTGCCCGTGAACAGCGGTCTGCCGGTGGTATTTTCTTCCACCCGAACCGGAGGCGGATCGACGGCCGGCTGGCCCGAGTCAACGATGGCCAGTGGTGTCGGCGCGGCAACAGAATCGCGAAGGCGATAGAATGTAAACGAAGCCCCTGATACGGCGGCAATGGCAAGAACTGCGGCAAGCCAGCGGCTGGATCGTCTCCGACGACGCATGAGAACCTCCTGTTCTCTCAAACACGACCCGCGGGCTCATGCACGGATGAGGCTCGGCGTCGAACGCCACACACCGCGATCGGTTATCAGCATACCCAACGGCATATCGTGGTCAAGAACAGGCAGGTTTTCCACCACCTGTTCTTCAAATGCCAGCCCGCAACTGTTGCCCGTGAACTCCGGCTGAGAAAGAAACCGGTCGTAGAAGCCCATTCCGCGGCCAATCCGACGGCCATCGCGGGTGAATCCCAGCCCCGGCACGATGACCAGATCGATCATGTTGATCGGCACGGGTTTTCCTGTGGCGGGTTCACGAATCCCCGGCCCGCTCACCATCAGCCCGGAAGAAAGCGTGGTGATCTCCACCGGCAGCATGCGGCGCTGTTCCCAGCTCACTTTGGGCGCCACGACGGTCTTGCCGCGTTGCCATGCGCGCAGGGCGATGGCCGCCGTGTCCACCTCCGATGGCGTGGAAAGATAGATCATGATCACATCGGCGATCTGGAACTCCGGACTGACCAGCAGCAGCGAACAGGCCGCCTGTGACTTGGCGTGGCGATCCTGCGGCGACATGCCCGCCAGCTTCTCGCGGAGCGACTTGCGGATCGTGGATTTCTGGTTGTCGTCCGACATGAATGGCCTCCAGCTTCGCCGCTGTCTCCGCGATGGTCTGTAGCCGCGATATTCAATCACGCCTACTGCACCTTATTAGACACCTCGCCGGTATTCTTGTTGGCGGCCGGCGCAACTCCCTTCAGCCATTGCATATAGCGCCTGATCGCTGCCTCATAGCCGCGGTCGGCCGGCAAATAATAGGTCTTCTCGACACCAAGGTACTGCTGTTCAATGTAGCCTTTGTCCGAATCGTGCGGATACTGGTAGTCGCGACCATGTCCAAGCTGCTCGGCGCCGGCATAATGCGCATCGCGCAGGTGTTTGGGCACCGGAATTGTCCGGCCCTCACGGACATCAGCCATGGCCGTCCAGATTGCCATGGCCGACGCGTTGCTCTTGGGCGTCGTCGCCATGTAGATAGCCGCCTGGGCGAGCGTAAGCTGGCACTCCGGCATTCCGATTCGCTCCACAATATCATAGGCTGCCGCCGCCACCATGATCGCTCTGGGGTCGGCATTGCCAATGTCCTCGCTGGCCAGAATGGCGATACGCCGGGCAATGAAGCGGGGATCCTCTCCGGCCTCGAGCATCTTGGCCACCCAGTAGACGGCCGCGTCCGGATCACTGCCTCGCATGGACTTGATCAGCGCGCTGGCCGCGTCGTAGTGCTCGTCGCCGTCGCCGTCGTATACGATGGCCTTGCGCTGGATGGATTGCTCGG
>CAYSSA010000171.1:0-5449 GCA_964433485.1 uncultured Tepidisphaeraceae bacterium | reverse complement strand
GCGACAGCACCGCCACTTCCAGCGCCGTCAGCGCGCGTCGGGCATCGCCGTCGCAGGTTCTGGCCCAGTGGGCGAGAGCGGCCGGCTCGGCAAGAAGTCTCATGCGTCCAAGCCCGCGTTCGTCGTCGGCGATGGCTCGCCGCAGGAGTTCCGTGATCTCGGCTTCCGAAAGGGGTGTGAACTGGAAAATACCGCTGCGCGAGACCAGGGGCGAATTGACGGAGAAGAACGGATTTTCAGTGGTGGCGCCGATCAGCAGGATCAGCCCGTTCTCAACATCCGGCAACAGGATGTCCTGCTGGGCACGGTTGAAGCGATGTATCTCGTCGAGAAACAGCACCGTACGCCCGCCGCCGGACGCAAGGCGATCGCGGGCATCATCGAGTATCGCCCGCACTTCCTTGACTCCCACCGACGCCGCGTTGAGCTGCTCGAAATGGCATCGCGTGTGCTGCGCGATCACCTGGGCCAGTGTGGTCTTTCCCGTGCCGGGCGGGCCGAAAAAGATTGCCGAGGTACGCCGGTCCGCTTCCAGCATACGCCGCAGCAGTTTGCCTGGGCCGAGAAAATGCTGCTGGCCGACAAACTCCTCCAGTGTCCGCGGCCGCATTCGCACCGCCAGAGGCGCTACGCGGTCCAGGTTCTTCCTGCGCGACTGGGCGAAGAGATCCATACGCAACAGCATACCCCAACGCCGCCGAATTGGCATTGGTTTTCCGCCGACCTTCGGGCATCCGGCGATTCGCCTGTCGATAGAGGTCAAGTCTACCGCCTTAACATTGCCGGGCACGCCATCGCAATCCCAGCAGGCTGGCGCCAACGATGGCGAGAAACGCAGCCGACGCCGGTTCGGGCACGGAGGTCACAGAGATCCTGGAGAACTCGACCCGGGCGCCAGCGCTCTGCGTGTCGTCTCCGAAGAAGAGGTGCCCGGGCAAGACGTATGGATTAGGCCACGGCGGCGTCGCAACAAACGCCGAGTAATCCCGCAATGGTCCGGACAGCAGGGGGGTTGCCTCGCCGTCCAGCCAGAGTTCGTAGCCGGCCGCTCGAATAAGCAGGTCAAGGTTGCGCGGCTGGCTCATGTCAATGGCCGCGGTTTCGCCCATGCCGGTGAACAGCGGCGAATCGACCTGCGCGAAAACCTCGTCGCCGTGAAAGCCGATCTCAATTCCTTTGTTATCAGGTCCGGAACTGATGGCAATGACGCTGAAGCCGGCACGATCAGGCCGCGAATGAGATTCGGAAGCCAGCATGAGGTTCTCAATGCGCAAGTCAAATCCCGTCGATCGGTCGAGTGTGGGAAACGCTGGATTGACGAACTGGCCGGTCAAGGCATCGTAGTTGCTGAACCCGGCACGATAGGACTGGTTGGCCGCCGTGTCGAGCGAGGTCTTGCCGCCGGCCGTACTGCTGAAGTCAACCGGGACGAGCGTGCCGGGCGGAACAATGGTGAAGACATCAGCGCCATACATCAGCCACCCCTGCTGGGCGGGCGAGGTGTTGAGCGAGCCGTTGTACAGGTCGAGGGCCCGCGTGGTCAGACCAGCGCCTGTCAACACTATCCCCGAGACCAACAGCAGACTACGCATGGGATACGCCTCCATTCAATCCCCATATTATAGCCCGCCGACCGTGGAAGATCGCCAAAAATTGAGCGCTTTTTTGTTTCGCTCATCAAGGTTCCTGAAGATATAATGGTATCTGCACGTCTGTTTTGATTCACAAGACCAGGAGCCGATATGCCCGACCCCACCAGCAGCAGCGGCGCGCCGGCAGTGGAGTTCAACCGCATCGACGATCCGGAAGTTCGTCGCGCGTTGCGGCTGCTTCAAACCGAATTCAGCGGCAAACTGGCCCAGATGCAGATACAACTCGATGCCATGTTGCAGATGATGGTGGACAAGCACATCGGCAACTTGGCGGAGTTCCGCCGGGAGGTTGCACGATTGCAGCAGGACCATGGCAGGCTCGAGCGGCTGCATGGTGCAATGAGCGGTGGCGCGCCGCAGACCTCAGCCGGTCCGGTAATCCGGAGCGTGCCGCCGGGTGGAGTGGCTCGATAAGCGAACAGGGATGTAAAACACAGGTCCGCCGCGGCGATCCTATCGCGGCGGCGGACCCGTCATTTCGGTTTTCCGGCTTGCCGGGATCGTTGTCCCGACTGGCAAGACCATAGGCTTACTTGGCCGGTCCCTTGGCGAAGTCGGCGTTCATCTGAGTGATCACCGCTTGGGTGATGTCGGCCTTTTCATTCTTGTATAACACATCGGTCTGAGCCAGCAGGGCGCGAAGCTGGTCGGGGGTCAGTTGGGTCATGTCGGGCGGAATCTGCGGGGCCCGCTCGGCCAACACCAGGTCGATCTTCTTTTGCTCGGCCACAACTTTGCAGGCGGCGGCGATCTTGTCGTAAAGCGTCTTGACCTGCTCCTTCTCACGCCGGGCCATCTCCTGCTCCTGGAGGCGGGCCCAGACTTCAAACTCGACGGCCTTCTGCATCATCAGCTGGGTCTTTTCGGCGTGCTGGGGGCTATCCGGCCGCAGCGCATCGCGCTCGGACCGAATCTGTTTGACTTCCTCATCACGACGCTTGGCCTCGGCCTGGATGCGGTCCCGTTCAATCTTCATGCGATCCTGGATGGTCTTTCGTTCGTCGAGCGACTCGAAGACCTTGCCTGGATTGCAGACGGCGATCTTAATGGCGTCCTGCGCCCGGGCCATCGGGGCCACGGCGAGAAGTGCAAAGACCACAAGCATGGTTACACGTCGGAACATAATCTTGTTTCCTTTCCAAAGGTTGTACAGGGTCTGCCATTGTATCGGCAGAACCGGAATGCTACTGAACAGTGCCGAGAGAGAAACTGAATATCCGTGTATCGTCGTCCTTATGTTTGCTGACGGGGATTCCGAAGTCCAGCGCCAACGGGAATTGGCTGAAGAAGGGCAGTGTAAGACGCACTCCGAAGCCGGCGCTCATGCGGATTTTGCCGAATCCGAAATCTTCCTCAATGTCGCCAAAATCGGTGAACACAACTCCGCGGAGCAGGTCGGTGACGAGGGGGAAGCTCAGTTCGACACTGCTTTCAAACATGAAGCTGCCACCAATGGGATCGTTCTCAATACCGGACCTGGGGCTTATGCCGCGATAGCGGAAACCGCGCACGCTGCCGGTGCCGCCGGCGTAGAACTGCTCGAAGAACGGGGCATCGCCGCTGATGTATCCGAGATGTGTTCTCCAGCTCAGGATGGTTTTTCGGTCCAGCAGATCTTCGAAGATCGTCGAGAAGATCACGAACTGGCCGGTGAACCGATCGAAGTCGTAATCGCCGCCGAGCGCCCCGGCGTGTTCCCAGGTGAAGGTGGTGATGGTGCCCTGCGACGGCAGGATAATGCTGTTGGTCGTGTCGCGCCGGATTTCGATGCCGGCGCTGGTGATCGTATGTCTGCCTTCGGCGTCGAGCACCTCAGGCGCCCGCAGTTCCCGGTCGTCGATGTTGTTGATCTGCACTTCCTCGCCGCGGAAGAAGACGCGGCCGGACCATGTGTCGTTGAAGCGATGTCCAAGCCACATTCGGTCGCCAAGCCGGTTCTCGTTCCAGTCGGGTCGGGCACGCTGGACGAGATAGATGCTGTTTCCAAAGCTGAAGGGCTGGTCGAAAATGTAGGGCTCGACGAAGTCGATGCGGGCCCGGGTGACTTCCGTGCCCGGCTCGATGGAGATGCGGAACGTCTGGCCAACCCCGGTGAAGGCTTTGCTGGAGAACAGTTCTTTGGAATTGCCGGGGAGATTCGTGATGTCGAAGTTCTTCTGCTCGTAGACAATCTGGCCCATGAGTCCGCTGTTGCTGCTGACACCGGCGCCGATGGCGAATCTCGCCGTGTCGCCCTCGACGACCTCGACCAGCAGGTCTCGCACATCCGACTCGGAGTCCGGGGGGGGGCCCACGGGCGGAATGGGCGTGATGTTGATCGCGCGATAGTAGCCCAGAGCCTTGAGGCGATCCTGCGCCCGAAGCAGTTCGGAGGAATTGTAGAGCTGGCCCGGCGACACCCGCAGCTCGCGTTCGACCACCTTGTCCTGTGTCTTCTGGTTACCCTTGAGAAGCACGCGTCCGAGCTTGAAGGGCTTTCCTTCAGAGATGTTGTAGACCAGTTCGACCTTTCCCGCCTCGCGGCGGAAGATCCGTTCCTCGCGGATCTTCAGGTAATCCGGGTCCGGGTTGGGATCGTTGGGCACGTAAATGTAGCCCAGCGGACTGTAAACTTTGACCATCTCCTTGATGTCGCGTTTGATCAGGTCAAAGTCATAGAAGCGACCCTCCACCAGTTTGAAATTCTGTCGAAGCTGTGCCTCGGTGACGGCGCTGTTGCCGCGGAAGGTGATCTGATCGACGACGTAGCGCTGCCCTTCGTCGATCACGCATTCAATCATGACCTCCTTCTGGTTCGGCGAAACCACCACCCGGCGGCCCACGCGCACGTCAAAGAAGCCGTGATGCTCGTACCATTCCCGGATGCTCGCGACGTCCTGTTCCAGTTGGTCGGCGTCGAAAAGGCCGCTGCTGAAGATCGGGAACCAGCTCTTGGTCTTGATCTGGTCGCCAAGTTTCCCGCCGCCGAAGGTCTTATTGCCGAGGAACTGCACCTTGCGCACCCGGACCTTGGGGCCTTCGATGATGTTCAGGGTGAGGATGCCGGTCTTGTTCAACTCTTCCTGATCCACCTCGACGTGGGCGTAGGGAAGATTCCTCGCCTGATAAAGGCGCTCGATGGATTCCTTGGCCAGCCCCAGCCGGAACGAATCAATCGCCTCGCCGGGTTTGAGATTGACCACCGTGCGGAGATCCTCCGTGTCGATCTCATCATTCCCCTTGTAACGAATCTCCTTGATGATGGGCTGTTCGGTGACCTCGAAAACAACCACGACGCCGGTTCGCGTGGGTTCGACGCGGGCCTCGACGTTCGCATAGCGCTTGAGTTCATAGATCCGCTGGTAGTCGCTCTCGACTGTCGTTGGTTCGAATGCCTGGCCCTCACGCGTGCGAACCTGATGCAGAATGATGGAGATTTGTTCCGAGCCCAGGGGCCTGGTCTTGCCCAGGATGCGCACTTCATCCACCTTCCGCCCAGTCAGCTCAATCGGTATGGCCCCGCTGGGGCGAGTGGTCGTTCGCGGCTGGGCGTCGGCCAAAGCGTACACTGGCCGAGTGGCCATGCCGGCGCCGGACAGCCCCAAGGCCAGACTCAGAATCACCCACGTTCGCTTGGAGTATTCTCTCACGCGACAGACCTGCAAGTAGAAACCACCATGCCTTGCCGCCGTCGAGCAACGGCAGCCTGTTTCAAAGTGCCGACAGTGTAACGGGATACGCGAGGTCTGCAAGTTGAGCGTCGATCGATGGCCCACGACCACTGATGCGACCCGGCTCGATGCGGCGAGGGGCCCTTT
>CAYSSA010000170.1:5181-11104 GCA_964433485.1 uncultured Tepidisphaeraceae bacterium | reverse complement strand
CGACACATGGCTGTCGCTGCCCGGCCCGGGGTCGAAATCCACCGTTCCCTGGAACGTGCCGACGACAAAGACATTGCCGGAAGCGTCCGCTCCAACGTCCACCACATCGAGGGAGTCCGCCATGGCGAATCCTCGTGCCCAGAGGAGCGCGCCGGCACTGGTGTATTTGGCGACGAATCCGCTCGAATCGGCCGGGGTTGCGTTGACGACTCCGGCACCGGGGTCAAAATCCACCGTGCCGGTCACCTGCCCGATAACCAGAATGTTGCCCGAGCCGTCTCGCGTAAGCCGGGTGGCTTTGTCGAAATCGCTGCCGCCAATGCCCCATGCCTTGCCGAATACCGCCTGAGCACCGACCAGCCCGGCGTCGATTGAACCGGCGGTCTGACCATCGGCCAGAACCAGCATCGCGGTGCGCCCTGTAGCCCTCACCGCATCGCTGTTGCGCGTTGGATCGCTGCCCGCATTTGTTGGGGAAAAAGCCATGCCGCTGGGAGCGGCGAACTGCACATAATAGTTGCCCGCTTCCAGGCCGGTGAATTGATAGGAGCCATCGCGATTGACCAGCAGGTCCGCGCCGACATGCGCGTCATCGCCATTGCCAACGATCGTGTCCACGCTTTGATACAGTCGAACAACCACCCCGGTTTGCGGCAGATCATTGGCCTGGCGAATGCCGTCGCCGTTGAGATCGGCCCAAGCCATGCCGGAAATCGAGACGGACAGCAGTGTCCTTGACTCCAGAGGCTGCAGAGCATCGTTGGCGACAGAACGAACACGGGCTCCTGCCCGACGGGTGGGAAGCATCATGGGTGTAAACCTCAAAAAGCAAACGCCGGTATCCGCCGCGCGATCCGCGACGATCCCTCATGTAAACTAATAATACAGCGGGAATGGGTATTGGTCAAAACAAAACGCCTGCAGCGAGTTACGAAAACATTATCATCCCAATCCTGACAGACACTACAAACCGCCCAAATTTACCTGACGGCTATGTCGATGGCGATAGTCCGGACGCAACGGGCATTTCGGATCGATCCAGCTCCGTGCGTTGCCAATAGCTCCGTGATTGAGGCGCTCAATTCGATGGATCGAGTATCCCGCAAGGCATGATGACGTGCTCGCTTTCGTTCCGGCCGATACGCTCGCCACATTTGCGGGACTTCCCGGCCCAAAGACCTTCAACTCGTCAAAGCTGACCGCGCCCGCGGCAGAGGCGTGAAGTACAACGCTGACGAAGACTGCTCGGCCTGATGCAAAGGCAATCAGATTCGGCGCGCCGGCATTGGCACGAAGTTCCTGGCCTCAACCCGCGACCACACAGGCAAAGAATCTGGAGGCCGCTGCATAGCGAAGGAAATCGACCCGTTGTGCGGCGTTCACCTCTGGGCCTTACTTCACAGTCAGCCAGATTCCGCACTGTCCGCGGATCCATCGGGCACCTGCCGCAGGAGACTGTCCCTATCGGAAGACAACCTCGTAATAAATCGCTTTGTCGGTTGCGCCGTCGATCGCAAACTTCCCCTCCGGCGCCGGTATGGTTCGGCCCGTCCGCTTGCCGTCGTGGTCGAGGATGTTGACCGCCGCGATGCCCCGGCCGCTGATGCCGATAGTCGCCCGCACGGGCTCCAGCATGATCGGCGCCTTGCCGTTCTCGATCACCTTCGAGTCCACAGTGAATACGGAGAAGCCGGTGTTGCAATTGCGCGCCAGCACGGTCAATAGCGCGGCCCGGGCATTGCCGAGCGTGGAGTTTCGGTCGATTGCGGTCAGCACGATCGAAGAATAGGGGCACCGAGGCTCGATGCTGACGTTGCCGAGATTGAACCTGCGGCCGCCCCCGAAGCCGACGACCGCTTTGGTGCCTTCGGTATTGACGGTGAAAAGACCGCCGCCGGCGGTGTCCCAGGAGAGTTCGCCAGTGACGGAGTCGATGGCCGTGCCGTGGCGATGCCCGGCCATGTCGACAAACGTGGAGCCGGTCGGCTTGTCGGTGAACTCCACCACCAGCCGCCCGACAGCCAGCGCTTCCGGCGGAACGCTGCCGCTGAAATTCTTGACGTCGCCCTGTTGCTCAACCTTGTCCGCGAAATCAAATGTGGCCGCGGCCAGGTCGTTGACGTTCACCCTCCGGACCGAGATGGGCGCTGACTCCTTCACATCGCCGCGCAGGACCATGCGCGAAAGCGCAGGGTACTGTCCGAGTTGTGTGGGAACATCGACCTCCCAAACGCCCCACGGAAATCGGCCGACGATTTCGCCGAACGCTCGTCGTCCGGGTTGTGACTGGAATTGGTACGATGCATCCCATCCCTGCAAGCCCATGCCGTAGGCGGCGATAATTGCCGGACCTTCGGCGCTGTAAAGAGAGGGATACACGTGAATCCACTCGGACAGTCCGAACGGACGGTCGATGACCTGCTGGAGACCGGTGGAGAAGTAGCCGCTGCCGGGTCTGCCCAGCATGGTGTCATTCAGGTGGCCGCCGAAGTAGTTGTGCCGGTCAATGTACCCGGCCAGATAGTCGCTGCGAAGGTTGTAGTAATGCGGCAACATCGACGGTGCCTGCCATGGCGAGCCGCAGATCGGCCCCTTGTAGCCCGCATCGCGTATGGCACGAACAAATCGCTCGTAAAAGGCGTTTTGTTTGTCATGCAGCCAGGCGGCCGTGTCCAGCAGGCGCTGACGCTGCCCGCCCTTCTGAGATGGCAGATGCGCATCGCTGAAGTACCAGGGATTGGTCTGCGGAACAATGTTCTTCGCCGCAAGAGTTTCCTGGTCTGTCAAGGCGTTGCCCCAGGCTTTTTTCAGTCCCTCCTCCGTCTTGTATTTGTTCGTCAGCCAGGCGCAGAACTGAGAGATGAAGTGCTTGCGGTAGGTGGGACAGGCGTTGAACGCGTTGGTGGAAGTGTAGAAAAAGATGTCATCCTCATTCTGCAACTCGATGAATGACAGCGCCGGCTCGTCGGCATAGTTGAGCCCGGTATGCGGGTTCCTGTGCTTGAGCAGGTTCACGACCATTTCGATCATCAAGTCCTGCACGTCTTCGGCGAAGTTGATGAACGCGTAGGTCTTGTTCTTCAGGTTCTTCTCGATCTCGTCATAGGCCAGCAGGCGGGAGCGGTTGCCGGGGCTCACATGGAAGCCAAAGGTGTGCGACCAGCCGAAATAGACGCCGTTCTTCTTCAGTTGCGCTGAGAAGTAGTCCAGCCGATCCAGGCCCTGGGCATCCATTCTGGTGGCATCGAGAGGATCGCCGATGCCCATTTGATTCTTTGGATAGGAGAACTTGTGCAATCGCACTCCGTTTACCCCGTATTTTGCAAACCGGGCGGCCATGAAGTCGGCGTCCGCTTGCGGCGGCGCGCAGGCTCCGCCATAGGAGAGGTTGGCGCCCCAGAATCTCACCGGCGTTCCATCTTCGAATTGGAATCGGTCGTTGGCCATCCTCACTCCGCCACGTTTGCCCGCGGGCTTGTCCATCCAGTCGTTCATGCTGATCACACTCTCGCTCAGATCATTGGTCGGGTTGAAGGCAAACCAGTCCGGCCCGGCCACGACCTTGGTGAACTGCCGCATGTCCTGCTCTTTGGTGAACATGGCGATCGGTTCCGGAAACGTCGCCTTGATGGTGACGTTGCGGTGGCCTTGGGAAAAGACCTCCGAAGCCAGCATGATCCGCATGTCTCCATCCAGAGCGATGGGGCAGGGAGGATCAATTGATAGCGCAATGTCGCCAGCCTGCTCGATTCGCAGGACAGCCTTCCCGGTGGCCGGGTGGGCACCGCGGCTCAGCGGCAGTTTGATTGCGGTATCCTGCCCGTCTCGGGTCAGTATCAGCGATCCTTTCGCATACGACTTCTCGATGGATATTCCGGCAATGACCATTGTCACCGGCACATCTTTGGCCGCGGTCATGTCATACACGAACGTCAACTCTCTCGGCCCGCTGCGCCACGCGGAAAAGCGAATGTCGATCACCTGGCCGGCGGCCTTGTTCACCACAAACGGTACAGCCGCGACGTGCTTGTCGGCCGATGTCTTGTCTTTCGAGTTGACGCCCACCCAGACCCAGTTTGGTCCCCACCCCGCCAAAGCCAGGCGCAGCACAGGTTGGCCGTCTTTGGTGAAGCCCATCTCGACGGAATTCTGCGGCGACAGCATCGCCGCCCACTTCTCCTGTCCGACAACCGGCAGGGGTCGGCCCAGCAGAAGCACTGTCACAAGCATTGGCAACACAAAACGGGGTGTGCAACTCATTGTGAGTCATTCCTTCTCATGTGAATTCAGTCGGATGTCCGTAACCGGCCGAATCACCTCGTTGGTCGATTTCTCCAGTCCGATTGCTTCCCGTGAAGCGGAGTCGGCTATCTGATTCAAATACCATATCATCGGCAAATCGTTCTTAATCGGCAGGCGAGGCAGATTGCCCGGTCCGTTGATTGCAAGCATCGCAGCGAACCGGGGATCATCCCATCGCGAGTTGCAGAAGCCGTGGAGTGCGCGTTTCCCCAGTGCCTATCATCAGGCACGATGTTCATATCCGCGATGCGAATTCTGGTTGTCGGGGCCGTGATGGCGGCCGTTATCTGGGTTTTGGCCGAGGCGGGCCGCCCCGCTGCGGCCGCGTTGCCTGAACCGGCGGTTCATCGCGTCGATTTCAACAAAGAGATCAAGCCGCTGTTTGAAGCGACTTGCATTCAATGTCATGGCCGGGGGAAGACCGAGGGCGGCTTCAGCATTGAGACGCGCGAGTCGCTGCTCAAGGGTGGCGAATCCGGCCCGGCGGCGATTTCCGGCAAGAGCGGTGAGAGCCTTATTGTCCGGTTGGTCGCCGGACTCGAAGCCGGCAGCATCATGCCCATGAAGGGCAGGAGGTGGACAGCCGATCAGGTGGGGTTGTTGCGCGCTTGGATCGATCAGGGACTGGAATGGGATGCAAGCATCACCTTTGCCCGGCCGGAACCGGCCAACCTGAAGTCTCGCCGGGTGGAGGTACCCGGTCCGTCTGATCAGCCGCCGCTGGACCGGCTGCTGACGGCCTATTTCGCCGAACGAAAAATGGAAGCGCCGGCGGTGGTGGAAGATCGATTGTTCGCCCGGCGCGCCTATCTGGACACAGTCGGACTGCTCCCGCCCCCGCGACAACTTGCGGAGTTCGTGTCGGACCCGACGCCCGACAAGCGTCAAAGGCTGGTCCGGTCGCTGCTGGCGGATCGTAGAGGATATGCCGACAACTGGATGACGTTCTGGAATGATCTGCTTCGCAACGACTATCGCGGCACGGGCTTCATCGATGGCGGTCGGCGGCAGATTTCCGGCTGGCTGTACAATGCGCTGCTGACCAATGAGCGTTACGATCGGTTTGTCGCGCAACTCATCAGCCCCACGAAGCAGAACGAGGGCTTTGCAAGAGGAATCATCTGGCGCGGCACGGTGAACGCGAGCATGTTGCCGCCGATGCAGGCCGCGCAGAACACGGCCCAGGTATTCATGGGCGTGAATCTCAAATGTGCTTCGTGCCACGATAGTTTCACCAATGACTGGACTCTGGCCGATGCTTATGGGCTGGCCGCCGTGTTCAGCGACGGGCCCTTGGAGCTTGTCCGTTGCGATCAGCCGACGGGGAAGATGTCCACGGCCAGGGCGCTGTATCCTCACCTGGGTTCGATCAACCCGAATGCGGACAGGTCCGCAAGGATGAGTCGGCTAGCCGAGGTTCTAACCAGTCGCGAGAACGGCCGCTTGTCGCGGACCATCGTTAATCGCCTATGGGCGAGGCTGATCGGGCGAGGTCTGGTTGAGCCGCTTGATGACATGGACAGACCGGCGTGGAATGCCGACATACTGGACTGGCTTGCGGAAGATCTGGTGGCGCACGAGTACGACCTGAAACACACGATCGCGACCATCATGACGTCTC
>CAYSSA010000170.1:0-5154 GCA_964433485.1 uncultured Tepidisphaeraceae bacterium | reverse complement strand
CCCGTCGATCGACGCTGCGGCACAGAAAGACTATGTCTTCCTTGGACCGCAATTGCGAAGGTTGACCGCGGAGCAATTCTGCGACGCGCTGAGCGACTTGGCCGATGACTGGCCGCGTTTTCCGGATAGTCTGGACATCGACTTTTCCGCCGTTCTCACAGGGCAGCCCGTGAGCATGCCTCACTGGATCTGGACCGGCCAGCCTTTGGAGTACGGTCAGGCCGGCCCGCTACGCGTGTTGCGGGAGGCGAAGGCACGGTCAGGGGTCTCGTCGCCGGACGTTCTGGAACAGGTGCCTCGGCACCAGGTGGTGTTCCGCAAGCGATTCGCTCTCGACAAGGTTCCGGCTCAGGCGTACGCGGTGGTTGCTGCCAGTCAGGGGGTGTCGGTTTACGTCAATGGAAGGCCGGGTCGAGGTGTGCGGTCAAACGGCGAGTATGGCGGCCGGATATCGCTTATTGACATCAAACCGAATCTGGTTGTCGGCGACAATCTGATCGTGCTGGAGGTGAGCAGTCATACCCAAAAGGGTATGAATGACATTGAAGCCCGGGAGCATCCGGCATCGCGGAACCATGTGAATGCCGTGAGCGGAGTCGGATTCTGCGTTCGTCTGGACGATGGACCAGGGCGAGTTCGCGACATTGTGACGGACGAATCGTGGCGTGTGTTCAGAGCGCCCGAGGGCAGTTGGCGCGACGTTGCTTACGAGGACTCCGAATGGATGCCAGCGGTCGTACTGCCGCCTGGCGTGTCGCCGGTGGATGAAGGGCCGGGGTTGCCCCCGATTGTCAGGAGAGACTTCGCGAACGAGCCAATTGAGTTGACGGATCCGCTGCGCAAGGCGCTGACCACCGCGGCTCAGCCCGGCAGAATTCGCGCCGCATTGCTTGGCGCCGATGCCCTTATGGTGGCTCTGGACCGACCGAACCGTGAACAGGTGACATCCTGTCGCCAGACCGCTTCCACCACTCTTCAAGCGATGGAACTGACGCAGGGCCGGTCGCTGGACGGCCGGGTGAAGCGGGCGGCCGCTAAACTGACATCGGCGGCCGCGAATGATCCGTCCGCGTGGATTACCGACACCTATATTCGGATGCTGGGTCGCGCGCCTTCCGAGGAAGAAGCACACCTGGCGCTGCAGTCTCTTGGCTCTCCAGTAACCGAGCAAAGCGTAGCCGACTTCCTCTGGGTCATGGCGATGCTGCCCGAGTTCGGCTTTATTCACTGATTGGACTGCAACATGATTCGACACATGTCAAGTCGCCGCGACTTTCTGAAAACCGTGTCCGCCGCCGCGCTGTCGGCGCTTGCCGCCTCGCGCCCAAGGTTGTTCGCGGCTGCTCCGGATGCGCCTTCTCCCACGGCCGACACCGTGATTGTGCTTTGGATGGCCGGCGGAATGGCCAGTACTGAAACCTTCGATCCCAAGCGGTATCTGCCCTATGAAAAGGGCATGGATCCCAAGGGGCTTCTGAGCACCTTTCCGGCGATCGACACGGCTGTTGACAATATCAAGCTGTCCAAGGGACTGGAGAGGATCGGCGCCGTGATGGACCGGGGCACGCTCATTCGCACCTACACCGCCGGAGACCTGGGGTTCATTCTGCATTCCCGGCATCAGTACCACTGGCACACCGGCTACGCACCGCCGCAAAGCGTGGCCGCGCCCCATATCGGCGCTGTCATCGCGCGAACACTCGGTCCGCGAAATGATGCAGTGCCGGCGTTCATCAATATCGGCCAGCGATTTGACATCGGGGAGGGCGAGGAAGTCAAGGCCTTCACGACGGCGGGCTTCCTCGGCAGCGAGTACGGTCCGTTCAATATTCCATTTCCGCAGGACGCGGCCAATGCCGTGCGCCCGCCCGCGGGCATGACGCCGGCGCGTTTCGAGAATCGGCACAGCCTCTACAAAAAGATGCTCGATGCCAACACCGCCGCCCGTCACGCAAGCTCCTATCAGCGAGAGTCGTTCGTGCGGGCCCTGGACAACGCACACCGGCTGCTGAGTTCGCCTGCGGCCAAGGCCTTCGATCTGTCGCTGGAGCCGAAGGAATCCGTCGCGAAATATGTTCCGGCGGGTTTCGACGCCTCGAAACTGAATGTGGCGCAGGGTCGCGATGGTTCCTATGAGAGCCAAACGATCGGGCGATTCGGGCTGGGTTGTCTGCTGGCCCGGCGGCTCGCGGAGGTCGGCGCGAGATTCATCGAGGTTACGACAGAGTACATTCCATTCTTGAATTGGGACACACACGAGAACGGCCACGCGCGCGCCGCCGCCATGAAGGCGATGATTGACGCGCCAATTGCGCAACTGGTTCTTGATTTGGAGGAGCGTGGTCTGCTCCAGCGGACACTGGTCGTGCTGGCCAGCGAGTTCAGCCGCGACGCGATGATCGAGGGCAAGGACAGCAATCGGGTTCGCGATCAGGTGACGGTCCCGGAAAGGCTTCAGTCGCCGCAGTTCTACGGCATGCACCGGCATTTCACCGATGCCGGATCGGTGCTGTTGTTCGGTGGAGGCATCAAACGCGGGCACCTTCACGGGGAAACTGCGGACGAGCGGCCTTGCAAGACCATCAGGGACCGTGTCGTGATCGAGGACTTGCATGCGACAATCTACCGTGCGATGGGAATATCGCCACGTCTCGCCTATGAGATTGAAGGTCGGCCCTTCTATGTCACGCGCGACGGGCTTGGAAAGCCGATTGAGTCGTTGTTCGCCTGAACTGTGTGCAGGCCGCGGGTATTCCCATGACCGGCGACGGAATCGCGGCTCTATTGCGGGTGGTCGAAAATGCCGTTGAATCGGCGGAGCGTGCTATCGCGCGGGCCTGCTTTGCGGCCCCAGAAGCATTGTTCGCATCTGGAAATAGGGTTCATATCCGGATTCGGCATCGTCGAGCTGGGCATGAACCGATTTGATGCGACCCGGAATGAACTCGGCCGGGGGCGGCACGCTGCCGAGGCGGAACATGCCGAGTCCCGGCGCCGGTTGCGGCACCTGTCCCGCGCCAATCCACCGGGCATCGCCCTCCGCCACCAGCGCTCCAAGCGACGAAACACGGGACCGTATATGGTCCGGGGCGAAGACCGTGTCCGCATACAGGCGGAGGTAACGCCGGTACCGCTGTTTCCAGGCGTCCACGGCCAGTGTGCGCTCGATCAGCCTGTTTGGCGGCACGTAGGGCTTGTGAATGCTCAGCCGCGTCTGTTCGGCGACCGAGCCAACCCAAAGGAACGACCCGAACGAAAGATTCATGTCCCAAGGCAGAAAAAGAACCCGGCCACTGATCGGATTGACATACAAGTAATAGTTGTGCCCGGTCGTAAAATAGCTGTCCAGATTGGACAGAAGCGTGTTCATGGCCAGGAATCGCAGGAACTGATCGAGGTCCAGAAGCGAATCCAGCCGGCGGCGGAATTCGTCGTCGTCGGCAAAACTGACCAGGTTTGCCAGATCGATGACGACCCGAGTATCGTCGGCGTTCGGAGTGCCGCCGGATTTCGGACGGTAGACATTTGTATACTGACTGTTCCAGAGGTGGCCTAGCGAACGGATGCCCCCCTGGAGGTTCTCCGGTTTGAGCAGCAATCCTCCGGCCTTGAGGTTGTTGGCCCGCAGGAGCGTCTTGTCGACTTCTTCCACGATTGCGAAGAGGCCCGCGTACTGCCTGTTGAATTTCCCTTGGACGGTGATGTAAACGGCCGCGTACGAAACGCGCGACGCCGGCAGGCCCGCGTCACGGAACAGCACATACGACAGCGGTTCGCGCATACGCGACGGATCAAACGCGTTGTTGTGGAGATTCAGCGCCTTGAGCCCCAGGAACTCGGCGTCGGGTCGGAATCGGTTGAAGTCCAGCTTGTAGGGCCGTTGCAGCGTATTGCCGCCGGCATTGTAGGAGGAATTGCCGGAAAACCGCAGGCCAATGTCTGAGCATTTCTCTCCATCGAATTCAATCTGTGCCTTGACGTAAGCGTATTGGTTTCCGAACGGCGATGGCTGGCGTCGTTCTCCTTCGGGGGGCACCGCGCCTGGCCCCGCCGGGCGAGTGGCCGGTCTCGAGAACATCCTTCCCAGGATGCCGCCTCGGATGGGTTGCATCTGATCCCAGGCAGTTGAGGTCAACGAAAGATGAATCTCATGAAGCCGATCCAACGAGAATGGATTCACGGCCGATCGCGCCGGTTCACCCGCCTCGCTCGGGCAGGTGGCCAGTGCCAACGCCGCGATCACCGCAAATCTGAAGTTGACCAATGTCATGCCGGTTGATGATAGCATTCCAACACCCGCAGGACAGGGGGTGGACGACCGTCCCCGCGCAACGGGTCGGAAAACAGCCACGCGGGGGTAGTCAAGCGACTTCATCCGTCCGGGCGGCGAACGCCAGAGAGTGTAGTAGCGGTTGCCGGCCAGACCTGGAATTTTCGCGCCTTGCGGAATGAACCATCGATGGCCAACGCTCAACGACCGGCGTTTGGCGCATGACACGCTTCACAATGTCGCCGTGCTCGTATAGGCTGCTGGAATGGTTGATTCCACACAGACACTGAATCTGACCGCGGAGACGCTTGCGGTTTTGCGTTGTCCTTTGACGAGGAGTCGATTGCGGCGTGAAGGGGATTTTCTGGTCGCCGAGGTGGGCGGGTTGAGATATCCCATCCGCGATGGTTTTCCGGTGATGCTTGTCGAGGAGGCCGCGTTGCCGGCCGGAATATCGTCGCTCGATGAGTTCAAGCAGAAATACGCCGACCAGATCGCCCGCTGATCACAGAATACGATCAACGAGTGGTTCGCCTCGCTCGAATCGTCGGAGATTGGCCGCGAAATGCCGCACGAGCCGCAAGTGCTCGTCCACATGCCCGCCCGCCGAGTGCGGGGTGATCCAGCAGTTGGGAAGCCTCCACAGTTCGTGGTCCGCCGGCAGAGGTTCCGGTGTCATCACATCAAGATAGGCCCCGGCGATTCGGCCGCTGCGCAGGGTATCGAGCAGGGCGTCCCGATCATCCGTCATCCCGCGTCCAATGTTGTAGTAGAGTGCGGTCGGACGCATGCGGTAGAACCGCTGGCGGTTCATGAAGCCGGCGGTCTCCCGGCCTCCCGGCAGGATGTTCACAACATGATCGGCCTCGGCCAGCAGTCGCTCG
>CAYSSA010000169.1:6733-11112 GCA_964433485.1 uncultured Tepidisphaeraceae bacterium | reverse complement strand
ACAGGGTTTTGCCCTCCGGAGACACCCTCGGCTCGAGGGCCAAGACCCGCCGCAGGACGGAATAGCCGCCGTGCCGGAGGTAGCAGGCCAGCGTCGGCTCATACCCCGGTTCGTCGAGGTGTTTCAGGATGAGGCGATATTCGGCGGGCATACGGTGCCTTGACTCTCAGGGACCCAAGGATAGCCTGCCGGCTCTTCGGTTTGCCGGATGGTGTAACGGTAGCACAGCAGACTCTGGATCTGTTTGTCTAGGTTCGAATCCTAGATCCCCAGCTTGACCCGCTCGATTCCGGAATGGCGAAAATCCCCGGAATCAGCGGGTTTTTCATTGGATTTTCAGGGGTCTTCGCATTTTGACTGCTTTCCTTCGCCTTGCCAGCTTGTGCCACCGTTTGCCTCTTTGCGCCCGCCACAGGTGCGCGCCCCGGTGAGCGCATCGGACACCCAGGCACCTGCCTCCCGCTGAAGCCGGGTCGCCAACCCGCCTGGCATTAGAGAAAATGGTTGATCCGCGCGAACGCAACTTGTAGCATCACGTTTCCGATATGAAGCTACACCACCTCAACCCCAGTGGCGAAAACATCCGTGTCGGTCCTTCACGTCGCGGTTTTCTTTGGCGTGCCGCGGCGACCGCAACCCTGTGTGCCCTGCCCACGATGAGCATGGCGCAGGCTCCTGCGCGAATCGCCGATAAGCGAAAACTGCGCAAAGGCGTGGTTGTCGGCATGATCGGAACCAAAGGGAACCTGACGGAAAAGTTCAAGGCATTGAAAGCGGCCGGTTTCGACGGAGTGCAACTGGATAGTCCTTTGCCGGGAACGATGCCCATGAAAGAGGTCATCGCCGCGCGCGACGCCTCCGGCATCGCCATCGAGGGCGTCATCGACGCCACGCACTGGTCGATCCCGCTTTCCGATGCCGATCCACAGAAAAGAGAACGGGCGCTGGCGGACCTCAAGACCGCGCTGCGAGAATGCCGCGAACTCGGCGGAGACACCGTGCTGCTGGTTCCGGGAGTGGTAAACAAGGGGTCGGCCTACGACGATGTCTGGAAACGCTCGCAGGAAGTGATTCGTCAGGCATTGCCGACAGCCGAGGAAACCAGGGTGAGGATCGCCGTCGAGAATGTCTGGAATCAGTTCATCATGAGCCCGATGGAAGCGGCTCGATACCTGGACGAGATCAATCACCCGCTGGTCGGCTGGTATTTCGACACGGGAAACGTCGTGACTTATGGCTGGCCCGAACAGTGGATTCGCATTCTGGGCAAGCGTCTGTTCCGCGTGCATCTGAAGGACTACAGCCGCAAAAAGCGCGACGATCTGGGGCTTTGGAAGGGTTTCGACGTCGAACTGGGCGAGGGCGATGTTGAATGGGCGGCCGTCATGAAGGCTTTGGACGAAGTCGGCTACACCGGCTGGTGTACGGCCGAGGTCGCGGGCGGCGATGAAAAAAGGCTCAGGTTCCTCGCCGAGCGCATCGACTCATTGTTCGCCAGGTGAACATGCTCATGGCAACTGCCACCGCCGCCGCAGGATCCACTCGGTGGTCAACAGCAGCAACACCAGCAGCGCCTGCATCGGCAGGTCATACTTCGTTGGCCAATCCGGCCGAGCGCCTGACAGAAACAACAGCGTACGGAAGGAATTGGCCAGTGAAACCGACTCCGCCCGAGCCTCCAGCGGCGGGCGCTGGCGGATGATCTGGTCGATCAGCGTCGGCAACTGCGCAAGATCATAATGGAACCCCTGCGTGTCCTGGGCAATGCGCTTGAGCAAGGCCGGATTGGCGGCGAGTTTGAGCATTTCCTCGGCCGGAGGAATGACAGTGAACTTCAGTTCCTGCGTACCCAGGGTGTTGCCATCCTTGCCCGCGGTGAGTACGGCGATCCAGTCGCCCTTGTCGGGATTGGGAATAGTACAGTCGTACAGTCCGACGCGCGTCTCCACAGGCGACAGCGGAATCTGCTGCTCCTCCCTGGCGCCGGCGCGCCGGAGCTTCAATGACACCTGCGCGAAACGTGTGGCGTCGCCGCGTTGATCCCGCACCATGGCTCGAACACGGACATTCTCGCCGAGCTGATACATGGACTTGTTCAACAACCCATCGACGCCGGCGCCGCGCGAGCGGTTTCGCGTATCCTCTCCCGCCAGCCAACGGACAAGTTGACCCCAGAAACGGTTGTAGGGCGAGTCCTGCCCGAGGCCGCGAAGCGGCGTATACCAGAGATAAGTGGTGTCGATGGTGAGGGCGGCCGACCGGCCTTCGCCGTAGCGTTCCACGGCCAGCACGATCTGCGGCTGGCCATCGGGACCCGGACGGCCGGCATGAGTCAACAGAACCTGTGCGCCGGCTTTTGGCCGGGGCACGACGACGTTCCCCCGCAATGGCGGAAGCTGCTTCTTGGCCTTGGCGGAGTCGCCGCCACCGAACCATTCCTCCAGGCCCTCCATGGCCGGATGTGTCACGCCATCGGCGGTGAGACTGGGCACGAACTGAGTCTTCTCCTGTGCGGCGCTGGTGTCCCCGACAAACACCGGAAGCGCCTTCTCAACCGGCGTATCCTTGTACCCGCCGGGGCCAAACGAATTCTGTCCGCCGATCATCAGCAGACCCCCGCCGTTGGAGGTGCGCTGCTCAATGGCCGCCTGTTGCGGCTTGGTCAGGAAGGAGGCATCGAGATCCCCCAGGATGATGACGTCAAACTTCTTCCAGTCCTCGTGGCTCGCCGGCATCGCTTCGAATGTCTCTCCGTTAACGGTGCCGCCGGCCTTGAACTGGTCGGCCGTCACGCGCAACAACGTAGCCACCTCGATGTTCGGATCGCGTGCCAGAGCGCGGGAGAGGTCGCGGTATTCCGGGCGCACGCGGCCTTCGACGTAAAGCACCTTGATTCGCGGATCCAGCGCCAGACCCTGAAATTCCTGACGGTTGTCAACGGTTGACCGCTCTCCGGCAATCGGATCAATCCAGACAGCCAGCCGCTGCACACCGACCACTCGCGGCTTGAAGGGCATCTCGATCACCTGCCCCTCGGGCAACGGTTGCAGCACAAGCGTCTGACTGAAGAGCTTGCCGACGGGCCGGCCGGCCTCATCCAGTTCCGACATTCTGACATCGACCACGCGATTGGCCAGCGCCGTGGATTTGACGGTGACGCGCACCCTGGACTCATGATCCACAATGAAATCATCGGTGTTTTCCACGTTGTCGATGGCGACGTTGGCGACGCTGGCCGGTTCGGCCTGTTCCGATCCGACGCGCACCGTGTGGATCGGGCGTTTCGACGCCCGCACCAGATCGGCCACATTGGGCGAGGCGTTGTCAATTCCATCGGAAACCAGCACAACCACGGCATCGGAACTGGCGGCTTTCGAGAGCAGTCGGCTGATGGCGCCGGCGATATCCGTGGCCTTTCCGTCGGCGGTTCGTTTGGCCAGATCATCCGGCTTCTTCAACGCTTCGATGTCGGTTGAGAACGTGAAGAATTGGGGGACAAGGTTGTCGTTGATGCGCGCCAGTTGCGGGCGCAGCGTCTGCCAGACGGATTGCAGCCGCGTCGGGCCGTTCTGCAGGTCCGGAAAGCTCATCGATCCGGAGGTGTCGATGAGAAACTGAATCAGTCGCTCCGGTTTGGGCTTGGAGACAAACCGCAACACCGGCTCGAACAACATCGGCACCAGGGCGGCCAGCGCGATAATCCGCAGCGACAGCAGAATGCCCATGCGCGCCGCTCCAAGTTGCGGGAGCAGATTCAGGTAGAACGTCGTTGAAAGGATCGCAAGCTGTATGAAGGTCCAGACCAGACCGACGAAGGGGTTGTGCAACCGCGGCGTGACGCCGATGACCAGAGTGCCCAGAACGCTTGCGAGGATGAGCGGAAGCAACACAAATCCGGCGCTCCGCCGCCAGAGTCGGCCGGTTGCCGCATAGACCAGCAGCACCAGCGAGGCGAAGGCACAGACCAGCAGCCAGAGGTCGAAGCCGGACTGCCGGAGGATGTCGATCGATGATTCGGTCATACAGCTTGACAGCAAAGTTTACTCGAAGGAGCGCCTCCAGTTGAGAACAGGCGGCCGATTCACGGCGCGCTTCACGACCATCAGCAGGCGTTCCACGAGCTGGCCTGCGATGGGGAGATCCGAATTGCCGCCAGCATGATGTCATCCTGCGGCGGTCCATTGCGGAACCTGACGATGCGAGCAAGTATCGCGCCGGGACACATGTCCGGAGCATCTCCGTTTTGACCAAAGTCCTGCAAGGCACTCCGGAGGCCCTCAATACCAAAGAGCTCGCCCCGATCGTTTCGTGCTTCGAGGGTGCCGTCGGTGCAGGCCAGGATGATGTCGCCGGGGCCGATCGGCAGCCGCTGTTCGGCG
>CAYSSA010000169.1:0-6703 GCA_964433485.1 uncultured Tepidisphaeraceae bacterium | reverse complement strand
AGCATTGGCGCGGTCGAGTCCAGCGTGTCGAACCGGCCATCAGCGCGACGCAGCATCGCGGGCGGGTGGCCGCCACTGGACCAGATCAGTTCGCCGGCTTGGCGATCGACTCGCAGACAGACTGCCGTCAGATATACGTTATGGCGGGCCATGGTGAGCCGCGCATAGGCATTCAGATCGGAGACTATCTGGCCGGGACGCGCTTCGGGTGCGGCGGCGATCAGCCGCTCAAGTTCACCCAGCAGTCGATTGGCCGCCAGCGCCGATCCGATGCGTGGCCGGTCACATCAAAGATCACCGCTGTCACACACTCGGAGGCCGGATCGGACGGATGCACAAAAAGCATGTCGCCGCCGATCTGCTCGGCCGGCTCGTAGGCATAGGCCAGCCTGATAGCGCCGTCGGTTCGCTGCGGCGGCAGGGCGGCCTCGTGCAGACGCCTTGCGCTGACCAGTTCGCCCTGTAACCTTCGATAGCCGGTGCTCTCAAACTCAAGACGGAACCGGCGATGAAATCGCCAGCTTCGCCAAAGACAGATCATCGTGCCCGGAAGCGCCGCCAGCGGCGCCGCGAGAATCATCGCCACCGCATACGCCGGGACTGGGGCGCTGCTCAGCAACCAAAGGTCAACAACAACGAAAACGGCATAAATCGCGAGATTGACCGCCACCGGCCGCAATGATTCGCCGACCGTCCACGGGATCAACACGCATGCCACAAGGTGACCAAGAAAAAGTGCGCTCGGAAACACGCCGGCCCAGAACTCGGCTGGCGTCAGTGCGGTCGGATCGCCCGCCGCAAGTTCCAGGCCGGTCTCGATGCGCGCGGCGATAACGGCCAGCGTGGTATCGAGAACCATTAGCAGCATGGCAAGCCGCAGGATCACCGACGCGCGCGGTGGTGAGCGCCACGCATACACAAATGCGGCAACGGAGAACAAAAGGCTCAGGCTCGTCTGTACGGCACTGACAATCAGCGCCCAGCGGGCCGGACCGCGCGCGGCCAGCAGTTCCGGCCAACCGACGGCGTTGATCAGCAGTCCGAGTGTCACCCCAACACCGCAGAACCACAGGAACCTGTGGCGCAACCAGGCTCCGCGATATGACTCGAGAGCGATCTGATACTCGCTCCGCGGCGACAGCGCCGAGGCGTAAGCCAGCGTGACGGGATTCAACGCAGGAACAGACATGGGGTGGATTTGACCAATCTCAGTCGCCGCGTGCAAGCAACCGCTCGCTTGAACAATCGCCCGCAATCTCTAAGATTTCCGCCTCGAAAGGATATCATGAGCGCAAATTATCTTGAGCAGTTGTTCGGATTGACCGGCCAGACGGCTGTCGTAATCGGCGGCGCCGGCGTGCTGGGTGGCGCGCTCTGCGCCGGGTTGGCGCAGGCCGGCGCGCATGTCGTTGTGGCCGACCTCACCGAAGAAGGTTGCAAGGCCCGCGTTGCCGCGCTGGAAAAGGTCGGCGGCAAGGCCAGCTACTGCCTGGTCAACGTCACCTCGCGCGAATCGCTCGACAACCTGCTCGCCACCACGCTCAAGCAGACCGGCCGCGCCGATATTCTCGTCAATTCCGCCGGCGCCAACGCCGGCACCGATTTCCTCGACGCCACAGAGGCCGACTGGGACCGCATTATGGCCATCAACCTCAAGGCCGTGTTTGCGGCCTGCCAGGTCTTCGGAAAGCACATGGTGGCGACCGGCAGCGGCGCCATTGTCAACATCGGCAGCGTGACCTCGTACCTGCCGCTGTCCCGAGTGTTCGCCTACGCCGCTTCGAAGGCGGCCGTGCTCAACCTCACCCGCAACATCGCCCACGATTTCGGCACCAAAGGCGTGCGCGTCAATTGCATCTGCCCCGGGTTTTTCCCGGCCGAGCAGAACCGTAAGCTGCTTACGCCCGAGCGCGTCGCCAACATCATGAACCACACGCCGATGCGCCGCTACGGCGAACCCGAGGAACTCATCGGCGCTCTGCTTCTGCTCGTGTCGCCCAAGGCCGGCAGTTTCATGACAGGCGCCGCGATCAGCGTCGATGGCGGCTTCACGGGCGTGTGGTTCTGAGCAGCCTGACAACCCTACCTTCACCCGCGTTTCGGCTCCAGCAACCTCGTGTTACGGGCCTCAGGCCGCGCGCACGGTGGTTTCGGCCACAGGCTGGTCCGCGGGATCCACGGCGATGCGCTTCACGCGCGAGCCGATCCATGTGAACAACTCGTACGGTATGGTGTCGGCGATCTCAGCCAGGCGATAGGCACTGGCCGGAGACAGCGGGTCATTATCCAAAACCGTCACCTCGTCGCCCGGTCGACCCTGGGGAATGTGCGTAATGTCGATCACCGTGTAGTCCATCGACACGCGGCCGACAACCGGCGCGGGCCGACCATGCACCATCATGGACGCCCGCCCGGAAAATGCCCGACAATAGCCGTCGGCATAACCCACCGGCACCAAACCCACGCGCATTTCCCGCTGCGCCACGAACGTCTGGTTGTATCCAATTGACTGCCCGGCGGCGATCTCACGGACAATCAGCAGCGGCGCGGTCCACTTCAATACCGGACGCAACGGACGATCCAGGTTCGGACGCAACGTCGGGTCCAGCCCCAACACCGCCAGACCCGGGCGAATCATGTCAAAATGGGCGGCCGGATGAAAAAACGCCGCGCCGGAATTGGCGGCGTGCCGCACAATGTCAGGCTGCGCGCTGACCAACGCATCGGTGGCACGGCGAAACCGGCGAATCTGGTCAAAGCTGTGTGGACTGGACGGGTCTTCGGAACTGGTGAAGTGCGTCGCCAGACCGGCCAGCCGCAGCGACGGCTGACGGGCGATCGCCTCGACCGCTCGCGGCAAATCCCTCTCGGCGCAGCCCTCCCGGCACATCCCCGTATCCAACATGATGTGTACGGGAACCTGCCGCCCCAGCGACGCACACATTCGCCCCACATCCGCAATGGCCGGAGGCGAAATCATCGTGAGACAGTGACCGGCGCGGATCACAGCCTCCAACTCGTCGCGGTGCAGGCCCACATGCAGATGCTCCACCGGCCTCAGAATCAGCATGGGCACAACCGAGGGAGTCAACGCAAGCGCTTCCTCGATCGTGGCCACCGCCAGACCGTCCACCGCCGGAGCCTCCATGCGACCTGATGTGAAGTTGGTCAGGGCATCGGCCACCAGCCCCGCCCCGTGGCCATACGCGTCTGCCTTGACAACCGCACAAATCTGGGTGAGCGGGTCAAGGTGCCTGCGCAATACCCGCACATTGTGCAGCAGCGCGGAACGAGAAATCACAACGCGGGGATGAAGCGATGAAAGTGCATCCATGCGGAACTCACTTTGGCCGAATCCTTTCGACCATGGTGGAAGTATAACATCCAATCGGCAAATGCAAGCCGTTTAACAGAGGATTTTGCGCTCAATCAGTCTTGCGGCCGACCAGCAATCAATCGGATACATCGCACTCCATTGCGTTGACTCTCCGGCGGATTTCGCAATGCTGCCGGTCCGTCCAGCAACGCGGCAGCGAGCAGTCATAGGCCTCGACATGAAAATGGCGGCGGATGGACAGACGGACGGCATCGATTCCGGCGCCGGTCGTGGCGCTGATGCGAAGTGCCTCACGGCCCGGATCGCTCCAGACCCATCCGGCGGGACGATCCGTCTTGTTCACGAGGACCACGGCCCCTGGGAATTCTTGCAGCAGTTGGTCCTGCGGCCGCCAGTCCTGCGTGGGATCCATCAGCAACAGCACAAGATCGGCGGCGGCAACGATGAAACGACTGCGGCGGATGGCCTCTTGTTCCAGCGAATCATCGCTGTGTCGCCATCCGGGCGTGTCCACAAGCATCACTGTCAAACCGTCGATGTTCGCCAGTTCACCCACCCAGTCCCGCGTCGTGCCGGGCAGGTCGGCCGTGATTGAGCGTTCCTGCGCAAAAAGCTGGTTGGCCAGAGTCGATTTGCCGACATTGGGCACACCGATGATGGCCACCTGCGGCGGATACAGCAGATTTCGAAGCGACTGATCCGCCAGCATGCGAGGCAAGTCCTCCGGCGCGAGGTACGACCATGCCTGACGCTGGGCCAGCAACGCGGTGATGGCCAGTTCGGTTCGAGCCAGCGGCAGCGCGGCCGCGATCTCGCGGTCGATAACGTCGTCGCCATCACCGCCGTCGGCCGGGTCGTTCGACTGCTCAAAGCCGAAACGCCGGGCCAGATCCGCAATGCAATGCACCACCCACGCTCCGCCATGCGCGCTGATGTCGGCAAAACCGTCGCCTGCGACGACGACAACATCATCCACAACCTCGCCGCCGTCGCGCAGTTCGCCATGAATCGGTGGCGAAGGGGTCGACGACACCGGACGGGAGAAGTGCCGGCGCAGAAAACCACCCACCCGCGGACCGATCAGCCGGACGACGGCGATCGCCCCAACGCCCGGTGGCGTAAGCAGAATGTGGCGATTCTCAGGTTCCATGGCGGATGTGATGTTCCGCATAGGCCAGGGCAATGCCATAGAGAGTCAAATCCGGTGATACGGCGTGGATCATCTCCCATCCGCCGAAAAGTTTCTCGGCATCGCCGCCCGTGGCGATGACCTCCGGCCATGTTCCAAGGTCCGTGGCGTAGTTCTCGACGATCTCCTTGACCATGCCGCGAATGCCGTGATAGACGCCATGGAGCATGGCCTGACGCGTGTTCTTGCCGTAAGGAGCCGCAGGCATGTCAAGTTCCACCTGCGGCAGCTGCGCTGTCTGCTCGTGCATGGCACGGAGCATGGCGCTCGCCCCGGGGGCGATGGCGCCGCCGAGGAACTCGCCCTTGTCATTGCAGAGGTCGATGGTGATGGCCGTCCCCGCATCGACCACCACGCAGGCGTGTTCGATCTGCTCGAACGCCGCCGCGATGTTCAGCACCCGATCCACGCCCGTCTCCGAGGGCTGGTCGGTGAGAACCTTGATCGGCAGGTCGATGTCGCGGCCGATCCACTCCACCTTTTGTCCACACGCCGCCTGCACCGCCCGATCCACGGCTTCCATCAGCGGTGGGTTGACGCTGGCGGCCACCACCGCGGCGTTCTCGCGGTCTTTGATCTTCTCCCACCTTTGGCCGATCTCAGCCTCCCATTGTTCACGATCGCTGTTGGAAATGCGTGACACCTGCTGCATCTCACCGGCCACGAACGACCCGATGGCCAGACGGGAGTTCCCCGCATTAAGTACGATAAGGTTGATATCCATGCCCAGACGTTATAGTAGGCGACGATGCAGCAAACAACGGGCAAGACGGCGCTGATCACCGGCGGCGCCCGGCGCGTGGGCCGGGCGATTGCCCTGCGCCTGGCGGAGGCGGGGTTCGATATCGTGCTGACTTATCACCGAAGCGAGGCGGATTCCCTGACAACATGCCAACAGATTCGGGCGATGGGTCGCCGCGCAACGGCACTGGCCGCCGATCTCACGCAGTTGCCTCACAGTGCGCAAAAGATCATCGAGCGATTGGATCGCGTGGATGTTGTGGTACACAACGCGAGCATCTATGAACGCGACTGCCCCGAACAGACGCTCGACCAATCGCGGCGAATGATGGCCGTACACCTTCAAGCCCCCCTGCTGCTGACGCGCGCCCTTGGACCGACGCTGCGGCAAAGCCGCGGACACGTCATCACCATGCTGGATATACTGGCCGAACGACCGTGGCCGCAATACGCGAACTATTGTGCCAGCAAGGCGGCATTGCTGAATCTGACGCTGAGCCTCGCCCGCCAGCTCGCGCCCGAAGTGACCGTGAACGGCATCTCCCCGGGCGTGGTGCAGTGGCCAGATGACTTCTCCGAAGAAGCCCGCAAGGCATACCTCGAGCGCGTGCCTCTCGGACGGGCGGGCAACGCGCAAGATGTGGCCACTCTAGTGCATTTTTTGGTGACGCAAGGCACGTACATTACCGGCCAGATAATCCGCGTGGATGGCGGCCGGTCGCTGATGTAATTCGCAATGCCCCGCGTGACTGTCATGGCATTCAACCCCGTCCTGAAACCCACCTGCGCAAAGCCTTTAAGGCGGCCGATCCGGCAAACAAATACGTCGTTGTGCGCTGCCGGGATGGAGCCGTCAATCTGCCGACCCAGCTTGAGCGGATCATCCGGCGGGCTGGCCTACAGCCTTGGCCCAAGCGGTTCCACAACCTGCGGGCGACACGCAAAACCGAACTGGCCGAGAAGTCACCGTTGCACGTCGTCTTCGCATGGATCGGAAATCCCACCCCGACTGTTGCCAAGCACTATCTGCAAGTGACCGATGCCGGTTCGCCCAGGCGATTGCCAAACCTGAAACCGCCCTGAAACAGGCAGCGCAAAAAGCGGCGCATTTTCCGGCGCAGCAACCGCACGCGGACACCCGCAAGACTTCGCAAGCCGAACCCCGAAAAACGAAAAACCCCGCGATTTGCGGGGCTTTTCGAGAGACTGCGGCAGGGTGCGACGACCCTAACAAACACCTAATACCCCCAAGGGGAGTCGAACCCCTGTCCTCTGGCTGAGAACCAGATATCCTGGGCCACTAGACGATGGGGGCGTCCGGCCGTTGCGATGGTCACTCTTATACGGGCCTCGGTTTTGTCCGTCAAGAGGCGGACGGCGAACGGAATAACACGGCCAGGGCAACCGCATGTAGTTTTCTTGCTATGCCTGGAGTT
>CAYSSA010000168.1:7882-11149 GCA_964433485.1 uncultured Tepidisphaeraceae bacterium | reverse complement strand
TCGAACCCGAAATTCCACCATGCCATGGTGGCGTGATCCCATTTCACTATAACCCCGGCACAAAACAATTCCGGCAAACCAATCGCCAAGAAACATAGCTTACTCATCCGTCGATGGGTGTCAAGCGTCACTTCAACGCACATCGCTGAAGGCGATATCGGCCGGTGGTTTGGTCCGTTTGGGCGGTCAGTCGGCCTGGGCGTCGCTGGATTGCGGTCGGATCAGCAGCACAACCAGCACGGAGAGCAGGGCAATTCCGGCAAAGGCCCCGAAGATGACGTTGAGCTGCACATGCCGGTCTCGCAAGGCGCCGAACAACCAGTCGCCGAAGCCGCCGCAACTGATGCTGACCAGGTTCATGATCCCGTAGCCGGTCGCCCGCCACCTGGGGCGGGCGATCTGACAGAGTATGGGCATGTTGTTGCAGTCGAAAAAGCCCCAGCCGAATCCGAAGACAATCAGGCCGGCGATGGCGGCGCCCAGCGAGCCCGCGTTGCCGACGCTGAACAGCGCGGGCAGGAACAGCACCATGCCGATGGCGCTGGTGAAGATCCGGCCGCGGTTGGTGTGACGCATCCAGCGGTCGGCCAGCGCGCCGCCGATCACCGCTCCGGCCAACGAGGCGATCTGCACGTAGAGAATCGCGCTGGCCTTTCCCTGTCCGAGATTGAATTTTTCCCTGAGGATGTCCGGCATCCAGTCGCGCACGACCCAGCCCGCGATGGCCGGGAGTGTGAAATACAGCACCAGCAGCAGGAAGTTGCCGTTGCCCAGTAAACCGGAGAAGACGTTGCCGTCGGCCGCCGGCCTGGTGGCGGCGGCCGCCGGTCGGCGCGGGTTGCGCAGCAGAGCCAGCAGCGGCATCGCGTAGATCACGCCGATCATCCCGCAAGTGGTGAACGCCCACCGCCAGCCGTGATCCGGGGAATCGGCCACGTATCCCGCGAAGCCGCCGAGAATCTGTCCGATGTATATGCCGGCCTGATGGACGCCCACGGCGCGGGAACGAGTCAGTCCGGGGTGGTAGTCGGCGATCAGCGCCAGGGCGGCCGGGATGTAGAACGCCTCGCTGACGCCCATGATCGCACGGGCGGCGATGAGTTGATGAAAGCTGTGTACGTGGCCGGTCCACCAGGTCACCGCGGACCAGATCAACAGGCTCAGTCCGATGACGTGGCGGCGGCTGACCCGGTCGGAAATGTAGCCGCCGAAGGGGCTGAGAATGGCATAGGTCCACTTGAAGCACCCGAGCACCAGTCCCCAATCGGCCTTGTTGGCGATGCTGGGAATGTCCCCGACCATTGACGACTTCATCGTTGCCAGCATCTGCCGATCGAGGTAGTTCAGCAGCGCCACGGGCACCAGGAGGCCGACGACAACCCAGGCATACATCGAGGGCGAGGTACCGGGCTTCGCGTCCAGAGCGTTGGTCATTGGCGCGGCATCCTACCGGTGGAGGCTGGTCCTTGCGATGCGCTGGGCGGCACGACGGCGCGGGCGGCATGAGCGGGGTTGCCGGGAAACGCCCGCGTCAGGTCGTCCGGTTCCGGCTGGCCATCCATGGGCATGATCGGTGAGAATCCCGCGCAGCTCGTCTCGGGTCGGTTGGCAAACGCGCCGCAGAGGAGCAGCGTCACACCGGCCGCGTGAAACACCGAAGAAGCCAGCCCGATTGCGCCGTAGATGGTCACTATACTGGACACCGGTCCGTTCATTGTCAGCCAGAGGCGAATGCCATTGGACGCCAGCGATGCCGCCGCCATCAGAGACAGGCCGGTCACAATCATCGCGGATGCTCTGGGATGGCGCTGCCACCGGTTGATCGCCAGTATGATTCCGATCACCTCGACAATGAGCATCGGGAGGGAGGGAATCAGAGAGAAGAGAAGCGCTTGCAGTTGGTAATAAGTTGTGCTCATCATGACGTTGCGATTCCGGCGAATGGGCGCTTGCCACCATTTCTTGAGGGCTGGGGGGGCAGAATGCCGCTTCTTGACCGCATGACTTCTGCGATCGAAGCAATGCCGCGGCGTTTTCGAACGCTCGGCGCCCGTGCGAGCGACAAACCGGTTTCATCCGGCATGGCCGGATTCACAGCCACTGCTTGCGAATCTCCAGATCAATGAACTTGTCGGCCTCGGGCATGCCTTTGGCCTTCAGCGCGTCGCTGTCCCATTCGATTGGCTTGCCAAGGCGCAACGTCACCATGCCGACCATGGCGACCTCGGCGATGCTGGCGGCGGTGTCGAAGCTCTGAAACGTCTTGCCATTGCCGCGGCAGGCTTCCATCCATTCACCCATGTGGTTCTGGCCCTTGAATCTCGGCAAGGTGACGGGCACGGCCTTGCCCGCTTCGTGGTCCTGCACACCGCGGAACTTGGCGTCGCCCTTGAGCTTCATAATGCCGCCCACGCCCCAGGCATTGGAGTAGAGCAGTCCCTTCTCGCCGACAAACAACACGCCGTCGTTCGGAATCTTGTTGTAGGTCGTCAGCAGTTCCTTGCCGAACTCCTCCGGTGGCCCGGCCTTGGCGCCGTCGTGCCAGTAGACCGCGGTGGCGTCGAAGCCCGGTCGCGCTGCAAAGTCCCAGCGGAACTTGGTGGCCGACGGATAACTGTCCTTCAGCGGTTCGGGGATCTCCACGGATGCCTTGATCGGCGCCGTCAACTTCAGCGCCCGCCACGGGAGATTCAAGCCGTGAGCGCCCATGTCGGCCAGGTGTCCATCGCCGAACGCCAGCCAGCGGCCCCAGGCCAGACAACCGCCGAGGTAGTATTTCTTGAACGGCAACAGCGGCGAGGGCCCGCACCAAAAGTCCCAGTTGAGGCCGGCCGGAATCGGGTCGGCGTTCTGATCGATGGCGGCGCTGGGCGGGAAGCTGCGTGTGATCCAGCAGTGTGTCTCCTTGATCTGTCCCAGCAAACCGGCCTGAATCAGTTCCATACTGCGACGAAACGTGTCGCTGGTGCCCCCCTGGGAGCCGACCTGGGTGGCCAGCTTGGTCTTCTTTCCCAGCTCGCGCAATTCGCGGGCCTCCACCGGACTGTGGGCCAGCGGTTTTTCGCAGAAGACATGCTTGCCGGCCGCCATCGCCGCCTTGCTCATGTGCGTGTGCCAGCGCTGGCCTGACGCCACCACCACCGCATCGACCGACTTCTCGGCTTCCAGCAGCTTGCGATAATCCTCGTAGACTTTGGTTGCGCCGACGGCTTCTCCGGCGGGGCCGTGCTTGGCGGCAGCCTCCTGTTTGAGCTTGTCGATCTGCGC
>CAYSSA010000168.1:5737-7820 GCA_964433485.1 uncultured Tepidisphaeraceae bacterium | reverse complement strand
ACAGTTGCCTGGTGCGGTTGCCGCAGGCCAGCAGCGCGACATTCAGCTTTTCCGACGCCGCGCCGAAAGCCTGCGAGGGCAGGATCTGCGGCCCCGCCGCGACCGCGGCGCCGACGAGGGCCGATTGCCTGAGGAAAAACCGACGAGTGGTCTGTTTGCGCATGACTGCTCCCATTGCAGGCTGCGGACCGCGACGGCACGGCATCCCGTTCGCGGGTCTCGTTCACCGCCGCCCGTACCGGCCTGTAGTCGTTAATACGCCCGAACATTGCGGATGTTTGTGGAGTCACCAACGGCAGGTGGAGCCGTGCCCAAGACATTTTCGGGCGTGCATCCGAGCCCGCGGCGGGGGTCATGTACACTGTGGAACGGCGTGATAGCGGGGTGATTTTGCTGCCATGTGGTCTGACCGTACACTAGACACCCGCATGTTCAAGCTATTGTGCAACGCGGTTCTGACCGGGCTTGTTGTCGCGGTGGTCAGCGAGATCGCCAGACGATTCCCCAGAATCGGCTCGCTCGTCCTGACGCTGCCCATCGTCATTCCGGCGGTATTTGTGGTCATGTACCTGCGAGACCGCAACCTCCAGCCCATCAGCCGGTTGGCGCGCGAAACCCTGATTCTCATACCGCTCGGTTTGCCGTTCTTTGTGCCGATGGCCCTGGCGGGGCGCCTTGGGCTGGGCTTCTGGCCGGCGCTGTCGACCGGACTGTTGCTGGTCTGTGCGACTGTCGGCATTTACCTGCTGTTTGCGCCGAAGATGTGAAGCTTCCTATGACCCGGCTGCATCTCATCTTTGTGTTCGCCGTACTCGTGGCGCTCACGGCCGGTGTCTATGCCGGACCGGCGTTGGCCGGCGTGGTTGCGGTGTGGCTCCTGGACGGCGGGCTGGCGATGGTATGGACCGCCGGCGCTGTGGGCATCGGCCTGACGGCGTTGCGTCTGCTGCGGCAGGATGTTCGTGGCTCGCTGCTTATCGCCTCGGCCGGCGGAATCGGGCTGGGCCTTCTTGGCCTGCTTGTATTGGGGCTGGGCTTGGCGGGGTGGCTATCGCGGCCGGGACTGGCCATCATCACAGTCGCGGGACTCTGCGGGTGGATCCCCCTGCTGCGGCAACTGGATCGCGATGCCATTGGCAACGCCCTGCGCGATCGTCCCCCGTTCTGGCCGCTCTGGCTGGCGCCGGCGGCGATGCTGGGGCCGGCGATGCTGGCGGCGGCGGTGCCACCCGGGGTTCTCTGGAATGTCCTGGGCGATCCGCATGCGTACGACGTTCTGGAATATCATCTGCAGGTGCCGCGCGAATGGTACGAGCTTGGGCGAATCGCGCCGCTTCGTCACAATGCGTTCAGTTTTTTTCCATTCGCCATGGAGATGCATTATCTGGCGATGATGCATCTGGCGGGCGGGCCCTGGGCGGGCATGTATGCGGCGCAATTCATGTCGCTGGCGCATATGATCCTGGCAGTGGTTGCGGTCCATGGCGCTCTCAGCGCGTTGTCGCGGCGTTCATCGCCGCAGGTTGCGCCGCTGCTGGCATCTTCGTTGTTCTCCGCCGCGCCCTGGACGATTCTGCTCGGGACGGTCGCGTACAACGAGGCGGGACTGCTCCTGTTTGCCGCACTGGCCCTGGCGTGGACGCTTGGGCGCCGGGCGCACACGCGCGGCGAGTGGTTGTTGGCCGGAGCGTTTGCCGGACTGGGTTGCGGATACAAATACACTGGCGTTCCCATGCTGCTGGCGCTTTGGCCGCTGGCGTTGCTGCTCGGCGGCCGCTGGCAGGGCGCACTGGCCAGAGGTCTGGCGGTTTATGCGTTGGCGGGGCTGGCGGCGTTTGCGCCGTGGTTGATACGCAACTGGGCGTGGACCGGGAATCCGGTGTTTCCCGAAGCGATGCGAATACTGGGCGAAGGGCATTTTTCACCGCAGCAGGTTGAGCGTTGGGAGGCCGCCCACTCGACACCGTCGGGGCAAAGGACACCGGGTGCCCGACTTTCGGCTCTGGTTCGCGAAGTGGGTTTGGATCGCCGATACGGTTATGTCGTCTGGCCGACCGCCGCAGTCGCGGCGGCGCTGACGTGG
>CAYSSA010000168.1:4513-5713 GCA_964433485.1 uncultured Tepidisphaeraceae bacterium | reverse complement strand
TGTGTGGATGCTGTTGCTGGCGGCGTTCCGGTTGATGTTCACTCACCTGCAGAGCCGATTCTACGTCATCGCCCTGGCGCCGGCAGCTCTGCTGGCGGGCCTGAGCGCGGAGCATTCGCCCGGCAGATGGGCGATGATTGCCGCGGCCGTTGTTCTGCCCATCGTGTCCTGGACAGTGATCCACATCGCCCTTCGGCCGGCCGCCGAACTGGGCGCATTCGGCCTGGGCGATCTCTCGCAGGTTGATCCGGCCATTCGGGCGCGATGCGAATCCGGCCGGGATATTCTGCTGGCCGGCGAAGCCCGCGCATTCCTCTATGTCATGCCCATGACACGGCTGCGTTATCGGACAGTCTTCGACGTGGACCAGCGGCTTGGGCAGGACCTTGTTGAGGCGTGGACGAGCGGCGAGGGAATGGAGTCCGTCCGGGAATCCGAACTGGTCGTCGATGACGCCGAACTCCAGCGTTTTTCGCGGACCTACCTCCACACCCGCACCGGACCCGGCGCGACGCGGCCGTCGGCTCGGTGAATGGACCGCAGACTCCTGGATCGCAAGATACTGTAATTGTGAATTAACCGAGCATCGCAAGCTTCCGATACAGTGAAGACGGTGTGCGTCGCCCTAGGTTGGTTTGTGTATGAACGGAAGCCGATTCACCTTTGCGGCCGCTGCTTCGCTGCTGGCGCTGGCCACGGCTGGCGTCATGATCGGCCTGCCGACGACATTCAGCGTCGTGATGCCCTGGGTGATCTGGTTCTGCATCTGCTCTGCCGCTGCGTTGCTCATGGCGTTGCTGGTGCGTCTCCGCAGGCTCAATGACCGCATCGAGTCCCTCGCCAGACAGCGCCGCTTTGGGGCACAGCTCGACGAGAGCCGGCGTAACGACGAGGTTGGCCGGGCCGCCAGGCTTTTTAACGAACTCTCCGCGGCCGCTGACGAACGCGTGCGTTCACTCAGCAGCGTCAACGAGGAATTGACCCGGCGTATCGAGCAGTTGGCCCACGAGGCGCGTCACGATCCGCTGACGGGCCTGCCCAATCGCATGGTGCTCGATGAGCACACCGAACGTGCCCTGGCGCTTGGCCGGCGCGACGGCAAGCCGGTGGCCCTGCTGCTGATCGACATCGACGGCTTCACGCTTGTCAACGATTCCCTTGGCCACGCTGCCGGCGACGACCTGTTGACCCAGGTGGCCC
>CAYSSA010000168.1:3495-4400 GCA_964433485.1 uncultured Tepidisphaeraceae bacterium | reverse complement strand
AGCTGATGCGAGCCATGGACAACCCGCTCCTGATCCAGGGTCGAGAAGTGTTCGTTACTCTCAGCATCGGCATCGCCGTCTGTCCGCAGGACGGGCGTGACGCTTCTACCCTCACGCGCTCGGCGGACTCGGCGCTTTACCTGGCCAAGCAGGCCGGACGCAACCAGTTCCGCATGTTCGCCCAGAACATGAATGATGCCGCCGTGGAGCGCATGGAAATGGAGACCCGCCTGCGGCGGGCCATCGCCAACGAGGAACTGCGCATTGCCTACCAGCCGAAGATCGACCGCAACGGCGAGATCTTCGGCGTCGAGGCCCTGGCGCGATGGAACAATCCCGCCCTCGGAGCGGTGTCGCCGCAGAAGTTCATTCCACTGGCCGAGGAGTGCGGCCTGATCGCGTCCATCGGACAGTGGATGCTTGAACAGTCCTGCAACCAGGTGGTGCAGTGGCTGGCACGCGGCATTGATGTCGGAACGGTCGCGGTCAATGCCTCCGTCCGTCAGTTCTCACAGCCCGGGTTTGTCGAGTTTGTCAGGCAAACGCTGGCGTCAACCGGACTGGACCCCGGCCGCCTGGAGATCGAAATCACCGAGACGCTCCTGATGTCCGACCCCGAGGAGACCGCCGCGAAGTTGAGGCAACTTCGCCAGATTGGCGTGAGCATCGCGATCGACGACTTCGGAACCGGCTACTCATCACTGGCGTACCTGCAGCGACTACCCATCGACACCCTCAAGATCGACCGCTCGTTCGTGCGCGACATGAGCGAAAACACCGCCATCATTCGCACGATCATCTCCCTGGCCAAGAGCCTGAGAATGAAGGTGGTCGCCGAGGGCGTGGAGACTCCCGAACAGAGAGAGATGCTGCTTCGCGCGGGTTGTGATGGCATGCAGGGATAC
>CAYSSA010000168.1:0-3423 GCA_964433485.1 uncultured Tepidisphaeraceae bacterium | reverse complement strand
GCCTGAACCGCCGCGGAGCCTGCGATGAACCATCGCGGCTGCAGCTTGCCAAAGAACGCCGACCACACGCTCCTGCTGATCCATTGATCCGTGAGTTCCCACCGACGGCGGGTTTGTTACAATAGGCAATTGTCTATGGCAAAACGCGATTACTATGAAGTGCTCGGGGTGGGGCGCAACGCCACGGCCGATGAAATCAAGCGGGCCCACCGCCGCCTGGTTCGCCAGTATCATCCGGACGCCAACAAGGGCAAGCCGGGAACCGAGGAGAAGTTCAAGGAGATTCAGGAAGCTTATGACGTGCTTTCGGACGCGGACAGGCGCGCCAAGTACGACCAGTTCGGCCATGCCGGCCCCGGCTTCGGCGGAGTGGGCGGTGATCCGTTTGAGGCGTTTCGCCGCTCCCAGGCGGGGCGCGGCGGGCCGGGTCGGCAAACCTGGAGCGCCGGTCCGAATGTATCTGTCGAGGATTTCGATTTTGGAGGCGCGGGTTGGGAGAGCATCTTCGACCAGGTGTTCGGCGGCGGCATGCGCGGCGGGGCTCGAGCCGGTCGGGGCCGCCCGCGCCCGGAACCGCCCGCGAACATCGACGTCGAGCACACGGTGACCATCAGCTTCGAGCAGGCCGCGCGCGGTACAACGCTGCCGTTGCAGATCAACCGCGACGGGCGCATCGAAACCATCGATGTCAAGGTGCCGCCCGGCGTAAAGGACGGCAGCCGCATCCGTCTGCGGGGCAAAGGGAACCACGCCGCCGGTCAGCATGGGGATCTCTACATCACCACCAAGGTCGCACCGCATCCGTGGTTCCGTCGCGACGATCTTGACATCCTGTTGGAGCTGCCTGTCAGCTTTTACGAGGCCATGCTCGGCGCCAAGGTCGAGGCCCCGACTCTCGACGGGCCGGTTTCATTGACCATTCCGCCGGGCACCAGCAGTGGTGCGAAGCTGCGGATTCGTGGACGCGGAGTTGAGCGGGCCGGCCAGCGCGGCGACCAGTTCGTCGTTATCCGGGTCATGGTTCCCAGGGAACTCGACGCGGAAGACAGACGACTTGTGGAGCAACTGGCGCGCAAACACCCCATGGACCCCCGAGCCGGGCTGGGATGGTGAGCCATGAGCCAGAACGATCCGGGCCGCGGCGCCAGAGTCCTCACCGCAATCGCGGTATTCCTGTCCCTCGCCGGCGCCCTGGTTCTCGTCGTCTCCTATCGTTATCTGATCCCGGCGCTGGCGGCCGCCAAGGGCGCCGACCCCGTCGCCCGGAAGCAACTCGCGGCCATTTCCTCGCTGGTGCTGGTGGTCGTGCTGGTCTGCATGTTCCTGATGCTGGTCGTGCTGTTTCGTCCCGGCCGAATGCTGCTCATGCGCAAGAGCGACCCGCGGACCAGGACAAAATACGTGGACGCGTGGGCCGAGGCCGGGAAACGCGCCCAGGCGGATAATGCCGACGAGCCGGACGATCCCGAATCCGGCAAACCGGGATAGCCCTTTGGGCAACGGCACGGGGGGTACGATGTCTGGGGCGCTTCCCAGATCATTCTGGTTTTCTGCTTGATCGGCCTGCTTCCGCCGCATATTCTGTTGCAGAATCGCCTTTCCCGGCGTCTAAGGCAGTGGATTGTGTGTTTTCTCACGGAGGATCCATGCGCATCCTTTGTTTCGCGGTTATCGCAGCAATCTTCGTGCATGGCGCATCCGCCGTAGCGGACGTGGTGCTCAGAGATGCTTCGTTTGACCGTCCCGTCGTGCTCGATGGCGACACCAACTACCTGCTGCAGAACGTCAATATCACCAATCTCTCGGACGCCTGCGCGCTGACCCTGTCCGGACGGATTCAGTCCGTGACTTTGGAGAACTGCAACCTTGGCCGGATTTCGGCCGGTCCAGAGGGCAAGGCCGCCGCAATGGAGTGTTCCGGGGCGGTTGTCGGGCGGTTTCGGGCCACCAACACCAGCTTTTTCGACGCCGAGAACCAACTGGCGACGTTGCGGGAGGGCACGTTCGGCACGGTGACGTTCGACCGGTGCCATTTTTCAACCAGTGATCGTTGCCTGAAAGAGGTCCAGCAGAAGCAGCCGTGGCGAAACTGGGCGCCCGTCACTGAGTTTTACAATATTGACTGCCTGGAACTGCTCGACAATGATTTCGCCAATACCGTCATCATCATTCATCCTTCGGTCAAGAAGGTCGTGGTCCGCGGGCGGATTCCGGGGCTGATCATACAGAATCCGCACACCACACAACTTCAGCGCATTGCTGCTCCGGAAATCGACGCCTGATCCGCCGGTCTCACTGTTTCTTGAGCTTTTGCAGTTCCACCAGCAATTCCTGTTCGGCCTGTTTCTGGTCCGGCGCAATCGACGGCGAGACGCAACTACGGCTGATGGCCGCGAGCAGTTTCTGCGACTTGGCCAGCGATTGATCGTTTGGCATCGACCCCGCCATGGCGGCTGACCGCTTCTGCAAGGCCGCGAACTTCGACGGGTCGGCAACGTTCGCCTTTCGGTATTTCTTCATTGGTTCCGCCAACTCGGCCGCCCATTGGCGTGAGCTGGCAACGCGGTTCTTCAGCAGCGGATGGTCGGATAGAAACTCCGGTCCCTTGTCCAGACCCTTGTCGATCATGCTCTGAAAGAAATCACCGAAGCGGTTTGGATCCCATCCGGCCCGGACGTAAAACTCGAAACCGAGCTGATCGGCCTGGCTCTCATCACCTCGCGTGTAGTGCATTCCAATCAGCCCGCCGGCCAGCGCCGCCGCCCCGGCCGCCATTCCGGCGTATTCTCCGCCCTTTTCCGAGCCGCCCAGGGCATATCCGGCCGCGCCCGCGGCCGCTGCGCCGCCCAGGATCGCGTATTGCCGGTTCATTCCCCGCTGAACGTGCCGGCAGAAAACGTGGGCAAACTCGTGCGAAACAACCGCCGCCAGTTCATCCTCCGTCCTGGCCTCCTCGAACAACTGCGTGTAGATGTACATGTGGTTGCCGCCGGTGGTGAACGCGTTGAGTGTGCGGCTGTTGACGAAGTGAAACTGCATGTCCTGTCCGAACATCCACTGGTGCTCCGCCTCAATGCCTTTCTCCCGAGCATATCCCCGCGCCGCCGAGATCACCCGGTTGCCCACGCTTTGCAGATATCCCGCCATCTGTGGGTCGGTCACCACTGCGGGCTTCAACTCGCCATGAAACGCCTGCGCCTGATTGATCACCTGGCGGTCGGTCGCACAACCCGCGCATACGGCGGCGAACACGCCAAAGATAAGCCCGAACCGGATCATGTCGACTCCTCCTGAAGAAACCAGGCATACTGTAGTCCGCACGACCCGTTCAGAAAAGACCAATCCGCCGCGGCAACACCGATAAGCCGCAATGGCTACTTCTCCGCCGGCACGCACAATAGCTTGCCGTCCGGGCGCAGCAGC
>CAYSSA010000167.1:5844-11260 GCA_964433485.1 uncultured Tepidisphaeraceae bacterium | reverse complement strand
TCGCACAAGCAGAATCGATACCGCAATCGCATCCCGGTGGAGCTCGAGCCCGATCTGGAGAAGAGCGACTGGGTGGACCGTCGCCGCGAGACCCATGAGTCCGAGTGCATCGACGAACTGAAGAACATTGTGGACCGCAACCTGGCCGAATTGACCCAGGTTGAGCAGACCGTGATCCGCCAGCGGTTTAACTGGCAGGAGCAGCAGGAGTCGCCCCTGACGCTCGAGGAAGTCGGCCAGATCATTGGCGTGACCAAGGAGCGTGTGCGACAGATCCAGAACAAGGCCTTGGCGAAGATCCGGCAGGTCATGGAAGATGGCGTGTTGCGAACAACCTCAAATGAGGAAATTTCCGAGACGCCGAGTGTTCTGGCGGCCTAGAATGATTTCAAACGAGCCTCCTCCCATCCCTTTGGGGTGCGCCAACGGCAAGGGCGCACCCCACTTTGTTTGGATTATTTCCGCCATAACACATCGGGCGTACCGGACAGATGATTGGCGAGCCGGGCCATGGAGAACAGCCAATCGCCCAGGCGATTCAGGTAGGGCACCACGAGCGGGTGGATTGGCTGCCGAGCGGCAAAGCCGACGGCAAGTCGTTCGGCCCGCCGGCAGACCGTTCGAGCCACATGTAGCCTGGCGGCCAGTTCGCAGCCGCCAGGCAGAATGAAATTCCGCAGCGGGGGCACGCGAGCCTCGGCCGCGTCAATCTGCTCTTCCAAACGCGAGATGGACTCGGTTTCAAGCAACGGCAGGTGTCGTTCCGCCGGACTGTGAGCGGGGGTGGCCCGATCCGATGGTCAGCAGTTCATGCTGCACCAGGCGGAGATCCTCCAGCAGGGTTTCTCCGATGGCGGCCGCCGCGCCGATGTGCGCATTGAGTTCATCGACCGTTCCATAGCACTCCAGCCGCTGGTCCGACTTGCTGGTGCGATCGCCGCCGAAAACGCCCGTGGTTCCATCATCGCCTGTGCGCGTGTAAAGTTTCATGTGTTGGTTTGTAACACAAGCGAGCGGGCGTTGCGAAATGGCCCGGCGCCATTCACAAGTCCACTTCACGGAGATGCGCCCATGAACTCTCCCACCCCCGAGCAACTGCAGGAAATCCGGCGGATGATCCGCGACAATCGGAAGATCGAGGCCATCCGGCTCTATCGCGAGGCTACTGGCTTGGGGTTGAAGGAGGCCAAGGAGGCCATTGAAGAGATGGCGTCTGCCTCCGATGGCGCTGCGCCGCCGGTGTGCGTGGATGTTGGGCGAACGGTGGAATTGCAGCCCGCGGATCGCCAGCGCGTGCTCGCGGCCTTGAGGGCGGGACGGAAGATCGAGGCAATACAGATCTACCGGGAGGCCACGGGCCTGGGGCTGAAGGAGGCAAAGGATGCGGTCGAGGCAATGCCCGCCGCCCGCCAGACCGGCCATGGGTGCTTTGGAATGCTGCTGCTCATGGCGGGCGTGCTGGTGGGCGCCTGGTTCTTTTGAGCGCGTCTGGTAGACCGATCCGCATTGGGGAACCAGACGCCGGTGCAGTGCGCAAGCGTATTCGGCGGTACAATCCGCCCGTCGTGGATCCACCGCCTCTCCAGAATCTGTCGCTGAGCGCGCTGACGGATGCCGGACGCTGCAAGGAATGCGGCTATCCTCTGCGCGCTCTGAAGGTGCCGCGCTGTCCGGAGTGTGGCCGCGGATTCGATCCGGCCGATCCCGACACCATGGACCTGCCGGAGCATCTGCGCAAGCCCAAACCAAGTCCGCCGCCGCGCCCCTTTGGCGACAGCATGCGTGATGTGTCCATCGTCATGTCGGTGTTCGCCGTCATGAATCTGGTGGCCCATCACCTGTTAACCGGCATAGTTCTGGGCATTGGCTGGATTCTGATCGGCATCGATGTCTTCCGCTGGGCTTTTGCCAGCCCACAGCAGCGAGAGCAGCGGCCGGAGGGCTATCGCCACTGGCGTTGGGCATTGCGCATGGCCCTGGTTCTTTCAGCGCTGTCATTCATCCGTGCTCACTCCTGTTGCCATGCCACCACGGTCTGGTTCGGGCCGGTTGGAATCTCCCACAGCTCCTGCGGCGGGCCATGTCATGATGGCGTCCACAACGGCGGCCGCCATCTCAGCGGCAACTGGTATCTGGCGTGGTGACGGCGCGCTCCTTCAGAACCGCTCCCAATGCAGCACCTGCGATAGCTTCCTGCGTGGCGGCTGACGGCCGGGGACGGCGGCGTATCCGATCGGGATCAACGCGATGAGTTTGTGGGTCTCCGGCGCGCCCACCATTTGCGCGATCTGCGGGGCGTAAGGTTTCTTGTCTCCCGCTACCCAGCAGGACTGCACGCCCAGTGCTGTGGCCGCCAGAAGGATATTCTCGACGGCGGCGCAGCCATCCTCAAGGTAATACTTGGTTTCCTTGCAGAGCACGACGATGCACGCCGGCGCCTGGGCAATGAACCGCCCGAACTCGGCCAGTTCGGCGATGCGTTGCCGCAGGGCGCGGTCGGTGACCACGACGAAATCCCACGGCTGAACATTGCGCGCCGTGGGTGCTCGCTGCCCGGCGTCGATGATCTGCTCGATGACCTCGCGCGGCACCGGCCTGTCAGGCAGATACTGGCGCGTGCTGTAGCGGGTTTGGATGGCAGTGAGGGTGTCCATCGGATCAGATCGTCCATGGCTCGCGTCTGGCCCGGTCCAGGAACCGGTTGGCATATTCATCGCCGACGAACTCCTCCTTCACCGGATCCCACTTCAGCGGCCGCTTAAGCTCGTAGGCGATGTTTCCCAGGTGGCACATGCTGGCGGTGCGATGCGCCCGCTCAATGTCGCGGAAGGGTTTCTCGCGGGTGCGGACACAGTGGATGAAGTCGCCGTAGATGCCGCCAGTGCCCTTGTATTTCGGCACGATGCGCGGCTCGACAGGCTTGCCGTCGCAGATCACCCGGTCGCCGCCACCGCCGTGGGTGATGATGAATCCATCGGCAAAGCGATAGGTCAGCTTCTTGTAGTCCTTGCCGTCCGGAGGAATCACTTCCACCGGGCCTTCCTCCATGCGGTTGACGGCGAACATCACCTCGCCGAGCTTGTGTGCGCCCCAGTCGGTCATGCCGCCGCCGGAATAGTCACGCCAGGACCGCCAGCTTGTGCCGTTGATGCTGAACGAACCGCTGACGCGGTACGGGTGATACGGAGCCCACGGCGCCGGACCGAGCCACATGTCCCAATCCAGCCCCGGCGGCACAGGTTCGCCGCCGAGGTAACACGGCTTGGACGGCCCGCCGCAGTCGGCGTTGGCTTCCTTTGGCGTGCCAAGCCGCCCGCTCCAGACCTCTCGCACCGTGCCGATGAAGTCTTCCATGACACGCTGGCTGCCGCCGGAAACCACTCGGCCATACTGCCGCGCTGCCTGTACCATGGCCCGGCCTTCCTTGATCGTCAGCGATTCCGGCTTCTGGCAATAGACGTCCTTGCCCTGGCGGCAGGCATGCACGACGATTACGCCATGCCAGTGGTCGGGCGTGGCCACATGCACGGCATCGATGTCCCTGCGGGCCAGCAACTCGCGGAAATCGCCATAGGTCTTGGCATCCTGATTGCCGTAGCGGTTATTGATACGGTTCTTGCAGCTCTCGCGCACGGCCTGTTTCACATCCACGACCGCGACATATTGCACGTCGTCGCGACCCAGGAACGCGCCCATGTCGCCGCCGCCCTGGTTGCCGATGCCGATGCCGCCCATGACGATGCGCTCGCTGGCGGCCGGGCGTCCGGCTTCCTTGCCCAGCACCGATCCGGGCACAAACAGCGGAAACGCAACCGCCGCCGATGCCTTGAGCAGACTTCGCCGGCTGGCGAACACACTGACGGATTGTCGCTTTGTGTGGTGATTCATGGTGTCTTCTCCAATGCGATGAGGTGATTACTTGATCTTCTCCAAAGCCGATCTGGCCTTGTTACGGGTGCCTGCGTCCGGGGCCTTCTCGGCCACCTTTGTCAACGCTTCTCTGGCCGCGGCGGCCTGTCTCGCGCCGAGGCCTTCGGCGATCTTCCCATAGGCCGAATATGCCTCACGTTTGATCGCAGCATCCTCCAGAAGCGGGTCGACCATCTTCAAGGATTCGAGCGAGCGAATGTCGCCCAGACCGGTCAGGATCTGCCGTTTCTCCTCCGGTCTGGCGGCCAGTTCCAATGCCTGTCTGTATCCCGCCAGTTTCTGCTCCGGCCGTCCGCCCGCGAGCGGCACCATGCGGATGTATCCACGCAGCGCCAGAATCTGGTTGGCTTTGTCCTTATCCTCCCTGGCAAGTTTGAGCACATCGGCGATCGGCGACGCATCCGGCCAGTCGGACAGGGCGCGCACGGCAGTCTTATGCACTTCCGCCTCGCCGCCCAGAGCCGCTTTGACGGCCTTGAGCGATTGCTCGCCGCCAAATGTCGCCAGAATGGCCAACAGGCGAATCTTCGCCGGGGTCTCGGCTTTGGACAACGCCGCCAGCACAGGCTCGCAGCGGGCGTTCTTGTCGGCCATGCGACCGCCGATTCCGGAAATCGCCTGGGCCAGCGCATCCCGTTCGGCATCCTCTCTGGCCGCCAGGAGGGCGTCAACCAGCATGGGCAGGTCGTCCTTGACTCCTAACACCGCGAGCGTTCTTATGGCCGCCCTTCGCACATTGGCGTCGCCATCGGCCATGCTCCTGCGAATCGACGGCAGCGCGTCGGCCTGGGCACGCTGCGCCAGGACACCAAAGACCAACTCGCGGATGGCTGGTTCCCCTGACTCGGACAACTTCACCAAAGCCTCGCCCACGCCTTCGGCTCGCAATTCCGCCAATGCCCGCATCGCCTCTGCACCAAGCGGCGACGGCTCTTTAATGGCCCCCACCAAACCCGGCACGCTGGCGACATTGCCCAACCTGGCCGCGGCCTTGACTGCGGCGAGCCTCACCACCGGATCGGGATCGGCCAGCAGCCTGTTGATCGATTCGGCCACTCCATCGGCGTCACCGCGTGCCGCCAGCGCGCCCAGCAGCATTGCCTTCGCTTCACCTGAGACGCCGGGCAATTGCGCAGCCAGAGCGCGCGTGGCGCCGTTGCCCGGCATGGCGATGGCAGCCGTGATGGCCGCCCGGCGCATGATCCCTTCGGTGGATGAGAGCGTTGAGATGACCAGCGGAACCGCCGCTTCCTTCTGCAACCTCGCTACGGCCGCCAGCGCGGCCGCCCGGACCGCCGGCGAGCGGTCTGACTTCTGCAATGACTGGAACATGCTCTCGGCCCGGCGCGTCTCTCCTGATTCCGTCAGGCCAAGGGCGCAGCGTAGATAAGCCTGCGCCCAGTCGTCCTTGAGCGCATCGGCGACCCCGGCCTTATCCAGCAAATCGGCCGCCGCCACCCCGCCGACCTTGCCGATGGCGTTCAGC
>CAYSSA010000167.1:5564-5814 GCA_964433485.1 uncultured Tepidisphaeraceae bacterium | reverse complement strand
GGCCCCGAGCCGCTGAAGGATGCGGACAAGCGTGTCGCCGCGCCCGACGCGGACCGGTCACCGATCGTGTTAATGATGCCGATGCGGGTGTTACCTTGCGTCGTGGCCAGCGCCTTCAGCAAGGCCTCGTCCACGGCCGGGTCTTTCATCCCCAGCAACACCTGCCGTGCCATATGCGAGAGCTTCTCATCGGTCAGGAGCTTGCTTACGGCCGGAATGCATTTGGACGAGCCGACCGTGCGTAACATCT
>CAYSSA010000167.1:0-5551 GCA_964433485.1 uncultured Tepidisphaeraceae bacterium | reverse complement strand
GTTTGGCCGGGAATGTGGCTTCGGCAGACTCGAGCACCACCAGCAGTTTGCTCTCGATGGCGGCATACTGATCGGGCCTGGTTTCGCCAATCTGCTTCTCGATCGCGGCCAGTTCATCGGCGTTGGTGCCGAAGTCCCGCTTGACGATCGCCTGATACGGATCGGCTTGGCCGACAGCTTCTGGAGAAAACAGCATTCCGCCGAAAGCCACGACCAACGTTATGCAACTCTTGATGGAGAATGACATGAGCACGGTCCTTCCTGATTGCCACGCGATAATGGGGGATACTGGCGGCGAATGCAAGCGTTTAGAAGTCACCCAGCGTGAGCCTGCTTCTGTTTGCAAGCTGTTTCCTTGTGGCCGTTGCCATGATCACGCCCACGTCGCGCGCGGCGGTTGGTGTCCCATATTCCGTCGATGGAAAACCGGCGGGGCCGGGCGCGATGGTCTTGGCGCAAAGCCCGCTTCACCAGACACTTGAGTGGCGGCCCGGCATCGCTACCCTATGCCGCGGGAAAAGGAGCCCAAGCCCCCATGGCCGACCTTTATCAGCGAATAATCGACGTTCTGTCGCGGTGTCACCGAGTGCTGGTGACCACGCATGTTCGGCCGGATGGTGATGCCCTGGGATCATCCGCCGCCATGGTTCTGGCGCTGCGGCACAAGGGGATCGACGCCCACGTCATGCTGCTTAGCCATCTGCCGACGAAGTACTCGTTTCTCTTTTGCGATCATGGCATCGCCTTCAGCGATTTCGAGAAGGGCGGGCTGGATTCTTTTGACACCTCCGCTTTCGACGCCCTGGTGGTGCTCGACACCGGTGCCTGGAACCAGCTTCCCGGATTGCAAGAGAAGTTTGCCGGCTGGACCAAGCCTGTCCTGGTCATGGACCACCACCTGACGCAGGAGAATTGGGGCGATCCGCGGCTTGCCGTTACCGAGGCTGCTGCGGCCGGGGAGATCGTCGCCGAGTTGATCCGTCGCTGGGGTATTCCGCTGGACAAGGCCATTGCCGGGTGCCTGTACGCCGCCATCGCCACCGACACCGGGTGGTTCCAGTTCTCCAACACCCGCCCGGACACCTTGCGGCTCTGCGCCACGCTCATGGAAGCCGGCGTGGACACCGACGGCATGTATCAACTGCTCTATCAGAACGAACGCGCCGAACGCGTGGCGCTGCAAACACGGGCAATGCAGTCGATGAAGCTGCTGGCCAACGGCCGGCTGGCCATTATGAGCCTCACCAAGCGCGATTTCGAGGAGACGCATGCCAACGTGCCCGACACCGAGAACCTGGTGAACATCCCGCTGCAGATCGGCTCGGTGCAGGTGTCGTTGCTGGCGACCGAGCCGCGCGATTTCGGGCCGGTTCGGGTGAGCCTGCGCAGCAAGGGTGGCGTGGATGTGGCCCGTTTCGCCGAGGGATTCGGGGGCGGGGGCCACGCCCGGGCCTCGGGTCTGAAGATCGACGCCCCGCTGGAAGAAGTGTGCCATCGCGTGATCGATGCCATGCTGCCGCAACTGTAAGCAATGGCCAGGAACAGCGCCCCCGGACTTGCCGGGGGCGCTGTCGAACTATCGGGACGTCATCGAGCGCTCAAGCCTGCCGCCGCATCCGCTTCAGGCCCTTGGCGCCGAGAAGGCTGCCGAGCAGGGCAATTCCACCCCACGCCGCAGCGGGAAGGGGGACGGCCGAGCTGATGGTTTTAAGACTGGCGTTATCAAACGCCAGTACGCTGAACTGGTTATAATCGAACCAGCCGTAACGATTACCGCCAACGTTCGTGATCAAATCGGCCGTGTTCAAAGTCCAAGTGTTCACAGGGACATTTAAGGAATCAGAAATGCTCATTTCCACAGAAAGCACACCGCCGACATTCTTGAAATGATGTTCGAACGTGTACCAGCCCGTCGTGCTAATGGCAATCGGAGACTTGTCTGGGTTCTTGGCGTATGCACTACCCGGTTGGGTGTTGTTGCTCGCACTGATGACAAAACGATTGGTGTTTGCACCCGGGCCGGTTGCATCATTGTAAAAACCAGCATTGAAAATAAAATCCCTCAGATGGTTTCCCGCCGCATTGTTAATGGCTGAGCTGAAATCAAAACGGGTATCATTGGTCCATCCGCCACCAACATTGAGATAGATGTCGATCGAAGTGACGTATTCCTGAAACGTCGTAGCGACCCCACCGCCTGCCCCATAGTTGTATCCGCCCCACAGCGTGTAGGTGCTACCATTCGCCTTTTCTGCATGATAACCACCCGAAGCAGAGGTGATCGAGTTAGTGCCAGAGGGTACGCGGTTGGTGTTGGCCCAGTCTGTTGTGTTCACCTCAAAGCCGTTGGAATAAAGCACCGTCGCTTCAGCGCTTGAGGGATCAACCAAACCGCAACTCCCAACCAACACCGCGCACAGCAACAAAGTCTTCTTCACTCTCATGGGACATCTCCATCGATTCTGGCCCATTCCTTGGATACACAGAGTTCCCCGTGCGAACAGGCCAACCACACAGGAAACAAAAAAACGCAAAACGCCGACGAACTCGCTGCCAGTGAATCCACTGGTTCCGACAACCCAAGCTCACCAGACTGGCAACACACTCCTGGCCACCATTCTGATTGCTTCACAACAGCTTCTCGCCTTTGGTTTGGCGAGAACGTCTAAACGAACTCATTAAAGTAACTCGGGCAGCTTCAAATTCTAGGGATACTACAGGCTGCCAGACGGTATGCAACAGAAAAACGAACGGCTTTCCATGACCTTAACACTGCTCCAAGTCACGTAATAATAAATACTTAAAGAGTCCTAATTGTGATTCATCACTGGCTATGGTCGGTTTTGTTCGGCCTTCTGAACTCAATCGGTCAGCCGCCCAAGTCTCCTATGCCTCCCAGATTAAGCAAGGAATGCAATCCCATCTTCGCCGTTGTTGCGAAATCTCAAGCGGAATCCTCCGGTTGGCTTCGGCGGCTTGGATTCTACAAGCGATCCGAAGCCCCTCGAACCTGCCGCCTTATCCGTTTCAGGCAGTCGTTGTAGATGTGGCTGCCAGCAGAGGCAATTCCGCGGCGAAAGCGGCAGGGCTTGCGATTCCACCAATATTTTCCTTGCAGGCGGAAGCAAGCCGATACTAGAATTGAAGGTGGCGACGCGCGGAGCCCAATGTTCACGTCTTTCTGCGCTCGCCTGTAAGGTAATCCGGCTATGCCCACCCAGCAGCGAACATTTCCTGCAATGCCACCCATCGGCCAGCCCGAGAGCTTCTATGCCAAGCTGGCCCATCAGGCCGACCGCATGGGGGATGTTCACCTGCACGAATCCGCGAAGGTGGGGCAATATGTCACGCTGGCCATGGATTCCAGTTTGACTTGGGATGAGAAGCTGAAGTATTTCCGCCACGCCATCAAGCGCCACTGTCAGCCGCCGCCGTTTCCTGATGAAGAGGTGTGGATGTACTACCGCCAGTTGGCCGACTGGGTTCGGCAGCATTGCGGGCTGGAGGCCCTGCGAATCGCCAGCCAGGAGGACGATCTCTACGCCGTCCGCCAGAGCATGGGTCAGGATCGGGCAATCATTGAGAACGATGCCGAGGAGTTTTTCGCGAAACTCATGGGTCGCGGTGAAGGCTGCCCCGAATGGTTCAATGAAGCCGACTGGGAGCAGCTCAGGATGCTCCGCGACCAGTGGATTTGAGGGGTTTCTCGGCGAGAAGACGGGAAGAACTGAGGCTCATAGTCATTGCAGGTGGATGGCTCTCGTTGGCATCTCGCGCAGGCAACCGGCGCCAGAGAGTATTCGTAGACCATTTTCTTGAGCATCCCGATTCCCGCAAACCCCATCTTGTGTCACAATACCCCGCACAAACAGGAGATTGCCAATGACTCGTCGCGCGTGCCTGCTTGTCGTCGTGATGCTCGTCTGCCCGGCGTTTGTCTTTGCCGAAGAGATCATTCTTTCGAAACTTGATCTTTCCAAAATGTCCTGCGGGTGGGACAAACCCAAAGTCGATCAGTCGGTTACCAGGACCAAACTCTCGATCAATGGTCAGACCTTCGAGAAAGGCGTCGGGACTCACGCCAACAGCACGCTCTGGATCGACCTCGACGGCAAGGCCGAACGCTTCACGGCGTTGGTCGGCGTCGATGACAACTGCCGCTCCGACAAAGCCTCCATACAGTTCCGTATCTATGGCGACGGCAAGAAACTCTTTGATTCCGGCGCCATGCACTGGAAGAACCCCGCCAAGCCCGTGGAAGTGAATCTGGTCGGCATCAAGAAACTGCTGCTGTCGGTTTCCGATGCGGGTGATGGGGTCAGTTTCGACCACGCCAACTGGGCCGAGGCCAAGTTCACCCATGCCGGCGCGGCGCCGGTTGCGGCCGCCGCTCCGGTCGAGGAGGCAGTCATTCTCACGCCCAAGGATTCGCCATTGCCTCGGATCAACGGCGCTCGAGCCTGGGGTTGCAGGCCGGGTAATCCATTCCAGTTCACCATTCCGGCCACAGGCGACCGGCCGATGACTTTCGCGGCCGAGAACCTGCCGGAGGGACTCAAGCTTGATCCGTCCACCGGCATCATTCGCGGCACGAATCCTCCAAAGGGCGAATACATCGTCAAGCTGATCGCAAAGAACACCTTGGGCGAAGACCGCAAGCCGCTGAAGATCGTCAGCGGCGATACACTGGCCCTCACACCGCATATGGGCTGGAATTCCTGGTATGTCTGGGAGAATCGCGTAACCGATGAGCACATTCGCGGGGCGGCCGACGCCATGGTGGCCTCGGGCATGATCAACCACGGTTACATGTATGTGAACATCGACGACTGCTGGGGCCGAAAACCCAAGAGCAACGATCCGATCATGGGCGGCCCGGAGCGCGATGAGCAGGGCAACATCCTCTGCAACAGGCGATTCCCCGACATGAAGGCCCTGACGGACTACATCCACTCCAAGGGCTTGCTGGCCGGCATCTATACTTCGCCCGGTCCAACAACCTGCGCCGGCCATACCGGGGCGTATCAGCACGAGGAGCAGGACGCAAAGACTTTTGCCGACTGGGGTTATGATTTTCTGAAATACGACTGGTGTTCCTATGGCCGGATTGTGCAGGGAAAGAAGGACCTGGACACGCTCAAGAAGCCCTACAAGCAGATGGGCGACATTCTCAAGCAGCAGAAGCGCGACATGGTGCTGAACCTTTGCCAGTACGGCATGGGCGATGTCTGGAACTGGGGTCGGGATGTCGGCGGCCACTCCTGGCGCACGGCCGGGGATCTGGGTCTTACCAACGAGGGCATCGTCAAGGCGATCTACGTCGATGTCTTTGGTCTCAATGGCAAGGATTCTCAGCACGGACCCGGCGGCTGGAACGATCCGGACTATCTTCTGTTGGGCTACATCTCCGGGTGGAACGGCGCAACCCGGATGACACCGCTGACGCCCAACGAGCAATACACGCATGTCACGCTCTGGTGTATGCTCTCGGCACCACTGATTTTCTCCGGCGACATGCAGCGACTGGATCCGTTCACGCTCAATCTGCTCT
>CAYSSA010000166.1:9675-11286 GCA_964433485.1 uncultured Tepidisphaeraceae bacterium | reverse complement strand
GCCGCTACGGAGAGCCTGCTATTGTGGTCGAATATTCGCTTGTTTAAGGGCTAGCTTAGGACCGGACATTACTATCCGGCTGCGACAGGCTCGCCGCCGTGAGCCTGGATTCGACGATTCCGGCCCGTTCGCCTGACTCATTCGCCAATCGTCGTCGGCGCTGCAATAATGGTCCAACATGGCTCAGGTCTTGAACTACGAATCGGCGGCAACCACTCCCGCCGCGCCGCCGCGTTTTGCCCTGCTCACCATCTTTCTGATTGTCTTCGTCGACCTGTTGGGCTTCGGCATCATCATTCCGGCGCTGCCCATCTATGCGAGGCAGTTCAATGCCTCACCTCTGATGGTGGGGCTGATCTTCTCCATCTATTCCGCCTGTCAGTTCATCGCAACCCCGATTCTGGGCGCATGGTCGGACCGCATCGGTCGCAAACCCGTGCTCGTCCTGTCGCAGTTTGGCAGCGCTGTGGGCTACGTGCTGCTGGGGCTGGTCAACCAGGGATTCTGGGGCAGCGGGATGCTGGCGCTGACCCTGCTCTATGTCTCCCGCGTGATCGACGGCGTGAGCGGCGGCAACATCTCCACCGCCCAGGCCTACATCGCTGACATCACCAGCGCCGAAAACCGCGCCAAAGGCATGGGCCTCCTCGGTGCAGCCTTCGGACTGGGTTTCACACTCGGACCGTTCATCGGCGGAGTCTTCGGCGAAGCGCGAATCTGGCTGCCGGCCTACCTGGCGGCCGGAGCCAGCCTCGTTTCCTGCCTCATGACGCTGTTGCTGCTTCGCGAGTCGCGCGTTCACCGACCGATCGACGCCGAAGCGTGGCTGCATCCACGCGCCTTCATGCCCGTTTTCCGCGATCCCATGCTGCGGGCGCTTCTGCTGACTTCATTCCTGTGCATGGCCGCCTTCGTGATGATGGAAGCCTCGCTGATCATGTTCCTGCTCGACCGCTTCCAGGTCACGCTGCGAAAGGCCGTCTGGTACATGGGGTTCCTGGGCGTGGTCATCATCATCGTTCAGGGCGGTCTGATTCATCGGATGAACAAGCGGTTCAACGAATGGAACATGGCCGTCTGGGGGCTGGTTCTGGCCGCCGCCGGCATGCTGGGCTATGTCCAGTCCGACCTCTATCCGGTGGTCTTTCTTCTGTTTGTCGCCGGGTTCTTCAACGCCGTTGGGAGGAGCCTGTGGCAGCCGACGTTCCAGTCGCTGCTGTCGGAATGCGCCCCGGCCGAAAAGCAGGGGCTGGTGTTCGGGCTCTACTGGGGTCTGTCGTCGGTGGCGCGGGTGATCGGCCCCATTGTGGGCACCGCGTTCTATTGGTCGCATCGCGGGCTTGGACCCTTCGCCATCGCCGCCGCCCTGCTCGGCGCGGCGGCATTGTGGACCCATGCCCTGCGACCGGCGGAATCGACGCTTGACCAATCCGCCGCGGCGGCGAACACCATTCGCTGAACACCAAGATCACTGGCTCACTTATTCGTCCACCGATACGCGCTTGGCCAGCGAACCGTCCGGACATTTTACGTTGCGCACATCGTCGGCGCCGGCCGGATCTTTCGCGGGATTGATCCACTTGTTGGACGCGCCGGGCTTTTTCACCAGTC
>CAYSSA010000166.1:4977-9654 GCA_964433485.1 uncultured Tepidisphaeraceae bacterium | reverse complement strand
GGAATCAACTCGGAGCGAAGGCGTTCCGGATGCGCCTTGTCCGCGATGATCTCTTCCTTCTTGCGCTTGCCCTGATCGGTGTACTTCTCCAGGTAACCCACGAACGGCTTGCCCTTGCCGCAGCGATACACCCAAGCCACCACGGCTTCCTTGCCGTTATGCTGGAAGGGGGCCACCTTGCCGACCGTGTCCTCGAAGTAACTCACCCCATCGTCATCGGAGTAGAACTGCTTGAAATCGGCCGCCGTCGGCGTGCCCGCTGGCCACAGATACCAGACAATCAGCACCAGAGTCAGCCCAATCATGCCGATGGCAATCCCGGTTGCAACACGAGGATTCTCGTTCAGTGATTCGCGAATTCCCACAGGAGACTCCTTCCTCGAACACCAAGACCTGTACAGGCACGGCCAATTGATACCGAGCCGATCAATCCGCCAAGTGAGAGGTGAATCGGCCACTCGGCGACCGGGATTGTATGAGGTAGGTCGTTCAATCACAAGACTCCGGAGTTGGCTGTTGACGTTTCAATGGTCCTGACTATACTTCTTCCCCTTCATTGATTCGGAGAATGACTATGGCTATCCAGGCTGTGCCCGGCAAGAAGTTCAAGGTGACCATCAAGAGCCCCGTGACCCGGGCCTCGGCGCTGAAGACCATCGAGCGCTTGTTCATGAAGGACAAGGCCGTGGCGGCCCCCGTGCTGGAACGGGCCAGCCACTTCACCGACCTGCCCAAGCGCCGCGGCGGACGGATCTGGACCAAGTACGCGAACAAGATCCATCCCAAGCTGGAAACCGGAACCACCGCAACCATCCTCGCTACCGCCCAGCACGCCAAAGATCTCAACAGCGTTGCCGCGTTCGTCGAGGTCGCCGTCGCCTAGGGCACCCCAGCAGAAGCTCATCCGGTCAGGGCCGGTCTCGGTCCTGACCGTTCTTGTTTGCACCTTGTCAGGACGCCTGGCGTGACGGCTCAGTGGTCTCAAGATGGATCGATCGCCAGCCGCCGCGCAAAAAGCGGATCATCAGGAACAAACCGATCGAAACCCCGTAGAGCGTGGCCATGGCCCACGGTCCGTGGATGCCCCATTGCGGATACCGCTTCGCCACGAAGGCCCCCGCCAGCACCAGAAACAACCAGCACATGCCGCCCATGGCGATGGCCGGCACGGTGGTGTCGCCGGCGCCGCGCAGAGCGCCGTTATAGATGCAGTACATGGCGTCAAAAAACTGATAAAACGCGGCATACGCCAGTAGAATGCCGCCGATCCGCAACACCGTCGCATCGTGGGTGAAAATGCCCATCAGCCGGTCGCGGAACAGAAAGAAAAAGACGCCGCATGCCGCCATGTAGGTCAGGGTGACGCGGAACCCCAGATTGGCGCTGTGCATTGCCGCGTCGGGGTTTTTCTCGCCAATGTGCCGCCCGACCAGCGCCGTGACCGCAGAACCGATGCCTATGGCGGGCAGAAAACTCAACGGCAGGAAACGGAAGAGATAGGTATTGGCGGCCATGGCGGCTTCGCCCAGGCTGTGGACCACCCAGCTTTGAAACAGCGCCCAGGCGAGCATCTCCGTGACCAGTTGCACTCCCGAGGGAATTCCCACACACAAAAGCATACGCACTTCCCGGGCGTAAAGGCGAAAATCCGCCAGCCGGCAGGGCACCCGAATCGACGGCGTGAACGCGATCGCCCCCAGCGCCAGCATTTCCACTCCGATGCCGCAGACATGGGCGATGGCCGCGCCGCGCACCCCCATCGCCGGCGCGCCGAATTCGCCGAAGATCAGCACGAAAGCCAGCCCCGCGTTCACGCCCACACCGGAGACGGCGCCGATCAGCACGGCGTTGGGCCGGTTGATGGCAATCAGGAATTGTCCCAGCGATGTGGCCACGAGCTTCAGTGGATTGGCCAGGAGGATGATCCGCAGGTAGGCGGTCTCCGCCGCCAACAGTTCCGGCCCATGGTCCATTCGCGCAAAAGCGCCCGGAAGCAGCAGTGTCAGCGCGGTCACGATCGGGGTGTACATGACGCCAAGCCAAATACCCTGCCAGAGATAACGGCCGGCTTCCGGAAGATCGCCCCGCCCGTAGGATTGGGATGCCAGCGTATTGACAATGAAGAGCGTGCCGATCCCGAAGGAAAGCAGGGTCCAGGCGAACATCCCCGCGCCGCCGGCGGCGGTGGCGGCCACGTCGCCCACGCGCGCCAGCATCCAAGTGTCGATGAAATGCATGAACGTATACGACGCCATCTGCATGACGGTGGGCAGCGCCAATCCGAGGAGTTCGGCAAGCGGGGAACGCGAACGCATGGGGCGAGATGATAGCAGGAACCGGGGCCGGTCACATCCGCGCCGAGGCGTCGCCCATGCCGGGAGCGCGCGGCTTGCGTCCAACCTGGGTGGAGAAACTCTGCAAGTACGACATCCACATCATCGAGAGCCCGTGGGTGTAGGCTCCCTGGATGAGCAGATCCATGTAGTGCCGGGTGGGCGGGATGTGGGTACGGTCGGTGTTGACGCCCTGGTAGGTGATCGCGCCAATCGGTTCGCCGCGCGCCAGCGGCGCTGCGCGAATCTCAATCCGCCGATAGGTGCCGATGTCACGCCCGGAGCCATCGAGCTTGCGGCCAACCTTCTGGTCCAGCACCTTCATTTCCTGCTCTGACAGGTCAAACAGCGCGCCGGCAACGTACTTTCCCGGATCGTAGGCGATGTCCGCAATGCCGCCACCCCAGTACTCCGAATACACCGCGAAACACAGGCGGTAGTTGTCCAGAATGGCGGGTTTGCCGTTCCGAAGCGAGGGCGCGCGAAGTCCATGGTGGCGACACCATTCGGCCACGGCGCGGGCATTGAGGTTGGAGCCGTAGGCGAAATACCACATCCGGCAGGTCTCAAAGTGCGGTGCATTCTGTCGAAAACGCGCTGCAAACGCAAACCAAAGCGCGCCAACCCCCCGATGCCCGATGCGGGGAATATGGAATTCGATCCATACCTTGGCCCGCCCGCAATACCCCGACTTTCGCATGTGGCCCTGTGAACCCCGCTGGGGGGGTGAAGAGCACGGTCGTTCTCCATATCTGCATCACAAATCAACGCCGATTTCGGCCTGGGCATGATGGAGCGCTCGGCCGGAACAAGCGAATATTGACGCGAAGGTCCGACCTTCTCGTCGAAGACAGAGATCGGCTTCCGCCAGGCGGCCAATGTGGCTGGCATTCATCTGCCCGAGGCAGAGTACCTAACGCGGACACGGGGCGCCGCTGGTCAGCCGCCGCAATTCCGCCGTGCTGAAGCAGCGATGCCGCTTGCAGTATTGCTCTTTGAACGGCGGCGCAGGCACATGATGTGCTTCATGTACCAGATTCACCGGGGGCTTCTGAACGGAACGAGTAGGCAACAAACACGGTTTACTGCCGACAACCGCGTTGCCGGGCTCGCGAATGCGGTTTGGTCGGGTCATTTTGTCAATTCGTGCGAAGGGAGGGTTTATACTATCCCATTGGTGCATGGGCATGCCGATCCTCTCCGAACCTGCACCACGGCACGGTATGAGCGCCGGACCGGATCAGTTGATCTTGTTCTCCGACCACTCCTCGGGCTTTTTGCCGCCGGCGTCAACATACAAGAAGCGGCGGCCCTTGGGGCCTTTGATCTGATACTTCACAGTCACGTAGCTGCCGTCGTCGCCGGTGAAGTAGAGCTTTCCGTCTCCCGCGGCCCAGGTGCCTTTGGCGCCACTGCCGCGGTTGCCGACCACGGAGCCGCTGGATGTCTCGTTGCCGCCGGAATCGACGTTCTTTGCGGAAATGTAGCCCTCGCTGGTTCCCTGCCAGGTGAATGTGCCGTCTTCCTTCAGCACCACGGTGCGGCTGACCTCCGTGCTGGACAGGCCGCTGCCGCCGAGGCCCGAACTGGAATAGCTCCAATAATACCAGGTGCCCACGAGTTCCCGGTCGATCTGGGCGTCGCCCCAGGCAAAAGTTCCGAAGATTTCGCGCAGGGTCTTGTCATTGGCGACGATCTTGTCCTTGACACCCAGACCCAACAGGCACACCGCCTGCCCCTTGAGGATCGTCACGTAAAGGTGCCCACGCACCACGACGCCGTTGGCGCCCGCGGCCTCCCAGACCAGAGCGGCCCCGGCCTGTGAGCCGGACTTGATCGACTCAACCTCGCCAACACGCCGCAACAGCGGGGCGTGCTGCGCCACCTGAGCCTCGATGCTCTGGATCAGCTTGGGATCGTCCGGCCGGGTGATTCCGCCGGCGTCCTCGGCCGTAACCACGTAGAGTGCCTCTCCCTGGTTGGGCGGGATGAGTTGCAGAACGCCCTCGGCTTCCTTCACTTCCCAGTCCTGCGGATAGCGCAGCATTCCGCCGGTGGCGTGTCTGTAGACCTTGCCTCTCGCCAAAGGCGCCCATTTCTCGTCGGCGGCGGCCTTGGTGTCGGCGGGCTTGTCGCCGGGGGGCTTTGCCAGGGGGTTGGTCGGGGCCGGCCTGGCCAGGGGATTGGCCGGCTTCTCCAGCGGATTGACGGCCTTGCGTTCCTTCTCCAGAAGGTAGGTGGTGCTGCCGGTCTTGAAGGTGAGCGTGTTGCCGCTGACGGTGGCCGCGAAATCGAAGCTGTTGCCGTCGCTCTCGAAGGCGCCCTGCAACTGCCCGTCCTTGAC
>CAYSSA010000166.1:3929-4883 GCA_964433485.1 uncultured Tepidisphaeraceae bacterium | reverse complement strand
CGAGCCGGCCCGCGTCGCCCTTGAATGTGCCGACAAACGCGTCATCGCGGGCGAGCGGATTGGCCGGCCCAACCGCCGCGGGCGCCGCCGGAGCCGCCCCGGCGGCGGCCTTGAACAGCACCCGGCGGGCATCGGCCAGCCGGGGCTCGCCGTTGGCATCCACATCGGCCATCAGAACCAGAACATTGTCACCCTGCTTCTGAGCCATGAAATAGGCCCCGCCCTGCTCGCCTTCGGGGCTGATGATTCCCAGGGCGTTGCCCTCCTGGATCCTTGCCCGGATCGCCATTTTTGTGCCGGCAGCACTCATCGTGCCTGTGACGTTGCTGTCCTTGTCCTGGGTCAGGATGAGCGTGACCGTTCCCTTCAGCCCCTCGGCGGTATAGGTTCCACCGTAGTCCTCGGCCTGAGCCCGACACGCCAAGGCAAGCAACAACAGCATCGCGGGAAGACAACGCATGACCGGCCTCCTGTCGATTGACAATACGCGCGAAGATGGATGCGCTGACATGACAGTAGTCATGCCGACGGCTGGATTCAACGAAAATCCACAAGGGCCTCAATGGGCGGACTTTGGCGCTCGGGTGAAGAACGCGAGCACAACGGCGACCAGAAGCACGATGGCCGAGAGACGGTAGGACCATGCGTAGGAGCCGGAGATGTCGCGGATCCTGGCCCCGACGACCGGGCCAAGCACCCCGGCGACTCCGAAGGCGGTGAACACCAAGCCATAGTTCACGCCCAGGTTCTTCGTGCCGTAGTAGTCGGCCGTGGCGGCGGGCATGAGCGTGAAGATGGTCCCGTAGCACAAACCGGCGAAGGCCGCGCCGAACATGATCCAGTTGGCCGAGTTGTAGCGAGCGAAGAGCATCATGTTGACGGCCTGCAGGGCGAACGCCAGCATCATCGTCCGCGTGCGACCGATGCGGTCAGAGAGATAGCCGCTGATAATGC
>CAYSSA010000166.1:0-3853 GCA_964433485.1 uncultured Tepidisphaeraceae bacterium | reverse complement strand
TGGCGATCATCATCAGGCCCGCTGAGGCGGCCAGCGCGAACATCACCCACAGCAGATAGAACTGCGGGGTCGCCATCATGTGATGCCAGTCGAGCTCGCGCCGGCCGGGCGATCCGGCCGCGGCCTGCCCGTCGGCGGTCGGAGCGGCAAGATGCCCTGACGGTGGATTGGCGAGGAAAAGCGAGAAGAGGGTCACCAGCACCATCGCACCGATGCCGAGCAGGACGACGGTCTTCGAGATGGTGTTGAACGAGAGTAGATACTGAGTTAATGGGGCAATATAGACGGCGGCAATGCCCACGCCCGACACCACCAGGCCCACAATCAGGCCCTTCCTTGCCGGTGGAAACCACTTGACAGCGGGTGGGGTGGTGGCCGAATACCCCAAGCCGATGCCGATGCCGCCGATGACGCCGAATGTCAACACCATGGCCCAGGGAGTGGAGACATAGCCGGAGGCGACCAGACCCAAACCCAGCAGAATGCCTCCGGAAGCGGCCACAAGCCGCGGGCCGATCCGATCCTGCATGCGGCCGGCGAAAATCATCATGACGGCGAAGGTGGCGCTGGCGACGGTGAAGGGAAGCATGGCGTCGGCGCGTGACCACTTCCATTGTTCGACCAGCGCGCGGGCCATGACACCCCAGGCATAAAGCACACCGAGCACGAGGTTGATCGCCAGAGCGGCCAGGGTGACGATCCAGCCCCGGGACGTGAACGACATATGTGCGGACATCAGGAACGCCTTTCCAGTTTCCCGCCGGCCGGCCGGCGGGGTGGGCGGAGCTTAGCAGAAGCGGAGCCGCGGCAACAGTTCACCCGCCCGGCACGGCAGCCCGCTGCCCTGTGTCGGCTGAAGAGGACTTATCGGCGCCACCCTGACCAAAACGCTCGTTCCCGCGCGGACTATTAGAAACCATGAATCTGGTTTCTCCATTAATCGTCAAAGTTGCGCTGTTGATATTTGCGTTCCCGGCTCTTGCCGACTTCTTTGTTGACCAGGCTGCGCCCGCCGGCGGAAACGGCTCGGAGCAGGCTCCGTTCGCCAGCATCGCACAGGCGCTGAAGGCCGCGAAGGGAGGGGATACGATCACAATTCGCGCCGGAGTCTATCGCGAATCGCTCAGCCTCAATCTCTCCGGCACGGCCGAACGTCCGACGGTCCTGCGCGCTGCGCCGGGACAGCGCGTGGTACTGACCGGGTTTGCTCCGATCACCGGATGGAAAGCCGCCGGCGACGGGGTTTACACCACGATCGTCGAGGGGCCGGTTGACGATCTTTTCGTCGGCTTCAGGCCACAACCCGTGTCCCGATGGCCCGATCTCGACGAGCCGATGCGGCGCATCGACAGTGTGGACGCGGCGGCGCGGACGTTCCTCGACGCGGCCCCGCTTCCCGATGAGCCGTTTCTCAGGTCCATCGCCGCATCGCCGAAGTCCGCCCAACTATTCCTGTACATTGCCCAGGGCAACTACTACGCGACCATCCCCCTGGCCGGACTGGAACCGGGCGCCCGCACCGTGAAGTTCGGCGAGGCGCGCGCGGCCGTTGCCATCAAGGGCAAGGCCGCACGATCCCAGGACCGCTGGCAACTGGCCAACCACGCCGCCCTGATTCGCAAGCCGGGCCAGTGGGCTTTTGAGACCGTGAACGACAAGCAGACTCGCGTTTATTTCCGCCCCGCGGCCGAGGCCGACCTCCAGGCCACTCAATATCGCAAGACCACTGCCCGCCTGCTCATGATCGGCGGACAGGGCAATGCGTCGCACATCCGTGTCGAAGGCCTGGAAATCTGCGGTTCCGGCCAGCACGCCGTCGAAATCAGCCGGGCCGAGCATGTCACGATCACTCGCTGCATCCTGCACAGCAACGCCGGCACCGGAGTCTCGTCGCGCCGCAGCAACGATGTCACCGTGAAGAACTGCGTCTCCATCGCCAACAACTTCGGCGTTTCCATCGCCTCGGCCCGGAACGTGCTGGTTGAGGGGAATGAGATCGCGCTGAACATGGTCGACGGCATTACCGTGGCCGGCAACGTCACCGGCAAACCTGACGGCGAACCCGAGACCTCGAACGTCACCCTCCGCCGCAACTACATTCACCACCACATCTTCCTCAGCCACCCCGACAACGTGCAGGCATATCGCGGCGTGAAGCAATGGACCATCGAAGACAATGTTCTGCTTTTCGGCGGACAGGCCATCATGACCGAGGAAGTCGACGGCGCCACGCTCCGCAACACCGTCGCCGTCGGCAGCGGCGCCGTCGCCGTGATCTTCGGCCACTCCAACTCCCACCGCTGGACCGTTGAGAACTGCACCGTGGGCCTTGGCGGATGGGGAGCGTTCTCGTTCACCGGCGAAGGCTATCGGTTGCGGAACAACATCGTCTGGAACAATTTCCTGCCGCTGCCGCAAAGCCTGTCCAGCGACTACAACATGCTCCTCGCCCGCCGCGACAATCAGCCAGTGTACCAGACATCCAAGCCGAAGTGGCGGACATTCACCAGCGTCGCCGACGCATTTGCCGCAACGCAACAGGAGGAGCATTCCCACCGGGCCGCGCCGAGTTTCCGCAACGCGCCGTATTCCCAGGCGTGTGCCACGGGCGACGACGCCAACCGCGCCGACCGCCTGTCGCTGCGCCTGGCGGGAGGAGTTGAGATGGCCGACTTCCAGGTGGATGACCGGATCGAGATCAACGGCGACGGCGTGCTTCGCCGCATCACCGCGACGGATGCCGGCTCGATTCAGTTCGATCCGCCGTTGCCGCGCCGCCCATTCCGGGACGCGCTGGTGTGGAACTGGAAAAAGGCGACAAGCACGGCGCTGGATCTGCGCCCGGTCGATGGCAGCCCGGCGCTGACCGCCGGCGAAGGCGGCAGGCCGGTCGGAGCCACGCTGGACACCCCGGCGTTTCAGCGCGGCGATTTCAACGGCGAGGGCACGCGCGATATTCCTGAACTGCCGCACATCCTCCGGCAGGCGTTGCCGAGTCCGAACGAAATGGCCATCCCATTGCGCGGAGCGTGATCTCAATCATCCATCGAGGCCAGAATGTCCAGATCGGAGGCGATCTCGGCCGCACTCAGGTCGGTCACCTTGTCACGCACGCCCGCGTCGGCATTGAACAGGAACCAGTCCATGCCCTGCTGGCCGCTGAGCACATCGCGAGCGATATCGTCGAACACAGTCTCGTCGGGCGTCAGGAAATAGTTCCCGTTGGCCCGCGGGGAGGCGCCGCCGTAGAGCAGATTGGCCACGCGCGCATAGTACGAACGGCATGAGAGCCATTCGGCCTGAATGGCGCTCAAGGCGATCGGATCGTTGTCGTAGCTTGTGGTTCCGGCGACGAGGATGTCGTCATGGGCGTCGCCGATGATCCGGTCAGCCCCGAGGCCGCCAATGAGAATGTCCCGGCCGTCCCCGCCGTTGAGCAGGTCACCCCCATCGCCGCCAATCAGAATGTCGTCGCCATCGCGACCCTTGAGCGTGTCATCGCCTTCGCCACCGTCGAGATAATCGCCCGAAGAGCCGGTCATCAGCCGGTCGTTGCCCCGGCCGCCAAACACGACGGCCTGCACGGCCAGCGTGCGGTTGATGGTGATGTCGTCATCGCCGTCGTTGCCGTAGACCAGTACGCGGCTGAAATTGCCGAAGCGGCCTTCCAGGATGCCGTTGACGCGCACCCGCACTTCGTCGTGAATCTCGCGGCTGAGGTGAATAACATCGTCGCCGGAGGTGCCCGCGACCATCAGCGTATTGCCGATGACCGCGACCGGCGACACGTTAAACACTCGGCTGGCCGATGCGCTGCCGCCATCATCGTCGGTCGCGGTCACGGTGACCGTGA
>CAYSSA010000165.1:5410-11335 GCA_964433485.1 uncultured Tepidisphaeraceae bacterium | reverse complement strand
TGGGCCGCAGCCTCCATGATAAGCCAAAGCTCCCGAGCGCGACGGAACGAAAGCTGGTTCTCCACCAGAATCTTCACGCCCTTCCCGGCGGCGCAATCGGCCAGCGGACGCAGCCACTGGCCCATCTGTGTTGCCGCCGCCTCGCGACTCTGGCCCGGCCGAAGCTGCATGTCAAACAGCTTGACAAATTCCGCGCCCAGCCCACCGGCCACATCAATCGCGTGCCGCAGGTCGTCGGCCGAGCGGCGGTCCGAGGACTTGTCTCCGGTCAGGGAAACCGAGGTCGAAAGACAGGCGATGGCCACTCCGGCCCGATCGAACAGCTCGCGAACCTTTGCCGGATCCGTGAGAAAGACATTGGCGGTCGTGAGAATGTTCTCATTGAGAAAGGCTCGAACTTCCACGCCGTCAAAACCGTAATCACGGGCCTTGGCGGCAATGGTCGATAAATCCCAGCGGGGACACGCAAGCGTGCTGAAGGCGAATTTCATGAATGGGCCTCTCGGGCAAGACTGTAAGGGAAAGTAGCGCACCGGGAGGAGTCCGTCAAGCGGACGAACAGTCGTGGACATGCGGTGAAATTCCGCGGGCTGTCGAGCTGGTCATGTGGGCAACCCGCGATTCTTCATCGCCAACACATCATGGAACAAACAGCGCACTCATTTGCTTGAAGGTATGATTCCCCGAGTCACCGTGCGGCAGAGGAGAGCTCATGGGCCTGGATGCGGTCGAGCTGATCATGGAATGCGAACGGGCTTTCGGGATCAGCATTCCCGACGAAGACGCGTCGAAGATCGTTACGGTCGGCGATCTCTACGGGATCATTCTGAAGTTGACGGCCGATCGCGTCGAAGGCCCGACCCGCACCAGCACCTCGGCGTTCTATCGCCTGCGGCAGGGCCTGGTCGCCTGTGGCCTGGACCGCGACCATATTCTGCCCACCAGCCGCCTGAAAGATCTGTTGCCGGCCGAACAACGGAAGGTTCTCTGGACCCAACTGGCCAAAGCCACGGGGATCCGCCTGCCGAAACTGGTGCGGCCAGCGTGGGTTGACTACGTGATGCTGGCCTGCGCGGGAGTCGCCGGGATTGCGGCTTGGGCGTACATGCGGAGGGTGTCGTTGGGACTGGTCGCGGCCCTGTCCACACTGGTGCTGGTTCGTGCATTGACGTACTCCCTGTGTACGGATTTCCCGAGTGCCTGCAACACCGTCGAAGACCTCGTCTACGCCGTAATCGGGAGAAAGGAGAACGCCATCGTCCCGCCCAGGCAACTCGGCCCGCGGGAAACGTGGAACGTGCTGCGAAACATCATCGCCGATCAACTGGGTGTGCGGGAGGATGATATCAAACCGGATACAAGGTTCGTGCAAGACCTTGGCGTGGACTGATGTGATGACAACGGACCAGTGACGGGTGACTCCACACAACACCACGCCCCGGCCCGCGTAACCACCGATAGAAAGGACTCCTCCATGCCAACCTCCCTTTCCCGTCGAGATCTTCTCTCCGCCGCCGCGGCGACTGCCATCGCGGTCGGCGCCACCGTCCGCGCCGCCGAATCGGTCGAGCCCATCGCCATCGGCGTCATGGGCCTTTCGCGGGGGCTGGACTTGGCCAAGACCTTCGGCTCCACGCCCGGCGTGCGCGTGAAGTATCTTTGCGATGTGGACGACGCCCGCGCCACGGCGGCCGTCAGCGCTATCTCCAAACTCCCCAACCAGCAGCCCCAGCCCCTGCGGGATTTTCGCAAGATGCTCGATGACAAGGAGATTCAGGCGGTCGTCATTGCCAGCCCGGACCACTGGCACGCCCCGGCAACCATCCTCGCCTGCGCGGCCGGGAAACACGTCTATGTCGAGAAACCCTGTTCACACAATCCGGCCGAAGGCGCGCTGGCCGTGGCGGCCGCCCGCAAATACAACCGGGTTGTTCAGCACGGCACGCAACGGCGCAGCTACACGAAAGTTATCGAGGGCATCGAGAAGGTTAGAAAGGGCGAACTTGGCCGGGTGGTGGTGTCGCGCGGCTGGTACAACAACAACCGTGGCGGCATCGGCAAGGGCAAACCGGCGCCGGTACCCAAGGGCCTGGACTGGGATCTCTGGCAAGGCCCGGCCCCGCGCAAGGAATTCCGCGACAACTATGTCCCCTACAAATGGCACTGGTTCTGGCACTGGGGCACCGGCGAGATGGGCAACAACGGCACGCACTCCATCGACCTCTGCCGCTGGGGCCTGGGCGTGGACTACCCGAAGAAGGTCTCCTCCACCGGCGCCCGCTACCACTTCGACGACGACCAGGAATCGCCCGACACCAACGTCGTCACCTATGACTTCGGCGACCGTTGCATCATCTGGGAAGGTCGCTCCTGCCAGCCGCTTGGCTTCGAGAACACCGGCTTCGGCGCGGCGTTCTACGGCCAAGATGCCACGCTGTTCATCGAAAGCGGCGGCTATCGGATTGTCGATGCCAAGGGCAGGGAAATCACCAGGGCCGCCGCCCCCAGCCCCGACTCGTTGCACACCAATGACTTCCTCGATGCCATCCGCTCCGGCCGCCGACCGGTGGCCGACATCGACGAGGCCCACAAGACAACACTCCTGTGCCACCTGGCCAATATCTCGTGGCGAGTGGGCCGGAACATCGCGTTCGACGCCGGTTCGCAACAGATCGTCAACGACTCCGAAGCAATGAAGCTCTGGTCGCGGACCTACGAACCCGGCTGGGAACCAAAGGTCTGATGCCGCACTCAGGCTCGGGCCTTCATCGCCGCGGCATCGCGAAGCGACAGATCGGGGTAAGCGGGATCCTGCCCGACATCGGGGCGGCGCTTCCAGCTTCGGGCACAGGCCGGGTATTGAGCACGACGGTCGATGGCCCGGATCGAAATGGTCGGAGTGGCCGGATCAACCACGATCGAGTGACACCCCGCGCCGAGCATGTCTTCCAGATCGGCGCCATAGGCGGCCAGCCAGGCCTTTTCCGCTTCAGATTTCACGGTATAGACGATTTCGGCATCCAGAGCCTTGTTCATGCCGGCCGATTTTTTGATGCCGTCGAGCTGCATCAGCCCTGCCTCGCGAAGCGACATGAGGGTCTCCCACTGCTGACGGGTTTCGGCGGAAATCTCCAGCGGTATCGGCCTGGGCAACAGAGCCAGATGCACCGAGGGCAAGGCGGCTTCCTCCGCTGGCTTGTGGGGGATGTGTTCCCAGGTTTCGTCGGCCGTGAAGATGATCATCGGAGCAAGGAGCTTGGTCAGCGCCAGGACCATCTGGTGCATGACATACTGGCAACGACGCCGCAGAGGCGAGGCCGGGGCTTCGCAATAGAGGCGGTCCTTCATGGCATTGCCGTAGACCGCGGAAATCTGCACGGAGCAGAAGTCATGCAGGAGGCGGAAAGCGCGATGGAGCTGATAGGCATCATAGGCCTCGGTGACATCCTTGATGAGCTGGTTAAGCTGATCCAGCGCCCAGGCATCAAGAGAGGACTTTTCGATGTTCGATCCCGAATTCTCGATTGCTTCCGCAGGCTGGTAATCGTAGAGATTGCTCAGAAGGTAGCGCAACGTGTTGCGGATCTTGCGGTACTTGTCGCCAAATTCCTTGATGACCTGCGGGCTGGTGGGAATGTCGTTCTGATAGTCCACGGAGCAGCACCAGAGCCGCAGCAGGTCGGCGCCGTGGGTGTCGATCTCCCTGGTCGCGGTGACGTATTCCTTGTCGGACTTGCTGACCTTGGTGCCGTCCGGTTTGACGACGAACCCATGCGTCAACACCTGCCTGTACGGCGGCCGCCCGGTGCAGCCCAGCGCCGGCAGCAGCGAAAGCTGGAACCAGCCGCGGTGCTGGTCGGAGCCCTCCAGGTACATGTCGCAGGGGTAAGGCATGCCGTGGCCGCGCCGCAACCAGAGCACGTAGTGCCACGATGAGCCGGATTCAAACCAGACATCGAAGATGTCCTTCTCCTTGCGGAGCCGGTCCTTGGGGAAAGCGGGGCCGGGGTCGTAGCCTTCGAGAATCTCGGCCGGGGTCTTCGTGAACCACGCATCCGAGCCGTATTTCGCAAAACACTGCGCGACGGCGCGAACCGACTCGGGCGTCAGCAGGGCCTCGCCTTTCTCATTGTAAAACACCGGGATGGGCAGACCCCAGGCGCGCTGGCGCGAGATGCACCAGTCGGGGCGGGATTCGAGCATGCCATTGAGGCGGGCTCGGCCCCAATCAGGGATGAACTGCACACCGGATACGATGGCATCCAGCGCCCGCTGGCGAAGCGAAGTTCCCGCGTCCGCCGAAGCGGACCCTGCGGGGGTGAACGGCTTCTCCACAGACACAAACCACTGCTCCGTCGCACGCAGAATGACCGGCTTCTTGCTCCGCCAATCATGCGGATAGGAGTGGAGGATCTTCACCTCGTCGAACAGATGATCGAACTCGCGGAGTTTTTCCGTAATCAGCGGGTTGGCCTCCCAGACGCTCTTGTTCTGGATGAACTGGGGGGCGGTTTCGTCAAATCGACCATTGGCCAGCACGGGGCAGTAAATGGGCAGGCCGTTGTTCAGCCCGGTGTTGTAGTCATCCTCACCGTGGCCGGGCGCGGTGTGAACCAGGCCGGTGCCGTCGGTCGTGGTGACGTACAGAGCCGGGAGGATCGGACTGACGCGGTCGATGAAAGGGTGATGGTATTGCAGCCTGGCCTCGACCAGCGCCTTGCCGGTCGTGGTGCCAACCACCTCAAACCGCTCGACGCCCTTACGCTCAAATACCGTCTTGACCAGGTCCGCCGCTGCCACACCCAACTTGTCCTTGCCGTTGCGGGTGTAGGCGACCAAGGCGTAGGTGACTTCGGGATGGACGGCAATGGCGAGATTCGCCGGGAGCGTCCAGGGGGTCGTCGTCCAAACGAGGAACAGCACCGGAGCGACGCCCATTCCACGACCGAACAGCGCGGCGACCTTGTTGGAATCCGCCGCGGGAAACTCGACGAAGACACTCGGGTCTTCGACGTCCTTGTACTCCAGTTCCGCATCCGCCAGCGCCGTCTGGTTCTGCACCGACCACGGCACCGGCTTGAGCTTCTTGTACACCAGTCCCGCCTCGACGAACTTGGCGAACACTTCAAGCGTGGATGCCTCATAGTCGGCCGCCATCGTCAGATACGGATGGTCCCAGTCGCCGAGGATGCCCAGACGCTGGAACTGCTTCGACTGGATGCCCGCGTATTTCATCGCGTATTCGTAGCAGAGCTTGCGAACTTCCGAAACGGGCATGTCGCGCAGCCTGGGCCCGAGTTGTTCCTGAATCTTGTGCTCGATCGGCAGACCATGGCAGTCCCAGCCGGGAACGTACGGCGTCCGCTTTCCCTGCATCGACCGGAACCGCTGCACGACATCCTTGAGCGCCTTGTTGATGACGTGGCCAATGTGGATGTCGCCGTTCGCAAACGGCGGGCCATCGTGGAGCACCCACAGCGGAGCATCCTTACGGACATCCATGAGTTGGCCGTACAGGTTCATCTCCTGCCACCTCTTCAGGCGGCCAGGCTCGTTTTGCACGAGCTTGGCCTCCATGGGGAAGGCGGTCTGGGGGAGGTTGAGGGAGTCCTTGTAGTTCTTTTTGGTTTCGTTGCTCATGGCTGCCTGACTGACATTCTAAAAAAGCAAATCGCGGCGACACCGCCGCGCCCCCGACCGACCGATGCCGACCAGGAACCCGCGATTCTAAGGCATGAGTGGCCGGCGACAAGATGCGCGGACAAGTTCAAGTCGCTGCCGGTCGATGTGTTACAATGGCCCCAGCCACACACTATCCATGCCAACAACAGGCTGCGGCAACATTCGCGCCGCCGGCTTGTCTACAATAATGGCTGGCTGTGTGAATGCCGATTTGTCCAAAAGGGCTTTGCAACCGAGAAGGAA
>CAYSSA010000165.1:0-5284 GCA_964433485.1 uncultured Tepidisphaeraceae bacterium | reverse complement strand
GACAACCCCATCGACAGACTGGTTCTGGAAAAGCTCCAGAAGCTGGGAATTGAACCGGCCAAGGTCTGCTCCGATGCGGTGTTTGTTCGCCGGGCTTATCTCGATGTAATTGGCACGCTGCCGACCGCTCGCGAAGCGAGGGAATTCCTGCTCGACCAGAAACCGGATAAACGCCGCGTACTGATTGATCGCCTCCTGCAGGCCGACGAATTCGCGGATTATTGGGCGATGAAGTGGAGCAATCTGCTGCGGGTCAAGGCGGAGTTCCCCATCAATCTCTGGCCCAACGCCGTCCAGGGCTATCACCTCTGGATTCGCAACAGCATCAAAACCAACAAACCTTACGACCAGTTCGTGCGAGAGATGCTCACCGCCAGCGGCAGCAGTTTTCGCGTACCCGAGGTCAATTTCTACCGGGCCATGCAGAACAAGGAACCGCAGGGGGTCGCCCAAGCCGTCGCTCTCACCTTCATGGGCACACGCGCCGAAAAATGGCCCAGGGAACGACTGGCGGGAATGGCCTCGTTCTTCTCGCGGATCGGACGCAAACAAACGGCCGAATGGAAGGAACAGATCATCCTGTTCGACCTGAATCTGGCCGCCCAGGGCGACTTGGCGGCCGTTTTTCCCGATGGGACGGCTGTGACAATTCCCTCGGAGATCGACCCGCGCGAGGTTTTCGCTGAGTGGCTGCTGTCCCCAAAGAATCCCTGGTTTGCCCGCAACATCGTCAACCGCCAATGGTCCTGGCTCCTCGGCCGGGGGATCATCCATGAACCGGACGACATCCGCCCCGACAACCCGCCCGCCAATCCCGAGTTGCTGGCGTATCTGGAACAGGAACTGGTTGCGGCCAGGTATGATCTGAAGCACGTTTTTCGGCTGATTCTCAACTCGCGGACGTATCAACTATCCCCAGTGCCCCCGCGCGATACACCCGAGGCACGGGCCCATTTCGCGTTCTACCCGCTGCGTCGGCTTGAAGCCGAGGTGCTGATCGACGCCCTCTGCCAGATTACCGGGACCACCGAGAAGTACTCCAGTCCCATCCCCGAACCGTTCACGTTCATTCCTGAAAACCAGCGGACGATCGCCCTGGCCGATGGCAGCATCACCAGTTCATTCCTGGAGATGTTCGGCCGTCCGCCGCGCGATACCGGACTGGAATCCGAGCGAAATAACCGCCCTTCGCCCGCCCAGCGACTGCATTTGCTGAATTCCAGCCATATCCAGCGCAAGATCGAGCAGGGCCGCAAGTTGCAGGCCGTGATCCAGTCCGGCAACAGCCTCCGTGATACGGCGACGGAATTGTATCTGACAATACTCTCCCGGCAGCCGACAATGGATGAACTCAAACGGCTCGATGCATATGCCCAGAGTGGTGTGGCCAAAGGCCGCGAGGTTCTGGTGGACCTGGCTTGGACCCTGATCAACAGCTCCGAGTTTTTGTATCGGCATTGAATAGCCCGTAATCAGTGGTCAGCCATCAGTGGATTGGCATAAGAGGTGCGACCATGACGCGAGACATGATGAATGCGGATGATGGAGCGATTTCCAGGCGTATGGCGCTTCGCCGCGGACTGGGCGGGGCCGTGGGCGTGCTGGTGGGTGGCCAGGTACTGGCCCAAGTGCAGCCCACAACCCGACCGACGACACTGGCGCCCAATGTGCTCGGCCTGCCCGCGACCCGACCCGTGAAGCGCGCGGCCGACGGAGCCAAGGCCAAGTCGGTCATTCAGATCTGGATGTGGGGCGGCCCGTGCCATTTGGACACCTTCGATCCCAAGCCTGACGCCGGCTACGACTATTGCGGCCCGCTGGACAAGCCGATCGCGACCAACGTCGACGGCATCCGCATCTGCCAGTTGCTTCCGCTGCTGGCTCAGCAGGCCGACAAGTATTCAATCATCCGCAGCATGACCCATGGCAACGACGGCCATGAAACGGCGGCCTACATGGTGCAGACTGGCCACAAGCCGGGCGACAAGCTGCTCTTCCCATCCGTTGGCGCGGTCGTGTCGTACTACAAGGGCTACGACGCAGGCTACAAGGGCCTGATCCCGCCGGACAGCGTGCTCACGCAGCCGCAGGGACGATTCTCGGAGGCCGGGTTCCTGGGCCCGCGATACAAGCCCTTCGCCACCGGCGGAAACCCCGGTGCCGCCCAGTTCGCCGTGGAAGGCATCATCGCCGAAGGCATCACACGGCAGCGCCAGGAGGGCCGCCGCGACCTGCTGCGCAGTCTCGACACGCTGGAGCGAAGCGTGACCGGCGATCCGGAACTCAGGGCCTCTGTCGAGGCGGAAAGGCAGGCGTACGACCTGATCCTCGGCGACGAGGGCAAGGTGTTTGACCTGGAGGAGGAATCCGACCAAGTGCGGCTGGCGTATGGCCGCAACACATTTGGGCAGTCGTGCCTGATCGCGCGGCGGCTGGTCGAACGGGGCTTCCCCTACATCACCATAAACTATGGCGGATGGGACACGCACTCACAGCACTTCCAGCAGATGAACCAGAAACTGCCGCAGATGGACCGTGGCATGGCGGCACTGTTGCAGGACCTGTCGGATCGGGGCCTGCTTGACAGCACCATCGTCTGGTGGAGCGGCGAATTCGGCCGGACACCCCGGATTGACTGGCAGCCGCCCTGGAACGGCGGGCGCGGACATCACGGTCGCTGTTTCTGCGCCGCCATCGCCGGCGGCGGATTCAAGGGAGGTCATATCGTAGGCGAATCAGACTCCAGAGGCTACGCTGTCAAGGATCGTCCCGTATACCCCGTGGACCTTATCGCCAGTATGTTCGAGAAACTCGGCATCGACCCCGACGGCACGCTCCCCAATCCCAACGGCTCGCCCGTCCGCGTCACCGCGGGTCCGGACGAAGGAGTTCCGATGGGAGGGAGACTGAAGGAAATAATGTGATCAGTGATTGCCGACGACTGATCGCCACCCAGAGGCCTTCATGTACTCAATCCGCCCTCTGCTGCCGTTGATACTCATCCTTGCAGGCGCCGCGCAGGCACAAGACCGTATTCCGCGCCTCGGTTACGTTTACCCAGCCGGCGGGCGGCAGGGGACGGAATTCGATATCGCGGTCGGAGGACAGCGACTGGATGCGGTCACGAGCGCGTATGTCTCGGGAACGGGAGTGCGGGCTTTTGTGGTCGAGCATGTCAGGCCGCTGACGCAGACGCAGATGAGCGTGCTGCGCGAGAAATTGCGGGAACTGCAGGAAAAGCGACAGGCCGCAGCGAAGGCCGGCCGCGGCGACAATGCGCCGGTTTGGACCTCGGCCGACGAGAAACTGGTTGCCGAGATCAACCGCAAGCTCTCGGTCGGCCAGCGACGAAACGTCGTCCCCGCGCTGGCTGAAACCGTGATCCTGCGCGTCGTCGTGGATGCCAAGGCCGAGCCGGGCAAGCGAGACCTGCGCCTGGGCACGCCATCCGGCTGGTCCAACCCATTTGTTTTCTGTGTCGGCCAGCTTCCAAATTAGAGAGAGTGAATTGTCCGGCGGATCACGCAGCGAAACAGCCATCACACTCCCGGCCATTGTCAACGGGCAGATCATGCCCGGCGAGAGGGACCGTTTCCGTTTCAATGCCCGCAAGGGACAGCGGCTGGTGGTGGCCGTCAGCGCCCGCGAGCTGATACCGTATATTGCCGACGCCGTGCCGGGGTGGTTCCAGGCGGCCGTGACCCTGTTCGATCCGGAGGGCAAGCCGCTGGCCTATGCCGACGACTTCCGCTTCAACCCGGATCCCGTGCTCTACTACAGGATTCCCGCCGACGGCGAGTATGTGATCGAGATCAAGGATGCGCTCTATCGCGGCCGCGAGGATTTTGTTTATCGAATCGTGCTGGGTGAAGTGCCCTTCATCACCAGCGTATTTCCTCTGGGTTGCGCCGTCGGCACACAGACCACGGTCGATGTGAAAGGATGGAACTTTCCCCGATCAAGCCTGATGCCCGACACGAGATCGCCGGGCCTCGTCCGGCTTTCGGTGAAAAACGAGGATGTGGTGTCCAACCCCATGCCGTTCGCGGTGGACACGCTGCCCGAATGCGGTGAGCAGGAGCCAAACAACACGCGGGACAAGGCCCAGGCGATCTCCCTGCCGATAGTGGTCAACGGACGAATGGATTTCCCGGGAGACTGGGATGTCTACCGCATCGACGGACAAGCCGGCCGACGGATCATCGCCGAGGTCGTGGCGCGGCGGCTGAATTCCCCACTGGACTCCGTTCTGCGACTGACGGATTCCACCGGCAGGCAACTGGCTTTCAACGACGACCACGAAGACAAAGGCGCCGGTCTGGTGACACACCATGCCGATTCGCTCCTGAGCTTTGTCTGTCCCGCCGACGGCGCCTGCTTCCTTCACCTGGGCGATGCCCAGCGCAAGGGCGGACCGGAGTACGGCTATCGCCTGCGGGTCAGCGCTCCCCGGCCGGACTTCGAATTGCGGGTAACACCATCCGCCATCAACATCCGCGGCGGCGAGACCGTTCCCATCACTGTCTTCGCCCTGCGCAAAGATGGTTTCGACGGTGACATCACGCTGGGACTCAAAGACGCCCCGGGATTCACCCTGAGCGGCGGCCGGGTGCCGGGCAACGCCGAGCAGGTGCGGTTGACGCTGGCCGCGACCGGCAACCCGCCGCGCAGACCCATCAATCTGGTCATCGAAGGCCGCGCCACGATCGACCATCGCGAAGTTGTCCGCCAGGCCGTGCCCGCCGAAGACATGATGCAGGCTTTTGCCTATCGCCACCTGGTCCCCGCGGCGGAGTTGAAGGTCGTCCTTTCCGGCCGCTCCAATGCCCGCGCGGCGAAGATCCTCAGCGCCATTCCCCTGGAAATCCCCGTCGGCGAAACCGCCACGGTGCGAGTGGACCTTACGCCCGGCGCCTCCGGCGGCGAAATTGAATGCGAGTTGAGCGAGCCGCCTGAAGGCCTGGCCATCCAGCATGTTTCCAGCGGCGTTGACGGTTCCGAGATCACATTCAAATGTGATGCGGAGAAGATCAAGCCGGGCTTGCGAGGCAACCTCCTCATCAGCGCCGTTCTGGTGGCCCCCGGCGAGCCGGGCGCCGACGGCTCCCGACCCCCAAAACGCCGCACGAACCTGGGCCTGTTGCCCGCAATTCCGTTTGAGGTGGTTGCGCCGAAGTAAGCGCGACGCCACAACGGGCGCCACAACGGGCGCCGCAACGGGTGTTCGCCTGCGCGAACTTTCCTGATACAACTCTGATTCCGGATGTCACCGGCCGAATGTGTC
>CAYSSA010000164.1:9965-11357 GCA_964433485.1 uncultured Tepidisphaeraceae bacterium | reverse complement strand
GGGCATGCCCTTGCAGCAGTTGCGGGTGAGAAAGGTCATCAGCGCGGCCATGCGCTCGAAGTCGGCGCTGTAGATCACGAAGCGCCCCTCCTGCCGCGAATGCGCCAGGCCGGCGCTATTGTCACCACTACCGAAAGCGTAATCTTCGAACTCCTCGGCGAAGCCGGAACTTCGCTGTTCAAGCAAGTGCTGAAGATCGTCAGGTGAGACTTGCGATTCCCCGAACGATGGCTAAAATATTCGTCATAGCAGTAAGCTCAGGGCGATTAGTTCAGCTGGCTAGAACGCACGGATCACACCCGTGAGGTCACAGGTTCAAGTCCTGTATCGCCCATTGATATAAGTGAAGCCGACGTCACGAGTTGTGACGACCCGCCGAGAGGTGGAGCGGCCGTAAACCGAGTCAAAACCTGTGTAGAACTACACACTTTCTACACGGGTTGCTACCGGGAGCGGCCATCATGCCCACCGCGAAATCGTCCAAGCTCAAGGTTCCCACACTACTTTTTCACAAGGCTACCGGCCAAGGTTATGTACGCCTGGGCGACCGGTTCCACTACCTCGGTCGCTATGACGACCCGGAGACGCAGCAGCGCTATCGGCGGCTGCTCGCGGAGTGGGCCGCCGCAAAAGGCTGTCAGGTTTCCGCCCTGCCGGAGGAAGTCACCATCAAGGAGTTAATCACGCGCTACCTCGTGCATGTCGAGCAGTATTACTGCCGGCCGGACGGCTCGCCGACCTCCGAGGTTCTCACCATGTCATCCGCACTTCGCGCCCTGGGCGATCTCTACGCCAACACGAATGCAGCGGAGTTTGGCCCACGCGCCCTGATTGCCGTCCGCCATTACATGATCGGCCGGGGGTGGTGCCGCAACCACATCAACCAGCAAATCTCCCGCGTCCGCAGCATGTTCCGCTGGGCGACGGAACATGAGCTGATTCCCGGCAACATCTACCACGCCCTCACCGCGGTCGCCGGACTGAAGAAGGGACGCAGTGAAGCGCCGGAACGTGAGCGGGTTGCCCCGGTGCCGATGGAGCTTGTGAACGCCGTCGAACCCTTCGTCAGTCGCCAGGTGTGGGCGATGATTCGTTTGCAGTGCCTCACCGCAGCGCGGCCGGGAGAATTGACCAAGTTGCGCAAGCAGGACATTGACCGCAGCGGCAAGGTCTGGGTGCATGTGCCCGATGAACACAAGACGGCACACCACGGCCACAGCGCGTTATCTACTTCGGCCCCAAGGCCCAGGAAGTCCTGACGCCCTTTCTGCTGCGAGCCGACGATGCTCCGCTGTTCAGCCCTGCCGAGGCGGAGCGCGCCCGTCTCAAGAAAAAACACGAGGCTCGTGAGACGCCGCACCATTTGGGCAATCGTCCCGGCACCAATCGCAC
>CAYSSA010000164.1:5711-9955 GCA_964433485.1 uncultured Tepidisphaeraceae bacterium | reverse complement strand
ATGATCCCAAGGTCGCGCCCGGAGAAACCTATGACGTGGCCAGCTATCGCCGCGCCATCGCTCGCGCTTGCGACCAGGCATTCCCGTTGCCCGAGCCCCTGGCTCGCCGCGACGATGAAACCAAACGGCAGTGGTTCAGCCGCCTGACAAAGGAGCAGAAGGCGGAAATCAAGCGGTGGCGGAAGTCTCATCGCTGGCATCCGCATCGGCTTCGCCACACCGCGGCAACGGATCTGCGTAAAGAGTTCGGTCTGGAAGTTGCGCGCGTGGTGCTGGGGCACCATTCCCTCGCAGTGACCGAGATTTACGCGGAATTCGACAAGGCCAAGGCCCTGGATGCCATGCTCAAGGCTGGATAACGGCCAATTTCGTGCATCGCCGAGTCACATCGCAGGCCCGCGAGTCTTCCCAGATTCACGGGCCTACTGCTTTGGGGCGGGAAGTATCCCTTAAGTATCCCTTAAGTAGTCCTTAAATACGCCCAAACCCTCTTGCGAATTGCGATCCTGTGCAACGTTACGAAAGGAGCAGGAATCGCATGCCCATCAACATGCAACAAGAGACTGTGGTGAGCCTCACTGAAGCCACGAAAATCTTGCCTCCCGTCAACGGCAAGAGGCCGGCCATCTCCACGATGTGGCGATGGTGTCGAAAGGGACTCCATGGCGTCAGGCTGGAATACATCCGCGTAGGTCGCAGCATCGCCACGAGCCGAGAGGCGATCAATCGTTTCTTCGAGGCGCTGGCCCAGGCGGACAAACCCCTCAATTCCGGTCCCGTACTGCGTGCCAGTTGCCGCACACCCACCGCGTTGCGACGCGCATCCTTGGAGGCCGCCGATCGCGCGATGGAACGTCTGGGAGTTCGCACGACCGCGGTTCCAACCGGAGAGCAGGCGTGAACCCCAACGACCAAGACAACACCCCACTCATCCGCATCGGCCAAGGCGAATACGCCCGCGATGTCATGCCTGACGACGTCGATGACCTGTGCGACTGCTGGCCGCTGGCCGTCGCGATCTTCGTCATCACCGTGCTCCTGATCGGAGGAATCCTGTGGTAAAGCACGCACTCGAACTTCTCACTTCCACTCGTCTGGCAACGCTACGGTCCTGCCCACGGAAGCACTACTTCCGTTACGAGCGTCGCCTCTCACGGATTCGCTCGGCAGATGCCCTGCGCTTCGGCGGTCGGTTCCACATCGGCCGGGAACTGCGTAATAAGGGCGCCGACGAAGCCACGGCCATCGCGCAGGCCAGTGCCGGGTACGAGCAAGTGCCGCAGTGGGCCGATCCCGTCGAATGGGCGGTCGAGCGTGAGACGCTGCGTGCCATGCTTGCCGGCCACTTCTGGCGGTACGGTGAAGACAACCTTCAGTTCGTTGCCGTCGAGCAGGCTTTCCAGACTCCGCTGCTGAATCCCGGCAGCGGCCATCCCAGCCGGATCTTCCTCGCCGCCGGCAAGATTGATGGCATTGTCAGACTCGCAGACGGCCGGCTGGCCGTCCTGGAGTACAAGACGGCCGGCGAAGACATCGGTCCCAACAGCGACTATTGGCTCCGCCTGCGATGCGACCCGCAGATCAGCATGTACATCCTGGGCGCGCGGGCGATGGGGTTTGACGTCTCCACCGTTCTCTACGATGTCACCCGCAAACCGACGATCAGTCCGAAGCTCATCCCAACTCTTGACGATCAGGGCCGCAAGATCGTGCTGGACGGCAACGGCAAGCGAGTTTTCAAAAAGGACGGAAGCCCGCGCGAATCCGCATCCACCGCCGACGGCTACGTTCTCCAGCAGCGAATTGAAAGCCCCGAGCAGTACGGCGAGCGCGTTCTTGCTGATATCGGCGAACGGCCCGACTACTACTTCGCCCGCCGCGAAGTGCCGCGTCTTGAAGAGGAACTCGCCGAGTTCCGCCTGGAACTCTGGCAACAAGCCCAGCAACTCCGCGATGCCCAGCGCTCCGATCGCTGGTTCCGCAATGTCGGCAAGATGACTTGCAGCTACTGCTCCTTCGCTTCGCTTTGCCTCAACAGTGTCACCGTCAATCCCGATGCGCCGCCGACCGGCTTTGAAGTCCTGGCCGACGTCCATCCCGAACTTTCAACGGGGGGCGATGCCTCCCAAGGAGACTGAACATGACTGCCACAGCAGCACCCACTCGTCCCGCGCCACCGCCATGCCTATCACCGCGCTCGTCCCCTGGTTCGGCGCGAAACGGACCCTCGCCGCCGACATCGTCGAGGAGTTGGGATGTCACCAGAGCTACTGGGAGCCATTCTGTGGCTCGATGGCCGTGCTGTTGTCCAAGCCCGTGTGCCGGATGGAGACGGTGAATGACCTGCACGCCGACTTGGTGAATCTCGCCCGTGTCATCCAGGACCGATCCGCCTGTTGCCGGCTGTACCGGCGGCTGCGACATGTCCTGATGCACGAGGAGTTGGTGGCCGAGGCCAAGCTGGAATGCAGCCGGCCCTTTGACGGTGGGCAGATCGACGAGCCACGGGCCTACTGGTTCTTCATCCGGTCGTGGGTTGGCCGCAACGGTACGGCGGGTACCGGAGAGCGCAACCAGCACTTCTGCCGGCGCTTTACCGCCAATGGCGGCGGGCCAGCGGTGCGCTTGGCGTCGGCGATTCGTTCGATTCCGCAATGGCGCCGGCGGCTGGCGCGGGTGTGCATTCTCCGCATGGATGGGTTTGAGATGCTCCAGCGAATCGAGGATTCACCCACAGCAGCGATCTATGTCGATCCGCCGTACCTGCACAAGAACGCCAAGTACCTGCACGATTTTGCGCCGGAAGACCATCCTCGCCTGGCCGGGATTCTCGGCCGGTTCAAACTCGCGCGAGTCGTGGTGAGCTACTACCAGCATCCTGCGCTGTCCGACCTGTACCCCGGCTGGACGGTGCGGTAATGCCCGGTGGTCAAAGCGATGAGCGGGGTGAAACAGGGCGAGCATCGGAAAGTTGTCGCCCCCGAATTGTTGCTGATGAACGGTCCAAGTTACGCGGCGGCCTCGCCGCTATTTGTGGAACGAGGTGCATGATGACTGAGAAACAGATTCAGAACCTGATCTTGCTGACCTTCGGCACGCGGCATGACATGAGGCTCTGGCGCGCCAATGTTGGCGTTGCCCGCATGGGCCGCCGCGTGGTGCGCTTCGGTGTCATCGGCCAGGCAGACCTGACCGGCATTCTGCCCGGCGGCACTCGGCTGGAGATTGAAGTCAAGACCAACGCCGGCCAGCAGACCCCGGAGCAGAGGGCCTATCAACGGATCGTCGAGCGATTCGGGGGCGTGTACGTCCTGGCCCGATCCGTTGATGACGTGTGGAACGCCATCGGGAGGTATCTGCATGTCCCGCCCGAAAACCGCGCCGCCTGAGTTGCGGCGGTGCTTCCACTGTCAGCAAGCCGTCTTCGATCCGGTGAATCGGGATGTTTCCGACTGGCCGCTGATTGAAAACCGCAATGCGTCGGAGCACTGCACACGCTGCTGGATGGAACTGGCACAAACACTCGGTCGGCCGCTGGGCCAGCCGTATGCACGCCTTGAAAACTCATGGAAGACGATCCCCTGCAAAACATCCTCGGCCGTCTCGACGGCGTGAAACAGCCGACCGCCGGCCAGTGGGAAGCGCGTTGTCCAGCCCACGCCGACCAGCACGCCAGCTTGAGCGTCAAACGGGGCGATGATGGCCGCGTGCTGCTCCACTGCCATGCCGGATGCAGCACGATGACCATCTGCCAGACGATTGGGGTGCGGATGGGGGATCTGTTTCCGCCCAAAGAGGGGAAACAGGGCCGGATCGTGGCGACCTATGACTACTGCGATGCCGACGGCGAGTTGCTCTACCAGGTAGTGCGATTTGCGCCCAAAGACTTCCGCCAGCGCCGGCCGGATGGCGATGGCGGCTGGACCTGGAAGCTCGACGGCGTGCCCAGGGTGCTTTACCGCCTGCCGGAGATTCTCGCGGCGCACGTGAACGAGCCGGTGTTCATTGTCGAGGGCGAGAAGGATGCCGACAACCTCGTCAAGCTGGGGTTCACCGCAACCTGCAATCCCGGTGGCGCCGGGAAGTGGAACAAGCTCAGCGATGACTCCGCCCTGCACGGGCGCACGGTCATCATCATTCCCGACAAGGATCATCCCGGCCGTGCCCATGCCGACGATGTGGCGATGCGGCTGCGGAACCGCGCCCGCGACGTGCGTATCCTGGATCTGCCCGGCGAGGGCAAG
>CAYSSA010000164.1:2554-5668 GCA_964433485.1 uncultured Tepidisphaeraceae bacterium | reverse complement strand
ACGGCCGAGCCACTTCGCAAACTACTCGCCTCAGCGCCGACGGCCGCGCCGGCGCTGCCGTCATCGGCATCATCGCCGCCGTCGTGCCGGCCGAACATCCTGATCGACACCGAAGAGCATCGCGTGGTCGCGGAAACCATCGCCGCCCTCACGGCCGACGCGGGGATTTATCAACGCGGCGGCATTCTGGCGCGGGTCATCCGTGACCAGCAGCCGGATGATGGCATTCTCCGCGCCGATGGCTCACCCACGATCCAGACCCTGCCAGCAGCGAACCTGCGGGAACGAATGACGCGGTGCGCCACCTTCAGCAAGCTCAACCGCAAGGGTGAAGAGATGGCCGCCTGGCTGGTCAGCGCCGTGGACGCGCGCGGCGAGTGGCCCGGCATTCGGCCGCTGATGGGCGTCTCTGACGCCCCGATCCTGCGTGCCGACGGCTCCGTGTGACAGCAGACAGGATACGACCGTCGCACGGGAGTCCTGTTTGAACCGGGCCGGGGAGAGATATTTCCGCCGATGGCGCCCGATGCCGGACTGGACGATGCCGACGCGGCCATGGAGCGGCTGCTCGAAGTGGTCTGTGATTTCCCCTTTGAGACGCCCGAACACCGGGCCGCCTGGCTGGCCAGCCTGCTGACACCGCTGGCCCGGTTCGCATTCAGTGGTCCCTCGCCGTTGTTTTTGATCGACGCCAACGTCCGCGGCGCGGGCAAGGGATTGTTGGCTCAGACCATAGGCCGGATCGTGCTCGGCCGTGAGATGCCCGTCAGCAGCTACGCCCATGACTCCGATGAGATGCGAAAGAAGATCACGTCCATCGCCATTGCCGGCGATCGGGTGATTCTGCTCGACAACCTGGAAGGCACCTTCGGCAACGACGCCATAGACCGGGCAACGACAAGCACACGCTGGAAAGACCGCATTCTTGGCAAGAGCGAGGAAGTTGAGCTTCCCCTGATCCCCGTCTGGTATGCCACGGGGAACAACGTGCAGGTGGCGGCGGATACCACACGGCGGATTATTCACGTTCGCATGGATGTGCTGAGCGAGCGGCCGGAGGAACGGCAGGAGTTCAAGCATCCCAACCTGTTGGCGTGGATCGGCCGGGAGCGGGGCCGGTTGCTGTGCGACGCGCTTACCATCCTGGCCGCCTACTGCCGTGCCGGAAGGCCCAAGCACAACCTCACGCCCTTTGGCAGTTTTGAGGGCTGGTCGGAGTTGGTGCGCGAGGCGGTGGTGTGGGTGGGCCTGCCCGATCCGTGCCTGACCCGCACAAAGTTGGCGGAGCAGTCGGATACGACGGCGGACGCCCTCGCGCAACTTATCGCGGCCTGGCGGAAGTACGACACCTTCGGCCAGGGCATCGTCATTTCGGAAATGCTGGGCCGCCTCGCGCCGCAGGAGCGGCAGTACACCCCAACCGGGGAAGTTGAGACGGGAATGCGCGCGGCACTGGAAAACATAGTCGGGTGTCCGCCGGGCAGGACGCCGACTACTCGGCAGGTTGGCAACAAACTCCGCTACTACCGCCGAAGGGTGGTGGGCGGGCTATTCATCGACGTGGACAAGCAACGCCATGAGAGCGGAATGGCATGGAGGCTCTATGGCAATCCGTAATCCTGTATCTGCTGCATCTGCTGTATGTCTTCCAGCCCAATACAGATTTGTTTTTACTAAGACCTTGAATCTCACGCGCGAAGGGGTGGAAACTGATACAGCACATACAGCAGATACAGCCGCAGTGGCTGTCATCATCTTACGCCGTTCCGTCTGCTTGCAAGCCATTGCAGTCATTACGTCGCCTTTCACATGGGCGTCCGTCCAACTGTCGTCTGCCAGTCGTCGCAGTTGTCCCATTGTCGTCCGCCCGCCCCCCAGTGGCCGACAGTCGTCGGTCAGTCGTCCGTCAGTTGTTCGTCAGTGCCTGTCTGTTGTCTGTCTGTCGTCGGTTGCACGCCGTTGCACCATCCCGCGTTGTTATGGGTCCTCCCCGTGCCAGGACCGTTTGGACAGACCGATGGGAACGGGACGGAGGGTCACTTTTCTTTCTTTCCGGTGAAAACCAAGGAGTCAGTCATGCGAAATCTGCGTTTGGAATGGATTGAAGCCGGGTCGCTGTGTGAAAACCCGGCAAACTGGAGAAGACATTCGCCCGAGCAGTTGCAGTCGATCAAAGACCTGCTGCAAGACCCGGATGTCGGCTGGGCCGGCGCGTGTCTGTACAACGAGCGGACCCAGCGCCTCATCGACGGGCACGCCCGCAAGACCGTCGCCGATCCCGCAACACCAATCCCCGTCCTGGTGGGCAACTGGAGTGAAGAGGCCGAGCAGAAGATCCTGGCCACGCTCGATCCGGTCGGCGCCATGGCCCAGGGCGATCCGACGGTGTATGCCGCACTCGTCGAGTCCATCACCGCCGAATCGCTTTGGGTGCGTGACCTGCTGCACAACACGCAGGCCGGGCTCGATGCCGCGGCTGTGGATGACGAAGAGCCAACAGAAGAACCGTCGGCGGTGTTGCCGCAGATGGAGTGCCAGCCGTTCGAGCACCACGATTACATCATGCTGATCTTTCGCAACGAGCAGGACTTCCAGCAGGCCTGCGAGCGGCTGAGCATCCAGAAGGTGGCGATCACTTATCCGGGTGGGCGCACCAAGGTGGGACTGGGGCGAGTGGTTGATGGGGCCAAGGCCGTGCGAATCCTCACCGGGGAGGTGGTCAAATGACTCTGTTCAAGCAACGCAACAAGAAACAGGAGGCCCGCTGGCGGCTGTTGCAGCAGTGGCTCGCCTACTACGACGCGCACTTCGCCGTGGCCAAGCTCAAGGTCAGGGAAGTCCGACGCCGGGCGAAAGAGCAGCTCGCCATCAGCGTGCTTCCGCGAGGGTGGTCCAATGACCTGCTGTTCTACCGGCACAAGCGCGGCCGCTATCGTGGTCCCCGTACCAGCATGCTGACCTCGACCCAGTGGGGCACGCTGATCGACTGGATCGGCGCCCACCGCCTGCAAGTGGAACGTATGGCCTACCTGGACCAGGTGGTTATGGCCATGCGGTGCAGCGGGGTGCCTGCCAGTCGCGGCACGGCTGCCCAAGCCTTGGCCGCGATGAAGA
>CAYSSA010000164.1:1333-2529 GCA_964433485.1 uncultured Tepidisphaeraceae bacterium | reverse complement strand
TGACCCCGCCTGCGTGGGTCGCCGCAGAAGTTCAGACAGGGGCGTCTTCCCCAGATGCTGAGGAGTCAAAACCATGAAGATTGTTATCCCTTCCAAGGGCCGGCCGGCTGTGCTGCCGGCCAAGGCATTGCGGTTGTTTCCCGACGCACTTGTCTGTGTCGGCGATGATGAAGTGGACGCCTACGCCACGGTGAGCCAGAACCTGCTGGTGCATCCAGCCAGCGTCGTTGGCATCGGGCCGCTGCGGCAGTGGGTGTTGGACAACGTCGCCGATCCCTGCGTGGTGATGGTGGACGATGATGTCACGCACGTCTACGACCAGACCGGGTTCCACAAGCGTCGGATCGAAGATCCCGACATCGCCCGAGCCATCGTCGAACGCCTGGCCATCCTCGCCCAGGATGCCGGCGTTCGCGTCTTCGGCTTCCAGCAGGCGGCGCGTCCGCTGACCTATGCCAACTACCGTCCGTTCAGTGTGAACACCTGGGTGGGCGGAATCGTCGGGGTCATCGGCCGCGAGTTACGTTACGACACCAGCTTGCTACTCCGGGCGGACATCGACTTCTGTCTCCAGTCGTTGATGTTCGACCGCTTCGTGCTCGTGGACGGACGGTACAGTTTCATCCACACACGTTTTGCCGGCTCCGGTGGTAATGCCCGCCAGCGCTCGGCCGAGCGGCATGAGCAGGAGATTCGCTATCTCCGCCGCAAGTGGGGTCCGTATCTCGATGTGGTCCAGGCCAAGGGAACCACCCGGCTGGTGGTGAGGGTGGTGCGATGAACGCCTGGAATCTTGGGTACGCGAAGAGAAGGCGGAGTCACTGGCGTGACGCTCGTGTCGCGCGCCGATTCTCCAACTCGCGGTCAATATCGTTCCTTTCAACTTCCGCGCGTGCCAACGCCAGAGTCGAAAAGGCCGCAGGTCGGATCAACGCCCACTGGGCCGACGTTTTCACGATGCTGCGCGTTTCGTCAATCACCCACACAGGGTCGTTGCCGGATACCCACACGCCATCGACAGTCTTCCAACGCTCTGCATCTGGCATCCAGTCACTCCTGTTGACGATCCTTGGGAGCAGTATGGCGTCGTGCCGGGAGGCACGTCAAGTGCGGGACTCGCAACGTGCCGAACCCGAGCGGTGGGCGTGCAGGTATCGCCGGGAAGGGCTCAGGAATTCCGCGAAGAATTTTCGGGC
>CAYSSA010000164.1:1001-1323 GCA_964433485.1 uncultured Tepidisphaeraceae bacterium | reverse complement strand
GTCTGACATAGCACGGCCCCCACGGGAAGGCGAGTGCCTTAAGTTGTCGACAATTTAAGGCACTCGCCTTCCCGTTGAGGCCCTGCAAAGTCAGACTATTCACCATGGAAACGAACGAAAGGAACACCATGAACGCGACCCTTGAGAGAGCCGAACGCGAAGCCACCGAGCAGTCCTTCAACCGCCACCCCAAGTACGTCCGCGACTTGATGGAGCAGTTGGCCCATGAAACCGAACGGAAACAGCGGCTGGCTTTCGACATCGTCGAGCTGAAGCGCTACGTCATCTCCGACAAGTTCTCCAAAGAGAATTGGGTGAATGT
>CAYSSA010000164.1:0-980 GCA_964433485.1 uncultured Tepidisphaeraceae bacterium | reverse complement strand
CCGCGATGTGCTGGACCGCCTGCCCTCGATCTTTCAATCCGATCTCGCCTGAGCCGAAACGGCCACAAGGCCGTCCGACCGGGAATGGTCTCCCGGCGCTGATGAGGCAGACCCCTCAAGAAGTTGGCCGGCCAGGTGGTGGAACACCTGCCGGCCCGGCATCAGAAAGGACATTTCAGATGCGCACAGAGTGTACCCCAAGCAACGGCCACGGCGAAGTCTTCAAGCTGCTGGCCGATGCCGTGCAGGAGCACCTGCACAGCCAGGTAGACGCCGATACGGTTCGGCAGATCGCCCGGGAGGCAGCGGATGAGCGGATCGCCGCCGTCACGCTTCCTCGGCCGGTCGAGGTCCATCTTCCCGATGGAACAGTCAACAAGCTGGAGGAGCGGACCCACAAGCAGTTCGATGACCTGATCGCCCTGGTCAACGAGGGCCACAGGAACATCCTGCTGGTCGGCCCGGCGGGTTGCGGCAAGACCACGCTGGCCAAGAACCTGGCCCAGGCGCTGGGTCTGGAGTTCGGGTTTATCTCCCTATCGGCCGGCGTAACGGAAACCCACCTGTTCGGCCGGACCCTGCCCCAACCCGATGGATCGTGGAAGTTCACGCCGGGGCGGTTTGTGGAGATTTACCAGAACGGCGGCGTGTTCCTGCTCGATGAAATCGACGCTGCCGATGCCAATGTCATGGTGGCCATCAACGCCGCCCTGGCCAACGGGCACCTGGCCCTGACCGATGGCACGATCGTCACCCGGCACGAGAAGTGCTTCATCCTGGCCGCTGGCAATACGTGGGGCCGCGGCGGGGACCACATGTACGTCGGCCGGAATCAACTGGACGCGGCCACGATGGACCGGTTCGTCCTCTGCACGCTCAGCATCGAATACGACTTGGAGTTGGAGGTCATGCTGGTCCGGGCGAGCCTGCGCGACGAGGTCGGGGCCGAACTGGTGCAGTGGGTCGGCAACCTCCGGTCG
>CAYSSA010000163.1:10657-11451 GCA_964433485.1 uncultured Tepidisphaeraceae bacterium | reverse complement strand
CCGTGGGAGCGGGGGCGGGATGGGGGAGGTGGGGGATTAGTGCTGGTTGAGCAGCCGGGCGACTTCCTGGCAGTCCTTGTCGCCGCGGCCGGAGAGATTGACGACAAGGATCTGATCGCGGGGCATCTTCGGAGCGCATTTGACCGCGTGCGCGATAGCGTGCGCGCTTTCCAGAGCGGGGATGATGCCCTCGGTGCGTGCCAGAAGCTGGAACGCATCCAGGGCCTCGGTGTCGGTAACGGAAACGTAGTCCACGCGGTGCGCATCTTTCCAGAATGCGTGTTCGGGCCCGACGCCGGGGTAATCCAGGCCGGCGCTGACGGAATGCACGTCGGCCGTCTGGCCATCCTCATCCTGAAGCACGTACGACAGGGCGCCGTGAAGGACGCCCGGTTTGCCGTGCGAGAGTGTGGCGGCATGGTCGCCCATGGCCGGGCCCCGTCCACCGGCCTCGACGCCGATGAGTTGCACTCCCGCATCCTCGATGAAGGGATAGAAGATGCCCGCGGCATTTGAGCCGCCGCCGACGCAGGCGACGATGGCATCGGGCAGGCGTCCGAATGCTTCAATGGACTGCGCCCTGGTCTCGATGCCGATGATGCTCTGGAAATCGCGAACCATCATGGGGAACGGGTGAGGTCCTGCCACAGTACCGATGATGTAGTGTGTGGACTGGACCGAACCCATCCAGTCGCGCATGGCTTCATTCAAAGCATCCTTGAGCGTCTTCTGTCCCGAGTGGACCTCGACGACATTGGCGCCCATGAGTTTCATGCGGAAGACGTTGAGGCTCT
>CAYSSA010000163.1:8282-10623 GCA_964433485.1 uncultured Tepidisphaeraceae bacterium | reverse complement strand
TGAGGTTGAACAGCGCCGCGACCGTGGCCGTGGCCACGCCGTGCTGCCCGGCGCCGGTCTCGGCGATGACGCGGGTCTTGCCCATGCGCCGAGTCAGGAGGGCCTGGCCGATGCAGTTGTTGATCTTGTGCGCGCCCGTGTGGTTCAGGTCTTCCCGCTTGAGGTAGATCCTGGCGCCGCCGAGGTACTGGCTGAGACGTTCGGCGAAATAGAGCCGACTGGGCCGGCCGACAAATTCGCGGAGGTAGAACTCGAACTCCTGCTTGAACCGCGGATCTGATCGCGCCCTCCGGTACTCGGCATCGAGTTGCTGAACGGCGGAAACGAGGGTCTCCGGCACATACGTTCCGCCATAGGGTCCGAAATGGCCAGCGAGGTCGGGAACGGCGGAGATGGCGGATGCGGTCATCATGGGGACTAATGTTAGAGGAGGCGGGGCCGGGGTTCAATCGAACGGTCGGCCGATCCGCGTTGTAAACGACGCGGCGTTGAATCGACCAATGCGACCGACCGCAGGGGGCATGCCGTCGCCGGCGTGATCATTGCCGGGGATGTTTCCACGGCCGCTCCAATCGTGTACTCTGCGAGGCAAGCGAACCATGGTTGAGTCTGACCTACAAGAACCGATCGATGAGGAGGAATCCGGCGAGGCCGACGTCGAACACTATCGATTTCGGCTGAGCAAGACCCTCACACGGCGAATTGACCAGTACCTGGTTGATCGCGTGCCGTACCTGTCACGTGCGGGGGTGCAGCGGCTCATTGAGGACGATCTGGTTACGGTGAACGGCAAAGCCACGAAAGCCTCCTACAAACCGAAGGAAGGCGACGAGATCGTGATGGTGGCGCCGCCCAAGCCGGTTTCGGAACTGGTGCCGGAGGACATTCCGCTCGAAATAGTATACGAAGACGAACACTTCCTGGCGCTGAACAAACAGGCCGGATTGATGGTCCACCCGGCCAGGGGCAAATGGACGGGCACGCTGGTGAACGGTCTGGTGCATTATGGATCCAAGTGGAGTGGCGTGAACGGAAATTGGCGGCCTGGGATCCTGCATCGACTGGATCGCAATACGACGGGGATCATGCTGGTGGCCAAGAGCGACGAGGCTCATTGGCGCATTGCCCGACAGTTCGAGAAGCGCACGATACAGAAGACCTACCTGGCCGTGTGCCATGGCGTGCCGGAATTGGAGTCTGATGTGATTGACCTTCCGATTGGACGAGACCGCTATGTTCGGGAGCGGCAGGCGATCCGCAAGGAATCCAACGGTGGCAGGCCGGCAGTGACGATCTACCATGTTGAGGAACGGTTCGACGACCCGATGGAGTTCGCCCTTGAGAATTCCAGCCACGAGAAGGACCAGGGGCACGGGCCGGTTCCCGGCAGATTTGCCCTCGTGCGACTGCTTCCTAAGACCGGTCGTACACATCAGTTACGTGTTCATCTGGCGGCCCGAGGGCACCCCTTGGTGGGCGACACAATGTATGGTGGTCGGGTTTTCCAAAGCGGTGATTTCCGCTTCGAGCGGCAAGCCCTTCATGCGGCTGAGATTACGTTCACCCACCCTGGAACACTGGAGCCGATGACCCTGTCGGCCCCCCTGCCGGAGGACCTGCGACGACTTGTGGAAATACTTCGTACAAGAAAACCTTAAACTTTTCCTGTCCTGACCGTATAATAGGGGTCTGATGTCATTGGTTCTTAAGTTGAAAGGATCATCATGCAAGGTCTGATACTGGCATTTCTCCCCAGCGGCGGTCAGTGGATTGTCATCGCACTGATCGGGCTTCTGCTCTTCGGCAAGAAACTGCCGGAGGTTGGCCGGAGTCTTGGCAAGGGGATCGTGGAGTTCAAGAAAGGCCTTAAGGGCGTTGAGAACGAAATTGAGCAGGTGGACACGGATGAGCCGCGCGCCAGTCTGCCCAGCGCCCAGTCATATGCCGAGCAGCAGAGGCAAGCACCCGCGCCGGCATACAAGTTTGACCCGTACACCGGCAAGCCGGTGGATGCAGCGCAGCCGACGGCGGAATCGCAAAAGGTTGGCTGACCGTTGTGCATGGCGGTTGGCTCGCCTCCCGCGGCGGGTGTCGGGTTCCTGAAACCGGACTCACACCTTCGGAGGTTACACCATGTTGCACAGGTCGATTTGCCTACTGGCCCTTGGAGGCCTGTTCTTGTTGTCGCCGCTGGCGGCGGCGGGCACGATGAGCGTCCAGACCAAATCCTCGCTGGGTCGGAACGTGCCGCAGATCAACTTCACGGGAGTCACGCTCAAAGATGCGATCGATTTCCTGCGCGACGTATCGGGATTAAACATCCATGTGAACTGGAAAGCGC
>CAYSSA010000163.1:7374-8263 GCA_964433485.1 uncultured Tepidisphaeraceae bacterium | reverse complement strand
CACGCCGATCAACATCAAGCTGCGCGATGTGTCGATCCGCAAGGTGCTGACACTGGTGTTGAATGAAGCGTCCGGGGGAGTGGGATTGACGTTTTACATTGATGACGGGGTTGTTGAAGTCACCACGCGGGAAATCGCCGACGCGCAGATGTTCACGGTGGTATATCCCGTTCAGGATCTGTTGTTTGAGCCACCGCCGTTCATTGAGCCTCCCGATTTCTCGGTAAGTTCCAACGGAGCGAACGGCGCCAACCGCGGACGGGGCGGCGGTGGCGGCGGCGGCGGAAGTCGCCGTGGCGGCGGAGGCGGCGGGGGCATGGGAGCTTCCGGGTGCGGCGGGATGAGCGGTTTCGGCGGTGGCGGAAACGCGGGGGCGCAGGCTCGCGAAAAGGACGCCAAGGCCCAGGAATTGATCACGCTCATCCAGGAAACCGTTTTCCCCGATGTGTGGGTGACGGCCGGCGGAAAGGCTTCCATCAAGTTCTTTTCGGGGAACCTGGTTATCACCGCGTCGCGCTCGGTTCATGAGGCGATTGGCGGGAGCGTGGACTAGAAGCGGCGGATATTTCACCTGGATGGACGGAACGCCCTGAGACACACAAGTGTGTCCAGAAGAAGTATGTGCGTGGTTGGGTCCATGGCCGCGCCGGGTCGCATGCGAACGGCGTGCAACATTCCATCGGCCAGGATGCGCGTGTCCGGATTCCATATCAGAGCGAACAGTCCCCAGGGCTGTGAGGTCGCATGATCCGGCTGTGTTTCGTTCAGATGATGCTGCGTGGCGCGGCGCACGGCGCTGGCCGCGCGACGATCCTCGGCCCGAACCGCGTAACCCGCCATCGCGTGCAGAATCACCAGTTCGTGATACCAGAGCGTCTCCGGATTGTCC
>CAYSSA010000163.1:6418-7359 GCA_964433485.1 uncultured Tepidisphaeraceae bacterium | reverse complement strand
CACTGCCGAGCCAGGCGCCGCATGGCTGCTGGCCGGCCACGAAGGGCATCAACCCATCCACGGCCCGCTCGATCCAGAGGGTCCGGCCAAACAGCCGCCCGGCGCAGAACAGATCGAGCGCCCACCACGCCGACTCCGCCAGGGCCGCCCCTTGCGTCGCGCGCAGCGGAGTCTGATCTGAAAGGGCGCGGTCCAGCCGCGCGGCGGCATTTTCGCATGCCGCCCGCACCGACATGATCGCGGCGTCCGACATCCGCCGGCCGCAGGAGTCCACCGCAGCCAACCAGGCGTGAAGCGCCAGCGGCCGGTCAATGGCCCGCGTGACGGCGTCGCCGGATGACTCCGGGCCGGTATGCGGAAGCATGTCATCCGTGGGTGTAGGAAGCAGGCACCGATCCAGAATCCTGGCCGCCTGGGACAGCGGATCGCGCCTGTCCACATCGGCGCGCTGGCGCAGGATCGCGACGATCAACTCCTCGTAGTTGCCGAAGTCGGCAAGTTGATCGGCTATTTCAGCCATGGTCTGTGGTGCGGGGAGGGAACGATCCCCGCCGGTCTGCGGGTCATCTGCGGCGGCTGGGCACGTACGTGGTGCGCGCGTGCAGTGACTCGGGCTCGAACCAGTCCATGAGCAGGGCGTGCACCCTGCCGCCGGAATACTGCATCTGGTTCTGCATGGAACGGATGTCCAGTTCAAAACCACTGTCGGCCGGACGGGCATCGGCGAGTTGCGCCACCACGACACGCTGGGCGGTCGGCAGTTCGAACAGCCCGACGGGGTTTTGTTCGCCCGTATGCACCTGGGTCCGCAGCAATTCAAATGCGCCTTCGATGAGTTTCGCCCGCGCCGAATCGGGCAACTCGATCTTTGCGATCTTCTCCGTGGGTCGATTGGCAAACAGGTCCGTTTGAATGACTTTGCCCTCGAGGCCGGCCTCCCT
>CAYSSA010000163.1:6139-6408 GCA_964433485.1 uncultured Tepidisphaeraceae bacterium | reverse complement strand
GGCGGTGGCCACTCCCTTTGTCTTGGCGGCGAGGAGGAACTTGTCGGCGGCTTCCCTGGCCTTTTTCAGCGACTCGACGGTCAGCCAGTCCTTTTCCACCTGAACGCGCACCTCGTCAAGATCGCGTGCCGGCCGGGCCGGTTCGGCCGCCAACACTCGAACCACGTACATGTTGCCCGCGCCGTCGCGGAACGGGGCCGGGAGCCGCGACGGCTCCAGAACGCGGATCGTGGGGATTTTCTGGTCGGCCGCCTGCTTCCGCGTCTTGT
>CAYSSA010000163.1:2866-6096 GCA_964433485.1 uncultured Tepidisphaeraceae bacterium | reverse complement strand
CCGAAGTTGCCGATGCCGGACTTGCCCACGTCGGTCAGGTCCTTCAGCTCGTTGGCGGAGTAGAGGCGATCCATCTCGACGGCTTCGGGAAGGATATTGTGCGAGTCCTTGAGCGTCTGCACCTTTTCGCTGACGCGGCGCAGGAACGAAAAGGAGTGATAGGGCACACCATAGTCCGTGTTCGGCGGATTGTCCGGTATGGGCTTCTTTTCAGTCCTGGCCGCTTCAAGGAAGGCCGGCCACTCGTTGCTGATGCGCGTATGCACGGCCTTGGCAACGGCGGCCATTCGCTGCTCGGCGAGCCGTTCGCGAATCTCCTTGTCGATTTCATTGCCCTCGGCCCAGGGGCGGGTGCTGGGCTGGGTGGAGGCGGCCTGGGTGGCGGGCGCCGTTGCCGGGCCGGTGGAGGGCTGGGTGGAGGGCTCCGGAAGGCGCACAAAATCCTGCTGGTTGTTGTACCAGTATTCCGCCGCCTCGTCGCGGGTCACGCTTCGGAGCGCCTCGGCCTTGCTGATCTTGATGTACTGAAGCCGCACACGATTGGGAAAACGATAGCCGACGCCATCCGGCGATGTCTCTCGATCGCGGTTCTCGTGGGCCTTGAAGAACGCCTCAAGCTGCTCGGCCGTGGGTTTGGGCACGCTTTTCTCGAAATCCACGGCGCGGAAGTCCAACAACTGCAAGGCCGCCTGCTGCGCCGAGTTCGCGGCCTCCCATGTCGCCATGGCGGGGCTTTGCCTCGACACATCCGCGACGCGGTCCAGCGCGCCCAGGATTGTCAGCCAGTCCGCAAGGGCCTGCTCGCGCCAGGCCCGATCATCGGCCGACAGCGTCTGCCCCTCGGGCGCGAAGGCTTTCATCACGTCCTCGACCTGCTCCGGCGTCGCCACCACATTCATGCGCCGGGCCTCGCGCAAGAGCAGCGCGAACGACAACGGATCGAGCCGCTCGGCCAATCGCCTGGCCTCGCTGAAAACAAACGGGCTGCGGTTGAGCATCATGAAAGTCTGATTGACGTCCACGTAACCGGTGATTCCGAGCAGGCGCTGCGCCAGACTCACTTCGATGTATCCGATGCCCACTCGCGGCAGAACCACCTGCCTCTTGAGGGTTTGCAGATCGTTCTGAGCGGTCATGTATTCGCGAAGGGTGATGGCCTCGCCGAATGCCTTTCCGAAATCGCTGTCTCCCGATCCGGGCTGCTTGGTGGTGGCGGGGAGGATGAAGGCGATCATCAGAAACACGCCGAAAAAGGCGAGTATCTTTTTGTTGTGGCGACGCAAGTATTCAAGATTGAGCATAGACGGCATCCAAACAGCAGCCAAACCGGCCGCAACCTGCTGTGCGAGCGACAGATTTGTTAATATATTCGCATGTCACCGCCGATGGAAGACCCGTTGTCGCCTTCATTTTCCGCGGCTGCACTTTCGCGAGTGACTCTTGACATCAATCACCTTGGCGATAACATGCCCGATTCTTCGCGGACGAGCCACCGGCCTTCGCGCGATGTTTTGACTTGTGTTTTTTGCGTTTTGAAGGATTTGACATGAGCACCTACCTGTCCAAGACGGGCGAACTCAAGCCCGAATGGCACGTTGTTGATGCAACGGGCCTTGTACTCGGCCGGCTCGCCGCGCGGGTCGCCACGATTCTCCAGGGCAAGCACAAGCCCACCTATACCCCCCATGTGGATACCGGCGACTACGTCATCATCCTCAACGCGGACAAGGTCAAGGTTACGGGCCGGAAGGCTGAGACCATGATCTATCAGACCTACACCGAGTGGCCTTCCGGCCAGAAGCTCTGGCCCTACAAGGACATGATCGTGCGCAAGCCGGAAAAGGTCATTGAGGTGACCGTTCGCCGAATGCTGCCCAAGAGCCGGCTCGGGCGCAAGTTCCTGGCCAAGTTGAAGGTCTATCGCGGAACGGCACATCCGCACCAGGCCCAGCAGCCCAAGGAACTCAAGTTCTCCTAAACCCACTTAAGCCAACGCACACGGACCTCAAACGCCATGACCACTGAAACGCTACCCGCTGTTGAAACCACCGCCGCCGCCAAGAAGACCTACATCTGGGGCACTGGGCGACGCAAGACCTCTGTCTGCCGCGTCCGCATCGCTCCCGGCTCGGGGAAGATCGAAGTGAACGGCCGCTCCCTCAACGACTACTTCACCAACGAGCGTGACCGCAAGGCCATCTTCGGGCCGCTGGAAGTCACGAACACCGGCGGGAAGCTGGATATCTGGGTTACCGCGGACGGGGGCGGCCCGACCGGCCAGAGCGGAGCCTTGATCCTTGGTCTGGCTCGAGCCCTGGTGAAGTACGATCCCACGACGCTCGAAGCGCTGCGAAACAACAGCTTCCTCACCCGCGACGATCGCATGAAGGAACGTAAGAAATATGGCCAGCGCGGCGCCCGCCGCCGATTCCAGTTCTCCAAGCGGTAAACAATGGGATCACCCACAGCCCCCATCAACAAGCCCGATCCTCGCCGGTCGGGCTTGTTGTCTTTGGGCCAACGCTACTTTGCCGCTTCGCACTCCTCCACTTTCTCATGGTAGAACTCATCCGTCAGCAATCCTTCCTCAAACAGGAGTTTGAGCTGGCGAAGACGGCTGGCGACCTGCGATTTGCTGAACTGCGGTTTGGCCGGGTCTCCGGGCCGGGTTGCCGGGCGCGTTGAGGGAGCGGGAGTCGCTTTGGGCACGCGCTTCGGAGGCGGCTCGTAGGCCGGATCGTAGACCAGCACGCTCAGACCCTGTGCGGGAACCATGTGCCGCCAGAGAAATGCCTGCATTCGGTCTTCGGCGGGCACGGCGAGGCGGGTGATCGTTCCCTTCGGCAGTTTCGCCTGCCCCTCAATGCTCAGGAAAACCGGCCGGGGTGTGGCGGCGAGGTCGGCCTTTACCGTCAACCGGGCCGTCGGCTGGTTTGGTGGAAGTGTCACCGGGGCGGCTGAAAACCCTGTCGGCGGATTCTTAAGCGAAAGCTGAACGGGCGCATTGAATCCTTCCTTGCGAATAATCGAGACGCTGATGTTCGCCGTGCTCTTGCCTCGCATGCTCAGGCTGGAGGGCACAATCCGCAGCGAGAAATCCGGCTGAGGCGCGCTGATGCGCAGGCGATAGGCATACTCCTCGCCGCCGCGTCTGGCGGTGTCGCCCACATGCACATAGTACATCCCTTTGGCCGGCAGTGAGTACAGGAGGTAGGAATCGGCGTCGTGCG
>CAYSSA010000163.1:2460-2856 GCA_964433485.1 uncultured Tepidisphaeraceae bacterium | reverse complement strand
TGGCCGGACCGAGTTGCACGGTCCAGTCGCGGTCGGCTTCCGGGTCTTCCTGGTCGTCGTTGAACGCCAGCACATTACCGGCGGCGTCGGTCACCTTGACAAATGAATCCAGTGGCGATTCGAGCCTGCGGGCATGCACATCGACCACGATCACCTGCCCCGCTTCACCCGCAATGGCATAGACGTCCCAGTCGTCGGCGCGGTCAATGCGCCCATTCACAATTGTGGGCAACGTCAATTTCTGCGCGCGTGACGGCTCGTTGTTGGGCTCCTGCTCCAGACATTCCGGCAGCAAGCCTCGTTCAAACAGAAGGCAGTTGGAGACGATTCCGCCCCGGCTCGCCCAGACCGACTGCAAACCCGCGAAATCGCCCGTTCCGGGAATAACCAGCTTCG
>CAYSSA010000163.1:537-2366 GCA_964433485.1 uncultured Tepidisphaeraceae bacterium | reverse complement strand
CGATAGACAAAATCCTCACGTCCGCGAAAAATCGCATCCGTGATGCGCAAGACATATTCCCCGTCGGCGGGGATCACACACAGCAGCACCGGATCCGGCTTGAAACGATAGTCATCCTCATAGGCCAGTTGCCTGCCGTCGGCGTCATGGAGCGAGATCACCGGCTGGAACCAACCCGGCACGGCGTCGGCCACGAATGGAATCAACTGCCTTGCCTCGACCCAGAAGACCAGCCGCTGGCCTTTACGGGCCTGGAAGCGGTAGGAATTGACTTCGCCCGAGGCGATCTGGCCGTTGAGCGTGCATGGAAGCACCACTCGCTTTTCCGCCTCATCGTCAGGGCGCTTGCGCAGCGCCAGCTTTTCCTTTCCGAGGACCTGGAAATTGGCCGTGACCATCGGCTTGCGGGTCGATTCGGGCAACTGTCCGACATGAAACACCAGGGGATTCGACACGCCTCGCCGGGTTATGAGCGTCAATTCCCTGCGCCCGGGCGGGGCATCGGGAGCGATGGTGATTTCCAAATAAGCCAGACTCGATATCGCCGAACAGGCCGGTCGCTGCACATACCCGGCCATGCGTTGATCTATTTTTGCGATCAATCGTCCGGTGGGCGTGTCGGCATCGGCCGCGGGTTTGCCGGAACCGCCCTGGCCGCCCATCATCATCATCTCCATTGACGCGGCCTGCGGCTTGGCCTTTTCGCTCAAGAGCTGCATTTCCTGGGGATTGAGCCTGCGATGGTAATCCACCAGTTTGGCCGAGACTCCCGTTCCGGAGACCATCGCCCCGGTGACGTCGTCAATGCCCTGTCCGCCAAGGCGGACCTGAAAGGTGGTGCCCTGCTGGCCGCCGGCGGGATAGACGAACCCGATATAGGGTCTGGTTTGCGCGAATGTCGCGGACGCCGACGACAGCGCGACGATCAACCCGAGAATTGCAGAATTGGACATGAGCCGCTCCATTCGGGTCATCACATGATTTCCGTCAGAATGCCGGCCGACTTGGCGCCTTCCGAAGCCGCGGGAAGGACGTGGGCTTCAAAGCCCATGGGATGCGGCAATCTGGCCGTGGCGTCGATGCCGCCAAGGTGGTAGATGCTGCCGAGCAGGTCGACGGGATAGACGGGGCGGTCCTTGACCTCTTCGGCTTTGGCGTCGGAGGAACCGACGACCCGCCCGCCCTTGAATCCGCCGCCCGCAACCAGTGAGGTGAACACGTTGCCGTAGTGATTGCGCCCGCCGTTCCACGGCGGCTGCCAATCGACTTTCGGGCCGCGGCCGAACTCGCCGCAGCACCAGACAAGCGTGGTCTCAAGCAGGCCGCGATCCTTGAGATCCTTCAGCAGGGCCGCCAGACCCTGATCGAGTTCCGGGCACTGGCGGCGCATGGTCTGGAAGTGATTGCTGTGGGTGTCCCAGCCGCCGGGGTAGTTGATGACGATGTACGGCACTCCGGCTTCGACCATACGCCTCGCGGCCAGGCAGTCCTGGCCGAAGGTATGCCGCCCATACAAATCGCGCAGATCGGACTTTTCCTTCGAGAGATCGAACACATCGCGTCCGGGACCGAGAATCAGTTCGTAGGCCTGGTCGCGCGCTTCTCGCGAGGCCGACATCTGCGGGCTGGCGGCCATGGCCTGGCTCATGGTGTCCATGCTTTCGAGCAGTTTTCGCCGATTGCGTTGCCGCTCGTCGGTGATGCCGCGCGCCACCACGCCTTCGACCTCGAAGCGCGTGGCGTTGGGGTCTCCGCCGGTGGCGAACGGCTTGAACCTCGGGCCGAGAAAGCCTTCCTCGGAGAACCGCCCCTGGGCCTGCGTGAGCACG
>CAYSSA010000163.1:0-470 GCA_964433485.1 uncultured Tepidisphaeraceae bacterium | reverse complement strand
GGTACGCCAGCCGCTCGCCGGGGGCGTGCGCCGTCTGCATGAGGTAGGCCGCCGTCTCGTGGCCGTTGTTGCGGTGCGTCATGCTGCGAATGAGCGAGAACTTGTCGGCCTGCTGGGCCAGTTTTGGGAAAAGTTCGCCCAACTGGATTCCATCCACGTTCGTGGGAATGGCTTTGATGAATTCGCCCATGTAGTCGCGCCCGGAGTCGGGCTTGGGATCCCAGGTGTCGTTGTGGGACATGCCGCCCCAGAGAAATATCTGAATGATGGATTTGGCCTTGGCCTTGAGCTTTGCCGGCGCTGCGGCGACCGGCTTGACGGACTGCGCAAACGCCGTCGCTCCCGGCAGCAGCATGCCGGCGGTGCTGAAGAGGCCGACCCGCATAACATCGCGCCGCGTGACCGGCATGCTGAGGCTCATTCCCATCAGGCCCCTGGACATCGCCAACTCATCCGGAATCCGTTGATCG
>CAYSSA010000162.1:11398-11632 GCA_964433485.1 uncultured Tepidisphaeraceae bacterium | reverse complement strand
GACGTCCCTGCCATTGTCGGCTCCATCGACGTGGTGATGGGCGAAGTGGATCGGTAGGGCACCGTCGCCATCCCTCAAACGCCCGCGGCCACTTGCCAACGATGTATGTGTGCCAAAGGCTCATGGGCAGCCTGACAGGACACTCTGACGGCGATGCTCAACAACACGGGATTTACACACGCGTCTGTGTTGGTCCCACAAAACCACCGGGGCGACCTTTCGGCCGCCCCGGTG
>CAYSSA010000162.1:10665-11266 GCA_964433485.1 uncultured Tepidisphaeraceae bacterium | reverse complement strand
CGATGGGGACGCGATACGGCGAGCAGCTTACATAGTTCATGCCCACGCGGTGGCAGAACTTCACGCTCTCGGCTTCGCCGCCGTGTTCGCCGCAGATGCCGACCTTCAGATCCTTGCGGGTGGAGCGGCCCTTTTCGATGCCCATCTTGACCAGCATGCCCACACCGTCCTGATCGAGGCTCTGGAACGGATCGGCCTTGAAGATGGCCTTGCCGCCGTCCTTCTCGCTGGCGACATAGACCGGCAGGAACCGCCCGGCGTCGTCGCGGCTCAGTCCCATCGTCATCTGCGTCAGGTCGTTGGTGCCGAAGCTGAAGAATTCGGCGATCTCGGCCACCTTGTCGGCCAGCAGCGCCGCGCGAGGCACTTCGATCATCGTCCCCAGCATGTAATTGAGCTTCACGCCGGAACTCTTGATCAGGCTGTCAGCCAAGGCGCGGGACTGGTCGATCTGGATCTTCAGTTCCTTGGGGTCGATGGTCAGCGGAATCATGATTTCCGGCAGAACCTTGATCTTCTTCTTGGTGCATTCGATGGCGGCCTCGATGATCGCCGTCACCTGCATGTCGAGAATCTCGGGATAGGTGATGCACAGGCGACA
>CAYSSA010000162.1:7877-10611 GCA_964433485.1 uncultured Tepidisphaeraceae bacterium | reverse complement strand
AGCGGTGCTTGATGTTTTCCGGAGTGATGCCGGTGATGGCCGACAACTTGGCCACGCCCGCGTCATCCTTGGGCGTGAACTCGTGCAGCGGCGGGTCGATCAGGCGAATCGTCACCGGTTTGCCGTTCATGGCCGTGAAGATGCCCACGAAGTCGGCCCGCTGGAACGGCAGCAGCTTGGCAAGCGCCGCCTTGCGCGCCTCCACGGTGTCCGCGACGATCATCTCCTGGATGGCCAGACGGCGTTCCTCGGTGTCGAAGAACATGTGCTCGGTGCGGCACAGGCCGATGCCTTCAGCGCCCATGCGGATGGCGTTCTCCGAATCATAGGGTGTATCGGCATTGGTGCGGACCTTGATCGTGCGGAATTCGTCGGCCCACTTCATCAGCGTGCTGAAGGCGGCGGGCTGTTCGGGCAGCTTCAAGGGCAACTCGCCGACGTACACTTCGCCGGTTGAGCCGTCGAGAGTGATGAAATCGCCCTGCTTGAGCAGCTTGTCGCCGGCCTGGACGGTCTTGGCCTCGTAGTTGATCTTGAGCATTTCGCAGCCCACCACGCAGCACTTGCCCCAACCGCGGGCCACGACGGCCGCGTGCGAGGTCTTGCCGCCGGTGGCAGTGAGAATGCCCTGCGCAGCATGCATGCCGCCAACGTCCTCGGGGCTGGTTTCCTTGCGGACCAGAATCACCTTGTTGCCCTTGGCCGCCAGCGCCTCGGCTTCGGCGGCGGTCAGCACAATGATGCCCGAGGCAGCGCCCGGAACGGCGTTGATGCCGGTGGCGAGCTTGGCGCTCTTGAGTTGCTCGGGGGTAACTTTCTTATTGTCGATGACCGGGTAGAACAGGCGTTCGATGTCTTCCGGTGTGATGCGGGCGACGGCCTGTTCCTTGGTCAGACACGGCTTCACGGCCAAGTCGGCCCACTTCTTGGGCAGATAGCCCTTCTTCACGAGATCCTTCGCCTGGGCGGCGCTGAGCAGCGGCTTGGTGGCCTGATCGACCGCGATCTGGAATGCGGCGGCCGGCGAGCGCTTGCCGGTGCGGCATTGCAGCATGTAGAGCTTCTCATCCTCGACGGTGAATTCGAGGTCCTGCATTTCGTGGTAGTAGCTCTCAAGGATGGCGCGGACGGCACAGAGCTGGTCGTAAGCCTTGGGCATGTCCTCATGCAGACGGGACAGCTTCAGCGGCGTGCGGATGCCGGCGACCACGTCCTCGCCCTGGGCGTTAATCAGGTAGTCGCCATAGAACTCGTTGGCGCCGGTGTTGGGATCGCGGGTGAAGCAGACGCCCGTGCCCGACTTGTCGCCCTTGTTGCCGAAGACCATCTGCACGACGTTGACGGCCGTACCCTTGAGGTCGGTGATCTTTTCAACGCGGCGATAGGTGACGGACTTGTCGGCTTCCCAACTGTTGAAGACGGCCATGATCGCGCCCCAGAGCTGGGTCATGGGATCCTGCGGGAACTCCTCGCCCTTCTTCGACTTGTAGAACGCCTTGAACTCGGCGCACAGTTCCTTGAGGCTCTCGGCGGGGATTTCCGGGTCCGTCTTGACCCCAAGCTTGTGCTTCAATTCGTGCAGCATCTCTTCCATCGGCTCCTTCGAGAGCCCCATGGCGGTGCTGGAATACATCTGGATGAACCGACGATAAGCGTCGTAGGCGAAACGGGCATTGCCGGTCTTCTTGGCCAGACCCTCGACGGAAATGTCGTTGAGCCCGAGGTTCAGGATCGTCTCGAGCATGCCCGGCATGGAGCGGGCAGCCCCGGAGCGGACGGAAACCAGCAGGGGGTCGTTGGGATCGCCAAACTTCTTGCCCGTGGTCTTCTCGAGCTTGGCCACGGCTTCCTTGACTTCCTTGTCCAAACCGGCCGGCAGCTTGCGACCGAGCTTGTAGTATTCTTCGCAGGTCTGGATCGTAATGGTGAATCCGCCGGGCACCGGCAGGCCGATGGTGGTCATCTCCATGAGACCGATGCCCTTGCCGCCGAGGACGTTCTTGGTGAGGTTCTCACCGGTCGCTTCGGCCTTGCCGCCGCCGAAGAAGAAGACTCGCTTGGTACTCTTGCCGCCCTTGGCGGGAGCTTTGGACTTGGCCATAAAAGATCTCCTTGGATCGCAATTCTGCCGAGACGAAAAGGACTCGGACGTCTTTTGTGCGGGTCTTGAGTACAGCGCCACACGCGCTGCCAACCGCGGAACACCGCCCCCGTGGCGGACTTGAATGAGTTTCTCCAGCCGTGGGGAGCGAGCAATATAGGACTAGCTTGGGGGTGTGTCAAACGATCCAAGGCCTCTGAAAACAGCCTGAGTGCGCTCCCAATTGCAATTCCCGGCCTGGTGCGGGAGGGCTCTTGCCGGACCCGTCTCGGGACAAGTGGGGGCCAATCAACGGCTTGAACTTGGCGGACTACATTCCAGCAGAGGCTGGGCGGTATCTGCGGCCGGCTTGCCTCGCTCAGGAGATGCCTGTCATGTGGCGATTCCTCATCTTCACCATCGCTCTGGTTGCCGTCGTCAGTCCCCTGGATGGGGCCGAGAAAGCCGATTCGCCGGAGAAGAAACCGCGAATCGCGTTCTTTCCGCTTGGCGGCGCCACCAAACAGGCATTGCGCGACCAGATCGGCTTTGCATTGCGAGCCAAGCTTGACCGGGCCGGGAAGTATGAGGTGATCGACGGACCCAGAATGGTTGATCTGGCGGCCGAGGCCAAGGAACCGATCACTCTCGATA
>CAYSSA010000162.1:4362-7859 GCA_964433485.1 uncultured Tepidisphaeraceae bacterium | reverse complement strand
TCGATACGCCGCCGCAGACGGTCAGGGATCTGGCCAGAATTGATGATCCGGACATTCTGGTCTGGGGACAATCCGACCCCGGCGGCGGGGGCACCACTGTCAAGCTGAAAATCATGGATCTGCGCGAGGCGTCGCCGAAGCCGGTGTTGGTGGAGAAGGTAATCAAGCAGCCGACCGACATGCGATTTGTGATCGAGGAGATTCTCCAGAGCCTGCCCGGCGTGGAGAAGTTCGCCCATCCCGTTGAGGAGTCGGTATGGGATGATGCCAAGGCTCAGGAAATGTGGAAGACGCAGCCGAATCTGGTCTACAACGGTGACTTCTCGGAGCCGGGCAAGTGGGAAGCTCTCTACATGGCCGAGAAATACCCCGTGGAGATTTCCGATCGGCTGCCCGCGGTGGACAAGGTGAACATCTTCAAACTCGTGGAAAACGGTCGAGTGAACAATGTGCTGGCCATGAATCTCTCTCGCACTTGCGCCGAGAACAACGGCATGGCCTGCCTGTCCGAGCGGATCGAAATCGCGCCGGACACGCGCTATCGGCTCGCGTTTCGCTATAAGTCCGATGGTCCAACTCTGCATGTCTTCGTCAAGGGATACACGAAAGCGCCAAATATCAAGGGCGAGATTGTGGATCGTGAGGTCTACCGGCGGCAGGTGCCCCCGTCGGGGCCCACCAAGGGTCAATGGGTCGAGGTGGTGGATGATCTCAACCCCCAGCATGTTGCGTTTCCGGTGCAATATCTGCGAGTGGACCTTTATGCCTATCTGGGGGCCGGTTCCGTCATGTTTGACGATGTGGTGATCAAGGCCGTCGGCAAACAGACGCGCAAGGCCGAAGATGCGTCGATCAAGAAGCCGATTTCTCGCCCGGCCGGCGCCAAATGAGTGATTGGCCCGCTGAAAAAAGGGGGAGGGGGGATACGTGCAGGGCATTGCCAACTCTCCGCCGGAACTCGTTACAATGCGGGCGGAGGTCTGCGATATGCGAATGCGAACAGGGACGTTCGTGATCCTGCTGACGGTGCTGGCGCTGGGCGCTGCCAGGCCGACCGAGCGCGTGGCGCGCAAAACCAAAGCGGCCGCGCGAATGGTCGAGTTGCCGCACACCATTGGCGATGACTACGGCTTGCAGTGGGACATTCAGTGCGACGGGACGATCGGCAACGGCGGCGGCGGGCAGTTCAGTTCGGCCGGCGTTCTGCGGATCGACGATCGGTTCACCTACGCGGCACAATCTCAGAAGGCCGAGTTCGATGCGGTGCGGGGGGAGGTGTCGCTGCCGGCGCAGACGTATCGCGGTTTGCGCGTGTCTCGGCGGATTGCGGTCAATGTGAAGGCAGGCTTCTGTCGATGGGCGGAAGTGCTGGAAAACCCCACGGGCGCACGAGCCAGGTTGAGTGTTTCCGTGCAACACAATCTCGGCAACAGCGCCGAACGTTCGCAATGGATGGAGGATGACAAGCACAATGAACAACCCGTTGCCCTCGCCGCGGGTGGCGACGAATGTGGCTATGTCTTCTTCGGTGGCGGGCTGGGCACAAGGGTGATGCCGCGGATGACCGCTCCCGAGGATGGGGATAATGTGACCATGCAATGGACGGTCGACGTGCCGCCGCGGCAAACCGTGGTGTTGATGCATGCGGCCGGATTTCGCCGGAATTTCGCCGACGCGGTGTTGAGCCTTCGACAGGTGCGCGAAGCGGATTTACTGGGAACTCTGCCTCCCGAATTGCGCCGGCGACTGGCCAACTATCGAGCGGGCCGGCCGGAGGTCGCCGGAGTTGAATTGCTCCGGGGGGAGTCATGGGATCTTGTGGAGTTGCGCAACGGCGATCAGTTTGCCGGAACCATCGAGCATGCGTCGTTCGGTCTGCGGACTCCGTTCGGTCCGGTGCAGGTCAAGTGCGCCGACATCGCCGGCATGGTGGCGGCGGCCGGCCTTCGGCCGCGACAGTTGCTTGCGCTGGCCGATGGCCAGGTGATTGGCGGTGAACTGGATGTGCAGGTGTTGCGTTTGCGGCTGGCGGATGGGCAGGGGGTGTCCTTTCCGCTTGCGCAAGTGGCGAGAGTGGGTTGGAGACGGCGCTCCGGCGACGAACCGGATGCCAAAGCCCCTGCACCCATGGCGGTGTTGCGCACCGGCGAGCGATTGCTGCTGGCCAAGCCAGGTGTCGGCATCGAGGTTTCAACGCGCGTCGGTCGGCTCAGGTTTCCGGCGGCTCTGGTTGCCGCGGTGAACTTCGCGGGCGACGACGCTGCGACGGCGTTTCATGAGGTGCGGTTGTCGGATGGGACCCGGATTTCAGGGCTGGTTGAAGCCACGGAACTCGAACTTCAGTTCGCCGGGGCGCTTGTCGGCAAGTCGGCCAGGATCGAAGTGGCGGCGATTGAAAAACTGGTTCTCGGCGAAGCGCCCGATGAACCGGACCTTGCCGGGCCGGCGTTCCAACTGATTGGCGGCGACGTGATTGGCGGCGTCCTGAAGGGGCCGCTGCTTCTGGATGCGGGATTCGCCAGGCTGGCCATTGAGGGCGGGCAGGTGAAGCGATTGACGCACTTGAAGGGGACCGCGGCCGATGTGCTGATCACGCTCTGGGATGACTCAACCATACAGGGGCAGTTGGAACAGACGACGCTCATCTGCGGGATGGCGGACGGCATTGAACTGAAGGCGCCGCTGTCGACGGTGGCGTTGTATGAACATCCGAGGCCGGCGATGCCGGATTCCGCAGTGGCTGAATTCAACCGCCTGCTGGCGGATCTGGCGGATGCGGACGCGGGGAAGGCCGATCTCGCCCAGGAGAAACTGGCCGCGATGGGTGGCGGGGCGATCCTGCCGCTTCGACAACAACAGAGTCGGGTGGATGGAAAGTCCAAACAGCGAATCGGCGACCTGCTGGTCCGGCTCGATGAATCGGCACGGCGGCAGTCGGCGGCGGTCGTGCCGCCTGTGGTTGTTCCACCACCTCCACCGATTCGCCGGGAAATGTTGAACAAGGACTGAAGACCGCGACGGTCGGTTTGTTCGGCGACCGGTCGGCTTGCCGGGTTGGTCCAGGGTCAATGGAAATCGCGGGAATGGAATTCATGACCTGTGAGCAGATGGCTGAGATCAGTCAGTCGGTGTGCCACCAGGTGAATGACTTCGCCCTGGCGTTCGATGCGGCCGTCGGCCTGCAACAGGTCCGCGTGGCGGGCGGCCTGCCGGTCGCGGTCGAAGATATTCGGCCGGACAATCAGGTTGACTATGCCCGTTTCATCCTCGATGGTGATAAAGACGATGCCCGATGCGGTGCCGGGGCGCTGCCGGATCAGAACGATCCCGGCGGCTTTCACTTTGGTTCCATGGCGCAGATCGGCGATGTCTTTTGCGGAAACCATACGCATGGCTTCAAGCTGCTCCCGAACCAGGCTGACCGGATGGCGCTTCAGCGACAGACCGGTGGTGGAGTAGTCGGTCATCACCTCACGCCCGACGGGCATAGCGGGGAG
>CAYSSA010000162.1:0-4333 GCA_964433485.1 uncultured Tepidisphaeraceae bacterium | reverse complement strand
CAGGGTCCGCTTCAGCGACCGTGTTGACCAGACCGCCTCCGCTGAAGCGGCTCCCGCATTGGCAAACAGCGGGCATGGCTCATCATCCATCTCGAGCACACGCCACAGCGCCTGCCTTCGCGTCAATCCGAGCGAGCTGAACGTATCCGCCTCGGCCAGTTTCCGCAGCGTGGCTTTGGACAGGCCGGTACGTGCATGGACCTCGGCCACTGACCGGAACCGCCCGGTCTGCTTGCGCATCGATACAAGCCGGCCGATGTCTTCCTGTCTCAGTCCCTTCACGATCCGAAACCCCAGCCGCAACGTCGGCAACCGGCAACTGTCAACTGGCGACTTTTCCAACGTGCAATCCCACTCGCTCTCGTTCACATCCGTCGGCCGCACCTCGACGCCGTGGTTCTGGGCATCGCGTACGATCTGAGCGGGAGCGTAAAAGCCCATCGGCTGGCTGTTGATCAGGGCAGCCGCGAATTCCGCCGGGTAATATCGCTTGAGCCACGCCGATGCATACACCAGCAGCGCGAACGACGCCGCGTGCGATTCGGGGAAGCCGTATTCGCCGAATCCGCGGATCTGCAGGTAGCACTGTTCGGCAAAGGCATGCGTATAGCCGTTGGCCAGCATGCCATCGATGATCTTTCGGCGGAACGTTTCGAGCTTGCCGTGTCTGCGCCAGGCGGCCATCGCCCGGCGGAGCTGGTCCGCCTCGCCGGCCGAGAAGCCGGCTCCGACCATGGCGATACGCATGGCCTGTTCCTGAAACAGCGGCACGCCCAGCGTCTTCTCCAGCACCCGGCGCATTGCCTCGGATGGATAGGTCACGGGTTCCTCTCCGTTCCGTCGCCGCAGATACGGGTGAACCATATTTCCCTGGATCGGTCCCGGCCGGACGATGGCGACTTCAATGACCAGGTCGTAGAAGCACTTTGGCTTGAGCCGCGGAAGCATGGACATCTGCGCTCGCGACTCAATCTGAAACACGCCGACGGTGTCGGCATGGGAGATCATCTCATAAACGGCCGGGTCTTCGGGAGGGATGGTGTGGAGGTGGAGGGGGGGATGGGAAGCGACGGAGCGACGGAGCGACGAAGCGACGAAGGGGGAAGAAGCGGCAGGGGAGGAGTGAAGCGATGAAGGACAATATTCCCTCTGTCGCTCCGTCGCTCCGTTGCTCCGTCGCTTCGTCGCTCTTACTGCTCCCTCTTGTTCTCCAAGCTGCGAATCAGGGCTTGCAGAATACGGTCCTCCTCTTCCAGAAGATTGGCCAGATCCTGGTGGAAAGGCATCAGATCCAGTTCCCATGCGATTTCCGTCTGGGTCATCAGTTCTGCGAGCGAGCCACGGGCGGTACGGAGAAATCTCAGATAGTCCACGCGGCTCTGTCGCCCATGACCTTCTGCGATGTTCGATGGGATCGAGACCGAGGCTCTCCGCATCTGGTTGGTCAGGCCGAAACGCTCGTCGTCCGGCATGTTCCTGGTCGCCGCGTAGACAACCTTGCTCAGTTCCTTGCCTTTCTGCCATGCGATCAGATCCCGGAATGTTCTCACTATTGCCATGTGTTTCTCCGGCGATAGATAGTGTATCAGGAAGTTGGCAAAGCGACGAAGCGACGGAGCGACGGAGCGACGAAGGGAGCGGAACTCCAAGCCTTTTGTCGCTTCCGTCTGTCTTCCCTTTATCGCCTGTTCTTCCCTTCGTCGCTGTGTCGCTTCGTCGCTCCCATTAATCATGCCAATCGCTCTCGAAATGCACGTCAACATCCCCAGCCCCAGCACGTCCACCTTCAGTATCCCCAGCGCGTCAATATCGTCCTTGTCCCATTCGATCACCGTACGGCCTTCCATGGCCGCATTCTCAATGGGCACCAGTTCGCACAGCGGGCCGCGGGTTATCACCATGCCGCCGACATGCTGGCTGAGATGGCGGGGGAAACCGAGAATCTGTTGAGTGAGCAGGACGACTTGCCGGATGGTCGGATCTTCGGGGTCCAGCCCGAGTTCGCGGAGTTGCGGTTCGGCGAGGGCGCCGCGGTGCCACCAGTCGAGTTTCCTGGCCAGCGAATCGACCAGATCAAGGCTCAGACCCAGGGCCTTGCCAATGTCGCGCACGGCCGAGCGGCCGCGGTAGGTGATGACTTCGGCCGTCATGCCGGCGCGGTCACGGCCATATCTCTGATAGATGTACTGAAGAACCTCCTCGCGGCGTTCGTGTTCAAAATCAACGTCGATGTCCGGCGGCTCGCCGCGGGCCGCGGAGATGAATCGCTCAAACAGCACCTCGATCCGGTCCGGATCCACCGAGGTAATGCCGATGCAGTAGCAGACGGCCGAGTTGGCCGCCGATCCGCGGCCCTGGCAGAGGATGCCCCGCGAGCGGGCGAAGCGAACGATGTCGTACACGGTCAGAAAATAACTGGCGAAATTGAGTTCCCCGATGAGGCGGAGTTCGTGTTCGATCTGGGCGCGGACTTTTGGGGGAATAGAGGAAAGTAGCGACGAAGCGACGGAGCGACGGAGCGACGGAGCGACGAAGGGGGTTCCTTTTCCCTTCGTCGCTCCGTCGCTCCGTCGCTCCGTCGCTCGTATATACCGCTCCACTGCCCCTTCCCACGTCAGTTGCGTCAGATATTGTTGTGGGGTCATGCCTGGCGGACAGAGTTCGTCGGGATATTCGTAGCGGAGCTCATCCAGCGAGAACTTGCATTGTTCGGCAATCTCCAGGCCACGGGCGATGGCGGCCGGATATTCGCCGAACAGCCGGTATATCTGCGCCGGCGATTTGAGATATCTCTCGGCGTTGGCAAACAGCCGGTATCCGGCCTGGTGGATGACACAACCTTCGCGGATGCAGACCAGCACATCCTGCAACGGCCGGCGATCGGGCACATGGTAATGCACATAGTTGGTCGCCAGCAGCGGAATGCCGAAGTGTTTCGACGCAGCCAGCCGGCCACGCATGTACGCCACGTCATCCTGGCGATAGAGCATGGCGGCGGCCAGCGAAAGGCGCGGACCAAAGACCTCATGGAGTAGGCCGAGGGCTGGGCAGAAAAGCGAAGGAGTGAAGGAGCGACGAAGCGACGAAGCGACAAAGGGAAAAGGAACCCCCTTTGTCGCCCGGTCGCTCCGTCGCTTGGTCGCTTGAATATCCCCATCCGCCGCCACGGCCGCCAGCAATCCGGCGGAATTTTCCAGCACATCCTGCAGTGTCAGGAAACACTCGCCTTTCTGTGCCCGTCGCTTGCCGAGCGTCAGCAGACGGCACAGCCGTCCGTAGGCCGGGCGATCCATGGGCCAGACCAGCAAGTCCGGACCATCATCCAGCGTCAGCCGGGCGCCGATCACCAATTGCGGGGCGTATGAGCCGGCCGCCAGCAGTTCCTTCCTGGCCGCGTGGGCCCGCACGACCCCGGCCAGGGAGTTGATGTCCGTGATGGCGATGGCCCGATATCCCAGTTCCGCCGCCCGGTAGACCAGTTCATCGGGATGCGATGCTCCACGGAGAAATGAGTAATTTGAGACGGTCTCCATCTCCGCGTAAGGGGATGCGGAAGCCTCCGGTCCGATTGCGGTCGGCGGTGGCGGCTCCTGGCGCATCTTGAAGTTCGGCCGGTCTGGCATACAGGCATCCCAATACAAAATAAATCCTAACAATAGTTACATAGTATAAGTTTGGTACATTGATTTCAATCTTTGTTCGCGGCTGATTCGGGGTTGGTGGCCGGTGCGATCGGGCTGCCATGAAACGCCAAGTGCCCCGTCCTTTCGGGCGGGGCACTTGGGTTCCAGGTGAGATCGCGGGTGGGCTCAGCCGGCCTTGGCGATGTACTGTTGCGGCATCGGCTGTTGCTGCTGCTGCTGCAGCATGGGATGCGGCACCGTCGGGGTGTTGGCCCGCGGATGGGCCTCGCCATAGACTTCCTTCAACTTGCTGGTGGTCAGGTGGGTGTAGACCTGTGTGGTGCTGATGGACTGATGGCCCAGCAACTCCTGCACGCTGCGCAGATCGGCGCCGTTGTTGAGCAAGTGCGTGGCGAAGCTGTGACGCAGGGTGTGCGGGCTGATGCCCGGATCGAGGCCGGCCATCGAGAGGTATTTGTCCAGCTTGCGGCGCACCGAGCGGGTGGAAAGCGGGCCGCCATGCTTGTTGAGGAAGACCCGGCCGGTCAGCGGGCCCTGCTGGGGATACTCGGCGGCGCGCATCTCGAAATAGCGCTGCATGGCCTTGATGGCCTGCGAGCCGATTGGGGTGAGGCGGTCCTTGCGCCCCTTGCCGCGGACACGGAGTACGCCTTCCTGGAGGTCGATGTCGGTCATCTCCAGGTCGACCA
>CAYSSA010000161.1:7907-11636 GCA_964433485.1 uncultured Tepidisphaeraceae bacterium | reverse complement strand
AATCCACAGGTATTTACGATCAGCAGTCTTGCCTGAGCGGCGCGGTCCACCTGGTCGGCCACCATGTCCAACACATGATCGGGATTCTCGATGCGGACGAAATGCAGGTGCAGTGTTCCAATATCCATCGGCTCAAATCGAACTGAGTAGCGGCGACGGATGCGGCACAGCAGGCGCTGCCGCAGGCGATCGATCTGTTCCGCGCGTGTGGCGTGCATTTTGGGGACAACCGTGAACCGGGCGGGACTGACTCCTGTCAGCGCACGCCGCGAATCTGGACCTTCGGCGTGACTTTCTTCGTGGCGGGCTCCATCGTCCAGTCCCAGACCTTGTAGCCGCTGAAAAGAAGCACCACGGCAAGCGCAAGGCACGAGCCGAGGCTGATGGCCGCCCCAATGATGGCCGCCCGAGTGTTGATGTGAAGCCGTTCGGAGCCTGCGCGAATGGCGAGGTAGAAAGTCCAGCCCAGTGCCACAATGGGCCCGAGGTAAGGAATTGGCGCCAGGATGCAGGGTCCGAAACAATAGGCCAGGACATTATAGACCAGTTCCGGGGAACCGCGTCCCTTCATATCGCCGCCGCTGACCATGGGGTAGTAGAAGCGCGCAGCCAGTTCAAAAAGGCCGAACATGAGAACGGCCAGCGCCGCGGAAAACGCCGCCCAACCCAGAAAATAGGCCTGGGTGTCGATGAGCATGTGGGGGACACTGCGCGGCGCCATGGCCAGGGGTGATCGGGCCAGCCGAATGTACTCAATGCCGCCGTGGATCATGCCCGAGAGGAACCAGATCAGTGCGATGCCAATGATGAATAGTCTGGCATCGTTACGGTACTGCAATCGGCGAATGAGTCCGAAGAAGGTCTCCGGATCGCGCATGACTTTGACACAATTCTTATAAAACGCCGGGATGAACCCGAGCGAATCGCGGTCTTCCCAGGGGGTGCCGGGCCCGGGCGTCATCAGATTATAGGTCACCTTGCGGCGTTTTTTCAGTGCGGGTATGTCGATGCCCTTGGGGAGTTGTGATTCGGGAGTCGCCATGGTTTGTTCGCTTGCCTCGGAAAAACGGCAGTATAAACTGTATCCTCGGAGATTTCGCTATGCGATATTTATTGGGCTGCGGCCTGCTTTTAGCTCTGGCCGGTTGTTCCAACACAACCGAGACGGGCTACAAGCCGCATAAACTGGGCGATTCGCTGACGATACAGCGGGGCTATTATGCCCAGCCTTTCAGCCCGGAGCAACGCGCCGCGCGGCAGGAGATTCAACAGGGCTCGTCAGAATCTCGAAGGCCCGACTTCATGCGTTCCTATTGATCGGCCCGGTCCCGCGCGCCTAGAGTGTTGCGGTGTCCACGACCTCAACCCCTGATTCCGTCCGGTTTCTCGATGCAGTCCAGCCCCTGCTGGCGGAGCGGGACGTTGTTGCGCTGGCAGCCTATCTCCGGCGAAACTACACGACGGAACAGCTTTGCTCGCTTCTTTGCGACCCCCAGCCCGACGTCTGCAAGGTGGCGGCGCTGGGGCTGGGTCTGGTGGGTGATCCGGCCTGCATTCCGGCGCTGGTGGATCGCCTGCGCGACCCCGACGCCATGGTCAATCAGATGGCCGAGCACGCTCTCTGGAACGTCTGGTTTCGCGGGGGGACGCCGCAAGCCAATCACGAGCTGGCCATGGGAGCGCGCAGCCTGACCGAGCGAGATTTTGAGCAGGCGTTCACGCATTTCAACCGTGCCCTGATTCTTTGTCCGGGGCTGGCCGAGGGCTATAACCAGCGCGGCATGGCGCATTACCTTCAGGATCAGTTCGAGGCGGCCCTTCTGGACTACCGCAGGGCGGTGGAGTTGATGCCGTGTCACTTCGCCGCGTGGGCGGGGCTTGGACACTGCCATGCACAACTGGAGATGATCCCGCAGGCGATAGAAGCCTACGAGCAGGTGCGCGAGCTGAATCCCCATATGGACGGCATTGCCCAGGCCCTCGGCGACCTGCGCCGACTGGCACGGCGCCGCGGCTACACGCTCGATTGATCTCGCCCGCCACGGACCGGCACACCCGCTTTGCCTTCCACCTCCCGCCGTCGTATTCTGCCTGACATGCATGATTCCCCCGTCGTGCCCAAACAACCTTCATCCCCACATCCTGTTTGGATATCGCCATTGGCATGGGTCATCCTGCTTGCGTCAGGCATCTACTTTTTCGACGCGATTTCCACGGTCGCGCTGGGCGTCTTGGCCGCCTGCATCATCGCCTGCACCCTGTCGCCGCTGATGAAGTTCATTCCCGGCCCGAGATCCAGTGACGTGGCCATCATCGCTGTGGGACTGCTGCTGGTCATTGGACTGGCCTTTTTATCCCTCTATTTGCCGTTGCGCCGTCCGATCCTGGACTCCATCGAGCGCTGGCCCCAGACTCGCATGGCAGTCGATCAAACGCTCAAGGGCTGGAGCGAGCGCATGGGCCTGCAACAGACTTTGACCGTCAGCCATTTGCTCAAGGGCTTGGGCGATTTCCTGGCGGGCAAGGGCGGCGAAGCGCTGTTCTCCCACTCGGCCGATGTGCTTCTTGGCCTGCTGCTCTCACTGACCTTCACACTCATCGGGTCGATCTTTCTGCTCTCAGAGCCCCCCGAGAGACTGATCAAGCCTGGATTGAGGTTTTTCTCCGCCGAAAACCAGAAGGCGCTGCGCGACGCCCTGTATGATCTGGCGCCGCGATTTCGCCGCTGGGCCATCGGCGCGTTCACCGGCATGTTTGTCGTCTTCACGGCATCGGCCGTCGGCTTCAAGCTCGTCGGCGTGGAGTTCGCCATTCCCCTGGCGCTAATGGCGGGTTTTGCCGAGATCGTGCCGACTGTCGGACCGGCCACGGCCTGCCTGATCGCGTCGCTGTTTGCGCTGGCCACCCAGACCGCGGGCACGGCGGCGGGGGTACTGGTCGTCTACTGCGTCATCCAGGCGATCGAGGCCTATCTTATTCTGCCCACGATCATGCGCGGAGCCGTGAACATGCACCCTGCCGTCACACTGTTCTCCGTGGTGTTGTGGGGAAAAGTGTTCGGCATTCCGGGGCTCATGCTGGCGATCCCCATCAATCTCACCATCAGCACCTTCATCGAGCACTTCCGCATCCGACCCAGGGAGCGCCGCGAGTCTGCCGCCGATCATGCGGGCCCGTAGAACCCCTCGGCCGGCAATCCCAGGCGCCTGACCTGGGCGACAATGGCATCCACCTCTTCGTCCCGCAGCGCCCCGACGAACGACTCGGTTGTCCGGCGCGCCACGGTGTAGACCTGCACCAGCGAAACACGGCAGCCGCCGATGGACAATTCACGCAGCCGATCGAGGTAGGCCGCGATTTCGTCCGGCGGCGGCGGCTGATCCTCAATACGCATGAAAAGCGACTGGATGACAATGGGTCGTTGCGCGCCGGCAAGGGCAATGTTGTCCAGCACACGCCGCAAGGGAATAGAGGTTCGTTCGACTCTGCGGTAATAGTCTTCGGTGCCGGCGTCGAGTTTTGCCCAGATCTCGCCGTTGTGCGAATCCAGGAAATCCAGCGCTGCGGCGACGGCCGGACGATGCAGCAGCGTGGCATTGGTGATCAGCACGATCTTGGTTTGTCGCAGTTGACGGGCATCGAGCAGTTCCGCCACCAGACGGCAGGCGTCGGGAAACTTCGGAAAGCTCGTCGGCTCGCCGTCGCCACTGAAGGCCACATCGTTCAGCC
>CAYSSA010000161.1:3256-7828 GCA_964433485.1 uncultured Tepidisphaeraceae bacterium | reverse complement strand
CTGTCCAATTCATCGCGCAGTCGCCTCAGGTCCACTTCCCGCACAAGGGGCGGCTGCGAGCGGTCCACGCAACAGTAGATACAGTCGAAGTTGCAGACCTTGTCGGGGTTGAGGTTCACGCCAACGGACAATCCGCGGCTGCGGCGCGAGATCACGGGATAGACATATAGCCCGCCCTGCCAGGAGCGGCTGTGGTCGGCGAAGAGATTGAGTCGGGCTCCGGGCATTCTGCTGGCTGTATTATAGCGGCAGAGTGGCCGGATCAGGTTGAGGTCCCCTGATCGGAAACGCCCGAGCCCGCATCCGGCGCGGGTGCCACCTGCGCCACCGCATCCACCTGCTGTGCAATGGCGGTGGGTTCCGGAGTTGTCGCCACGTCAATGACGGCGCTGGCGGTGGTGGAAACCACTTCGGTGACGGCCGCCAGGACCGGAGCCGCCGGTGACGCCGGCGCCTTGGGCTTCTTCGTGCCTGGCCTCTTGACCTTCACGACCGTCGCAGCCTTGATCTTAGCGGCCTTCTTTACGGGCTTGGCCTTGGGTGCCGCCTTGCGGACAATCGGTTTAACCGCCTTGCGGGCTGGTCTTGCCGCCTTGCGGGCCGGCTTGGCCGCCCTGCGGACTGGTTTGGCGACCCCGGCCTTGCGCCGGCTTGCAGACTTGGACACGATCTTCTGTTTAGCCATGTCCTCTCCTTGTATTCGAGGTGCCTTCTTTTACCCGATTGGATGGGCGATTTCCCCAAAAAAGCAGTCGGTTTCAACAGACAATGCCTGCCGCCACGCCAGAGCCACCAATCAGCATTGGATCGCGCAACTGCATGTATGACATATACTTATAGCATACCCGTGCGGCATCACCGCTTGCGCTCAGTGGGGTTCGGGGAGGAAGACGTACATGGCCGGGCGCACTTTCATGCCCGGACCGATGAAATCCAGCAGAGGCCCCAGAGTCATATCCGGGTGAGCAAATATGTAGACGCTATGCGCCCATTTGTCGCTTTTTTCCTGTAGCACTCTGGCCAGTTCCTCGGCGGAGCCCACGGGAAACTTCAAGTCGCCCAGACCCTGGTTGTTGTCGATCTGGTCGGCCGGCAGGATCAGCGTGCCGGAGACGTGCCCGTCCTTCTGGGAAACGCGCAGTTCCCAAGGTCGGCCCAGGCGCTTGTCGCGGTCGCGCCATTCGGTCGGCGGAGTGAAGTTACGGTAGTAGAGTTGGCCGGGCGGCGGGGCTTCGATGCGAATACCCTTCTCGGAGTCAATACTGGCCAGGAAGAGGGCAAGGTTCCGCGTCGCGGTGAGAGTCATCGCGCCGTCCATCGAAACCGTCACATGGGGGTCGAGGCCCGCTTCGGTAAGCCTGCCGAACTCAGCCAGAACGCTGATGAACGTCGGCGGGTTCGCCACTGGATTTCCAGCGGCGTCCTTGAGCAGGAATCGGCCATTCTGGATTGTGGTGCCGGGAGGGATTGAGATATCGAGCGACAGGTCGCGGACGCGGAGCTTGCCGTCCTTGTGCTCGGGTTCCAGCGTCACCTGAAGGGGTTTGTCGGGACCGAAGCGATACGCCGGGTTGAGCTTGATGGACCCATAGACGGCCCCCTGCGGCGCCTGTCGTGGAACGTCGAGAATAGAGCAACGCTCATTGTAATCAGAGATGATGCTGCGGGAGTCCAGAACGTCGGCGGCAAACAGCTCGCGATCTCCGTCCTCTGGTTTGAAGTAGACCGACCCGGTGAAGACGAATCCGGTTTGGGGCAGTGGTTGATTGGCCTTGACATCGAAGAGAATGTCCTCGGCGCGGACGCGCCTGGCCTCGGGCTTTCCGCCGGGTTTTTCCGGCGGCTGATCCCATTCCAAGTGGACGATGACTCGCTCGCCCCTGGGCCAGAACATGTTGGCGCCGAAGTTGGCCGGGCGACCCGGCTTCATGCCGATGAACTCCAGCGCTGCGCGCACATCCGAGGCCTTCACATAGGCGACGGCGATCGCTTCATAGTCCTTGCCGCTGTCGGCGGGGATGACGAAGAACTCGGCGGGATCGGAGGCGGCCAGCCGGGTACTGCGGCCCCACAGACGGACCGTTTTGGCCCGCCGATCCGCCAGCAGTCCGGGACGCACCAGGAAGTCCGGATTGTCCGCGTGCCGGGCGAGGTTGTCCTTGTAGGCTTTGGCGGCAAGGTCCGCGGCCTCCTTGTCCTCGGGGATGCGCGGCTGCGGCACATCAGGCCCGAACTGTGCAGATGCGCTCATCGCCAGCCACAACAAGCACGCCACAAGCGGGCCAACCGTCGGATACACGTTTCTGGTTGTCTCCATAATGGTAACGACCCCCGGAGAGGCACAACGTTGCAGCGATGATGACGCGACCGGGTATCCGATTTGTCTTTGAGAGCGGTTTGGCGTAACTTCTCCGGCGTCATGCATACCACCTATGACGCCAGGGACGTTGCCCGCGTGATTGAAGAACTCACGGGGCGTGTGGCCGGGGCATTTCCATCGGATAAGGCGCTGAACGTGATTGGCGTTCGCACCCGCGGAGACAATCTCGCCCAGCGGATCGTGGATCGCCTGAGAGAGCGCGGATTCTCCCAACTCGGGTTTGGAACGCTGGATGTGACGCTCTATCGGGATGATCTGTCGGCCATCGGAACCAGCCATGTCGTGCGGCCGACGGACATTCACATCGATCTGGCCGGCAAGCCGCTGCTGCTGGTTGATGACGTTCTGCACACGGGTCGCTCGGTGCGGGCGGCGCTGAACGCGCTGAATGATTTCGGACGGCCCAGCGTCGTGCGTCTGGCCGTGCTGGTGGACCGCGGCGGGCGGGAACTGCCCATCGCGGCTGATTTCGTGGGGATTCGCCTCAAGGAGGTTCCCGAGGACCACCGCGTCAACGTACGGTTCGCGGAGTACGACGGGCGAGACGAGATCGTCGTCGAGCCGAGGAGTTGAGCATGCCCAACACCCACAGCTATCGCTGGACCCACAAGCACCTGCTGACGCTGGAGGAATTGTCCGTGGAGGACATCCGTTTCGTGATGGAAACGGCCGACTCCTTCAAAGAGGTCTCCACGCGCTCGATCAAGAAGATACCGGCGTTGCGCGGCAAGGTGGTGGTGAACCTCTTCTTCGAGAACTCGACGCGCACCCGCACCAGTTTCTCGCTGGCGGCGTCGCGGCTGTCGGCCGACATCGTGGACTTCTCCGTCAAGACCAGTTCGGTCAGCAAGGGCGAGACGCTGATCGACACCGCACGGAACATCGAGGCGATGGGCGTGGACATCATCATCACTCGGCATCCGGCATCGGGCGCGGCGCAGTTGCTGGCCCGAAGCGTGAAGTGTTCGGTGGTCAACGCCGGCGACGGCGCCCACGAGCACCCGACGCAGGGTCTGCTGGACCTCTATACGAGCCGCGAGCGCTTCGGCACGGTCGCCGGCCTGAAAGTGGCAGTCGTGGGCGACATCGCCAACTCGCGCGTGGCCCGCAGCAACCTGTGGGCCCTGAAGAAGATGGGCGCGGAGGTGATCTTCGTCGGGCCGCCGACGCTGCTGCCCAGATCTTTCGCACAACTTGGCGCCAAGGTCCACTACGACCTCGACGAGGTGATCGGCGAGGTGGATGTGCTCAACATGCTCCGCGTGCAGTTCGAGCGAATCAAGAGCAGCCAGTTTCCCTCGGTGCGGGAGTTCACCCAGCTCTACGGCCTGACCAGCGAACGCTTCCATCGCTGCAAGAAGGACGTTTTCGTGATGCACCCCGGACCGATGAACCGCGGCATAGAAATCTCCTCGCAGATCGCCGACGGACCCAACAGCGGCGTGCTCACGCAGGTGAGCAACGGGCTGGCCGTGCGCATGGCCGCCCTGTTCCTGGTGACACAGGCCAGTGCCACTACTGAAGATGCAAGAAAAGACGTTTCGATTGCCAAAGGCGCTGCCTGAAACAATTGTCTCCGGGTGGTACACCGGAATTGGAAAAGCGATTGCCTATGCGCTAACCGGGCGGGCGATGCAGACATATGTGCCCTGCCCATGCCGCCCGGAAGAGGTCTGCTCGGAATGTCTCAGGGCTCATCCAGGGCGGTGCCTTTCATGGGCCGTCCTCGGGAAATGAGCTTCAGGGTGGACCATTCGGCCTGAAGGCGGTCGGATTGTTCGTTGACGACAATTTCACCGATCTCATCCTGCATTGAAAGGGCAAACACCACGGCCGCGGGCACATCGACGAGCTTGAACTCCCGGTCGGGGCCGGCATAGAGCACGAGGTCCGCGCCGAGCGTGTCGCTTTGTCTGGACACCTCCCAGCGAGGGCGATCCTCGGCAAAGCGGGCTAATGGGACCGAAATCCGCATCGTCAGCTTTCCCGTCTTGATTTCCACCATGCCCGAGGGGTTTGCAGGCAGTGCTATCCTGGCTTCCGCGCCCGAGCCGCCAAGCTCGAATCGCAAACGCAAGTCCTGAGCTTTGAGAAGCCCGCTCTTGAGCTTGTCGAGGCTGGGGTGGGTGTCGCCGCCGTCGGTGGCGAGCGTCACGCTTGAAAGACAACGGCCCGCCTCCTGCACGGTGTAG
>CAYSSA010000161.1:1302-3209 GCA_964433485.1 uncultured Tepidisphaeraceae bacterium | reverse complement strand
GCACATGCAGATAGCCGGGGCGTCGGGCATCGCCGAAATAGGCGACCACCGCGCGGGCCTGGTTCCAGAACGACCCTCGGTTGATGCTTCCAAGCGCAAAATCCGGATGCAGATACGTGGTCCCCGTGATGCTGCGCCGATCGCTCTTCACAAAGGTCTTGACCACGGTCCGAGGTTGGGGCAGCCCGGCCAACAACGGCTCATACTCGGCGGGGCAGAGCATGGGCACGCGATACTCCTCGAGGTCGATTCGATCCATGTCCGCGCCGACCGCCACGCGGCCGGCGGTGCCGCGCTGCACGATGCCGCGAGCGCCTTCTGCGAGGAGAGTCGAATAGCATCGGCTGTGCGGGCCCGCCCACTGACGGGTTGGTGGATGCCAGTGCGAGGCCAGTTCCTCCCATGTGCCGGCATACAGCGTCCTGGCCATGCTTCGGGCCGAATCATCCCGGGCGTGCGCCACCAGGGCCGCCAGCGCCTTCATCGTCACCAGTGTATAGGTCGGGCTGTTGTATTCGGTGAAGGCCCCCTGCTCGGTGGTGTAGTCGAAGATGCGTTTGAGCCTGCCGAGGGCATATTCCTTCAGCCCCGCGTCGTCCAGGGTCTCGCCCGCAACAAGCGTGACATAGGCGCCCAGAACCGCGATGTTGGTGTAGCCCGGCCCCACATTGCGCTTCTGTATGGACCTGGCGGCATGGAGAATGGAAGCGTTGATCTTCGCCTTCAAGTCGGGTGGAATTCGCTCGCCGTGGTACAGGATCACCTGCAGCAGTTCCCGCCCGCAGAAGTCCGCCCAGTTCCAGTCCGGTGGGGACATCTTCTCCAGCGGTTCCTCCAGAAACCAGCTCCATATGCCATAGGTTCTGCTCGACGGATTCTGGTCCTGCAAACCGATCACACGTTCGATGATGTCCCATGACCGACGATCCATCTCGGCATTGCCAAGGTCGAGAATCGCACGGGCGTAACGCAGCGAATCGCGAGTCGGATGCACCTGTCCGCCCTTGAGCGTGGTGTGATAGCCCGGCGAGGAGAATGGCCGGCGGATCATCTTCTCGGTCGGATCATACTGGGCATTCAATGGTTCCAGCGAGGCGGCGAGCCTGGCTCGCGCAGCCGGCTCCAACGGAACGATGCTAACCTGAGCACACCATGCCGGCACCGCCGCGAGCAGCCATGCCACAAGACAGAGTGAGAGGTTTCTCATGCTACTGATACATGGCGGACGCGCCCGCGTTTGCTCGGCCCGGCGTGGAATGTCCGAAATCAAGCCGGGCTATTGCGGTTGCCTTCGCCGTCGTTTTGACCTTTCGCCCCTGGACGCTTATTGTCTGGCCTCGTGAACACCCTGAAACTGACGCAAATTGCTGCGGTGCTTGGCCTCCAGCCTCTGACCGGTCCCGACAAGACCATCACTGGGCTTGCCATGCTCGAGGATGCCGGGCCTGAACACCTCTCCTTCCTGGGCTCCGACCGTTACCTCAACGCCTTCAAGACGACCAAGGCGGCGGCCGTCATCGTTCAGAAAAGAGTCAAGCTGCCCCCGGACAACGCCATTCCCGTGTTCATCGTTGACGATGCCGATCTGGCAGTGGCGAAGGTGCTCGAGCAGTTCGCCCCGCCTGTACCGCGTCCACCAGCCGGGATTGACCCCACTGCGAGGGTCCATCCATCCGCCCGGCTCGCCCCATCCGTTGCCGTCGGTGCTTACGTCGTCATCGGAGCCGGGGCCGTGCTTGGACAATCGGTCGTCGTACATCCCGGCGCTATGATCGGCGACGAGGTGCTGATCGGCGATGAATGCGAGATTCACTCCAACGTCGTGATCCGCGAACGCATCACCATCGGGAACCGTGTCATCATTCACGCCGGGGCCGTCCTCGGCTCCGACGGCTTCGGCTATCGCT
>CAYSSA010000161.1:427-1292 GCA_964433485.1 uncultured Tepidisphaeraceae bacterium | reverse complement strand
ATTCCGCAGATTGGCACGGTGATCATCGAAGATGACGTCGAGATTGGCTCCTGCACCTGCATCGACCGCGCCAAGTTCGGCGTTACCCGGATCGGCCGGGGCACTAAGATCGACAATCTGGTGCAGATCGGACACAACGTCCAGACGGGCCCTCATTGCATTATTGTGGGCCAGACCGGCATTGCCGGTTCCGCCCGACTCGGCGCCGGCGTGGTTCTTGGCGGCCAGACCGCCGTCAAGGATCACATTACCATTGGCGATGGGGTGATGGCGGCCGCCTGTTCCGGCATCCTGGCCGACGTCGAGCCCGGAGAGATCATCTCGGGCGCGCCTGCGTTCCCACATCGCCAGTCGCTCCGGGAACAGGGCGCCATTCGCGAACTGCCCGAACTCCGCGTGACAGTTCGGAAGCTGGAAAAGGAACTTGCCAGACTTAAGCCGCCCGAAACACCTTGAGTGCCCTTCTGCGAGCCGCGGAGCGCAAGACTCTCTCCAAATGGCACTCGCCGGTACGCAGTCCGTGGGTCATAAGCCCAGCCAACCGTTCTGTCACATCTCCGGCACATCCACCCAGCGCCGTTCCTTCCAGCTTTGCAGGCCGAGTTCGGCCAGTTGCACACCTTTGGCGCCTTCGCGGAGGGTCCAGCGGAACGGCGTATCCACGGCCACATGCTTCAGGAACAGTTCCCATTGGATCTTGAAGGCGTTGTCGTATTCGACGGCGTTGGGCATCTGCTGCCAGCCCTGATAGAAATTGATGGGCTGCGGGATGTCGGGGTTCCAGACGGGCTTGGGGGTTTCGCTGAGACTCTGCACCCATGCCTCGCGCAGGCCGGCCACGCAGGAACCTTTGGTGCCGTCGACC
>CAYSSA010000161.1:0-360 GCA_964433485.1 uncultured Tepidisphaeraceae bacterium | reverse complement strand
GGTGCCGTCTTCGAGCAGGAAGATGGCATAGGCCGAATCGTCGGCGGTGTTCTTGTATGTCTTGCCGCGCTCGTCGACGCGCTCGGGAAGATCGGTGGCGCCGTGGGCCACGAGCGACTTGATCGGGCCGAAGAGGTTGGAGATGACGTACTGCCAGTGGCAGAACATGTCGATCATGATGCCGCCGCCGTCCTCGGCGCGATAGTTCCAGCTCGGGCGCTGGGCGGGCTGGTCGAGGTCCAGGCCGGTGAAGACCCAGTAACCGAACTCGCCGCGCACCGAGAGGATCTTGCCGAAGAAGCCCAGCTCGCGAAGCATGGCGACCTTACGGAAGCTGGGCAGCCAGAGCTTGTCCTGCAC
>CAYSSA010000160.1:11080-11719 GCA_964433485.1 uncultured Tepidisphaeraceae bacterium | reverse complement strand
ACCTGTCGCCTGACACGGCGATGGACCTGCTGTTGCAGACGCGCGAGCGCGCGATCGAGGAGTTCGGTCACGCCGTCCGGCTGAATCCGCGGAGCATCGACGCCCGCAACGGGATGGGCGCGGCGCTGTTGTTGGCCGGGCGCGTTGCCGAAGCCGCGACGTGTTACCGCAAGTCTCTGGAAATCGAGCCGAATTTTGCGGCGATGTACAACCTTGGAAACCTCGGGGGGAGCTTTCGACGGCCGAGGCGCATTACAGAAGCGCGATCGCGCTCGAACCGCGGAATGCCAGCGCCCGGCACAATCTGGGCTCGGTGCTGTTGATGGGAAGAAAGACGCAGGAGGCGGTCGAGCACCTGACTGTGGCCGTGCAGTCGGATCCGAACCACGCCTCCGCGCACAATCTCCTTGGCCAGGCTCTGAAGCGGCAGGGCAACACCCAGCTTGCCGCCAGGCATCTCAAGCGATCGCTCGAACTTGGGTACCGCGACCCGCAACTCCTGGGCGCACTGGCCTGGATCCTGGCCACCGCAAAGGATGACTCATTGCGCAATGCCGCCGAGGCCATCAAACTGGCGGAAGAAGCCAACGAAAAGACCATGTACAAGCAGACCTCGCTGCTGGACGCGCTGGCGGCGGC
>CAYSSA010000160.1:10787-11061 GCA_964433485.1 uncultured Tepidisphaeraceae bacterium | reverse complement strand
CCTACGCGGAGTCCGGGCGATTCGATCAGGCCGCGCACATGGCAACCGTCGCGGCGGACGTGGCGTCGGCGGACCGCAAGAGCACCCAGGCCGCCGAACTCCGAACTCGGGCGGAATCGTATCGCGCCAAAAAGCCCTGGCGCGAATAAGTCGCATTGCCATGGCATGGCGGCGCTGTATGCTCATTGCAATGGCCAGACGGGCGCGCTGCGCCAATTGTTTCTCGTGTGTGCCGGAGCAGTGCCCGTTGCGGGAAACCGCCGACGGCGCCGCG
>CAYSSA010000160.1:1070-10751 GCA_964433485.1 uncultured Tepidisphaeraceae bacterium | reverse complement strand
AGCGGCCGCCGGCAATGGCGCGAAGGTCAAGCCGCCGCCCGGACGGCAACAGACTCATGTTCCACCTCGCTGCCGTCATCAGCGTGATGAGGCAACGGCCTGACTCCACTCGCCGCACATGGCCGCGATTGTTGGACACAGGGCCTTCGTACGACAGATACTCCGCGCGGTGATCCGCAAGCCGGTCCACCGCGGTGGGCGCGTCGATCGGCCATCCATCGCTTCGCCACGTCGCCAGCGCGGAACCCGGTTGCGTCTCGAACATCAGATCGTAATGCGGGTGCTCAATGCCCTCGTGCCTGAGAATGGCGTAGCGCAGTTCCTGCATGGAAGTCAATCAGGCCACAAACACCGGCGGCGGGACATAAGAGCTTCTCACCGTCCCCGTGGGATCGGTACTGCTCTTGAGATCGCATGGGTGCGCTTCGTCGCCAAACCCAAAGTCGTTCTCATACTCGCCGGCCAGCCATTCCATGTCCTGGTGTGAGATGTCGGGCTTTCCAACCGACTCGACCGCCTCCTTGATCTCGTGCTCGTTCAGCAACGTCGCGGTGATGCTGGTCAGCGCCGGTTGTTGCAGCAGCCATTTGCACGCGAACTGGTGTGGCGTCATTCCGTATCTGGCACAGAGCGGGCGAATCTTGTCCAGTTTTTTCAGGCCGTAGACTTTCCAGTTCTGGTCGCGGAATTTCCGGTGATCGTCCTTGCCGATGGTGGTGTCGATCTTGACCGTGTCCTTCAGGATGGAACTGTTGTCGTGTACGCGGGCCAGAACTCCGGCTTTGTACGCGTAGGCGGTCTCGCAGAATTCCCGACCGGGCGCCTGCTCGAACAGGTTGAAAACCGTCTGCACGGCCTTGGCGCCGTGATCCATGATGGCACTGATGCCTTCCTCTCGCCAGCCGATGGCCGGTCCCAGCGACACTCCCCATTCGCGGATCTTGCCTTCGCTCCTGACTTTCTCCAGCTCGGCAAACATATCGTCGCGGAACTGCGGCAACTTGATGTTGTGCGCCATGTACAGGTCGATGCACTCCACGCCCAGCCGCTGCAGAGATCTCTCCAATGCTACCCGCAGAAAGCCAGGTGAGAAATCCTGCTTGCGCTCGCGGTGCGAGCCGGGCTGGCCGGGGTCGGAATAAAAATCGTAGCCGAACTTACCGCCAATTTCGACCGTGTCGCGCCGGACGGTCTTGAGGAACTTGGCAAACACGCTTTCGGCCCTGCCGTTGCCGTAGGCATCGCCATTGTCAAAGAACGTGACGCCCAGATCATGAGCATATTTCATCATGCTCACACCCTGCTCGTCGGTATAGTGCCCCCACCAGTCGACGCCGCAAAACCAGCATCCCAGTGAAATGGCCGAGACTTCCAGGTTCGTATCTCCAAACTTGCGACGAAGCATAGGCACGGTTCCTCTTGTAAGCGGTGTTCAAGCCTAAGCATATGTGCCCAATCACGCCGGTTCCACTGCCGCGCGCCATACGTATAATCCGCGTCCATGACGATCATTGTGAATGGACAGCCGCGCGAGTTGCCCGACGACGCCAGCATTCAGACCCTGCTGGCTGAGATGCAACTCGCCCCAAACCGCGTCGCCGTCGAACTCAACCGGCGGCTGCTCAAGACCGAGCGGTACGATCAACCGCTCAAGGCGAACGATCAGGTGGAGATCGTCACTTTCGTCGGCGGGGGCTGAGCACAATCCGTCTTGACCGGTTCAGTCCCTGTCCATCAGGGCAACTTCGGGATCAGCGCGTCACGGATCGGCTCCACCCATTTGCCCGCGCGAATGTCGTATACGATGAAGTCGCCGTCGAACTGCCAGTAACCCCAAGCCCAGCCGCGCTTCTCCGCCTCGCGGGCCACAAAGCTCGTCCAGCGCACGCGGGCGGCCATCTCCGCCTTGTCGTACGCGCCGAACTCGCCGAGATACATCGGCCGCTTCTGTCTCGCCGCCCACGCCGCCGCCCGGTCAAAGTCCTTCACTATCGCCGCCTTGTCCTTCTCCGTGCCGTCCCACGGCACGCCCAGTTTGTCCTGCTTCCCGGCCCAGGAAGCGCCCTGGTGCGTAAAATCAAACGGACTGTAATAGTGAACCGTCACGATGAGGTTCCTGTCCTGCTCCGGCAACACCAGCTTGTCGAGTTGGGCGATGTTGTTCCATTGCCCGGGACCGATGATCACTGCACGCGTGGGATTGGTCTTGCGGATCACCGCCAGCGCCTCGGCCAGGTAAATGTTCCACAACTCGGGCGTCAGAGCGCCGTTGGGTTCATTCAGGATCTCGAACAACACATCGTCGCCCTGGTCCTTGAACCGCTCGGCAATCTGCCCCCAGATTGCCAGAAACCCCGCCTTCAGTCCGGCCGGATCCTTCGCCATCGCCTGGAATTCGTGGAAGTCGAAAATCACCATCAGCTTGTTGGCACGCGTCTGCTCCACGACCCAGTCCATGGTCTTCAGATAGTCCTCGCTCAACTTCCCTTTTTCGCCCGGCCGGGCATCCCGGAACGGATGCAGCGGTATGCGCACGTGCGTGAATCCCGCCTCGTGGATCAGCCGGAAATGTTCCTCTTTGAATCGCGCCCGGCTGCGGTCCCTCCACAGAGGATCATAACCAATGACATTCACTCCGCGCCCCAGACGTTTGGTCAGATCAAAGATCCGATCCCCGTCGGCCGCTTCGGCTATATATGTCGCAGTCAGAAACAGGACACACCAGACGACACACCGGCGAATGCAGAAGGGGTTCATGGTATTGCTCCAGATCGGTTGATCGATGCCGCATGCAACAATACCGCCGTTGCCGCCGGACGTTTCTCCGCGGGCGATCGACTATTGCCGGAATTCCGAACCGATGCAATAGAGTGATTGTTGCCCGCGCAGGATCAGATCCGTTCCCACGATCGCCGGCGACGCGTCGATTCGATCTTCCAGCCGGTTGAGGGACAATACCTCGAACTGGTCCGCGTTGCGGATCACAGCGGCGGTTCCGTTGCGCCCGACGAGGTAAACCCTCCCGGCCGCCCCCACGGGCGACGCATACACGCCGTCCAGCCCCTCAACATTCTGCCCGCTGTAATGGGCTTCTCCGGTCGTGGCATTCAGGCAGGTCAGCGAGGCCGCGTTACCGGAGAAAAAATACAGGCGGTTATCGTAGAGCAACGGCGAGGGAACGTAGGGCGTGTTGCGCTTGAGGGAGAACACCACCGCATCCGATCCCGTCAGGTCGCCCGTCCGGCCCAGGCGGATCGCCAGTAGTGCGTTGCCCCGGAACCCACTCATGCAATAGACCAGGCCGTTGGCCGACACCGGAGTCGGAATCACGTTCGCCGTCATGCCCGCGCATTCCCACAACGGCTTCCCCGTCCCAAAGTCATAGCCGCGGATACGATTGGTGGCTGAGATGACGACCTGAGTCTGGCCACCGTGTTGAACAACCAGCGGCGTCGCCCACGAGGTACCCTCGTCGCGCTTCTGCCGCCAGATTTCCGCCCCGGTCTCCTTGTTGAACGCCGCGACAAAGTCATCGCCCTCGTGGTCCCAGTTGATGATGATCGCGTCGCCGTGCAGAGTCGGCGAGGAGCCTTCGCCAAAGCTCATCTTGGTGCGCATCCGGCCAAGATCCTTCTCCCACTTGCGGTTGCCGTCGAGGTCAAAGCAATGCAATCCTCGCGAGCCGAAATAGGCGTAGACATGCCTGCCGTCGGTGGCCGGTGAATGCGAGGCGAACCCATGATCGCGATGGTGCCCTTCATGGGGAACGGCTTCCCGGCAGACCTTCTGCCAGATGGTCTTGCCGGTTAGACGGTCCACGCACAACAGTATAAATTGGTAGATATTTCCCGGCGCCGGCGACATCATGCGGGACAGGCCCGTCGGGATATCCGCTGTTTCCGATGCTTCCACCTTCTCTGGCTTCTGGTTCGTGGGAATCGCCGCGGTCACGAAAATCAGGTTGTTCCAGACCACCGGTGTCGAGGTGCCCTGGCCTGGCAGTCGCACTTTCCAGCGAACATTTCTGGATTCACTCCAGGTTGTCGGCGGATCACCCTTCGGCGCCACGCCCGTGAAGTCGGGGCCTCGCCATTGTGGCCAGTCCTGCTCCGCCGCCCATGCGCCAATACTGAGGGCGATGACAAGCCAGCCAAACACAAAAACGCCGAAGCGTCCGGGCCATGGATTCCACATACTTGCTCCTGAAGATACGCTTGTGGTGGGTCTTGAGGTCATCCGCCGACTTAAGCGCAGGTTCGCCCCTGAGCGTTGCCCGGAATGAAGCCCAACCGCCGCCGGATTCAACTGATGATCTTGCCCTTCTTGAAAAGCGGATCAAGCGATTCGGCCAGCGCGGCCACTTCCTTCGCTTCCTGTTCGTCCAGCGGCTTGAAATTCCGGGCGATCTCGATGCCGCTCCAGACGAATCGCTGATCGGCAGGGGGGATGGCCGACGTGATTCCCTGCGACAGCGAAAACCGCACGCCCAGTTGCTGCTCGTGAGGATCACTCAACGGCTGATACCACAGCCGGGCATACTCCTTGCGGTTGGGCGCATCTTTCGGCCAGGTCTGCTTCACAAACGCCTTGATCGCAATGATGCGCGTCTCCTTTTCCTTCGCCAGTCTCACCGCGGTCGGACCAAACTCCCCTTTATGAAAACTCGCGAAATTCACGGGCAGCATCATCGAATCAAACGGATAGCGGTCCAGCGCTGCCGTAGCGGCCTCAATGGTGTGTGCCGAGAATCCAATATAACGAATCCTGCCGGCTTTCTTGCATTCCTCCAGGTACTCCATCACGCCGCCCTTGGCGAAGGCCGCGTCAACGTCCTTCACCGGATCCACAAGGCAGTGCAACTGATACATCTCAAAGTGATCGGTCTTGAGACGCTCCATCGACCGCTGCATCTCCGCCTTTGCGCCTTCGGCCGTGCGCGACTTGGTCTTGCAGGCCAGGAAGCATTTCTTGCGGTAGGGCTCCAGCGCCGGACCCAGCAGCACCTCAGCCTTGCCGTAGGCCGGAGCGACGTCGAAGTAGTCAATCCCCTCCGCGAAGGCGCGGGCTACAACCTTGTTGGCCTCCTCCGCCGAGGGAAGGTTGTTCAGGCACAATCCGGGGAAACCGATGATGGGCAGCGTGACCTCGTCCCGGAACGGACGACGAGGCACCGAGCCGGCTTTCACCTCGGCCGCTAATGCCTGCCCGCTTACCGCCAGTGACGCGGTCGCAGCGGCCGTTTTGATGAATTCCCGGCGGTTGAAGTAAGTGCTCATGCGATCGCTCCAGAGCAAAGGTCAAGGCAGTCTATCCTCGTCAGACTACCCAAGGCAAGCCTAATCCCATGCTTGGCTGGGAAGCGCCCCAGACATCGTACCCCCTGGAAGGGATCGCGTTGGCGGTGGGAACCTCCGATCACCAACGACCGTGTCGATGGCTGGATCGTGGCCGCGCGGTGGATATCGAGTTTCAGCGGATTTGATCTGCTACTTCCATCATCCGGTTTACCTCCCCACCGCTTCCCGGCAAAGCGCCAGATAGTCCACATGCGATTGTTTTCACCCGATGGCCAACATCTACCTGCACTATGCACTGGACCTCCGGGCCGAACAATGGAGACGGAAGCAGGCTTACGGTGATGTCATCATCGTGCGTTATCCGTCAGAGTGGCTGACCGTCAGAATCTGAGGCAAGAGCCCGGTGCGATAAGTAGCGCCCGTCGGGACCTGAGCGGTGGTCGCCGGGACGGAAACCGGCGGTCCTGCATCGACCGCGAAGGGCCTTCGATCCGTCATGCAGAGTCTCTCACGGGCCTGCGGCCCACCCACGTAGCGCGAAAAGTATCGCTTTCACCGCCACTTGCGTCATTCCGAGCGCAGCGGGGAATCTCTGCGTGCGGTCGTCATGCCCGCCTGACTTCCAATCAGCCAAGCGAAGCAACTCGACGTGCCGGCGTGTGGCGCCCGCCAACGACCATTCCTTGGTCAGTCACAAGGGAAATGCTCACTTCATGTGGAGTGCCCCGCCAGAAACAGATGTTCGACATCAACGGTCTTGGGCCCAGGCGAATGGGGTCCACCTTGCCGCGGGCCATCTCGGGGCCTGCGCATTGGGCCCCGTGCCGGTGGACCGGCTCGCGGCTTGCCCTTATCCTAGTGTGAATGTCCGACAATCCGATCCATAAAGCACACCTGCTCATTGTCGACGACGAGCAGCAGCACGCACAGGTCATGTCCGAGGCCATAGAGCGCCTCGGGCATCGCGCCGATCTTGCTTTCAACCTGGCCCAGGCCCGCGAGCGGCTTGAAAAGAAAAACTACGACGTGGTGGTCACCGATCTGATGATGGACGGCCTGCGCGACGGGCTGGAAGTATTGCGCCTGGCCGGTCGGAAGGAACCGCCGCCGCCGGTGCTGCTGGTGACGGCGCACGCCGACGTGCCGACCTGTCGGCAGGCGCTGCAGGAGGGCGCCTACGACTACATCGAGAAGCCGCTGGACCTGGAGTTCTTCCGCACCCAGGTGAACCGGGCCGCCGAAAAGGCGGCGTTGCAGAAGCAGAATCAGATTCTCCATGACACACTGGCGGATCGCACGGGATTTGAGGCGATCATCGGCGCGGCGCCGTCGTTGCGCAAGGCGGTGGACGCGGCCCGGCGGGTGGCGCCGCTGGATTATCCGGTGCTGATCCTGGGCGAATCGGGCACCGGCAAGGAACTGATCGCCAACGCCATCCACAACGCCTCGCGCCGTCGCAAGGCCCGCCTGGTGGCGATGAACTGCGCCGCCATGACCGAATCAATCATGGAAGATGAACTGTTTGGACACGTCAAGGGGGCCTACACCGACGCGCGCCAGGAACGGGCCGGGCGCTTTGAACACGCCGACAACGGCACGCTGTTCATGGACGAGATCGGCGACATGCCGCCGGCGATGCAGGCCAAGCTGCTGCGCGTGCTCGAGAACGGCGAGGTGGTCCGGCTGGGCTCGAACGATCCGATCAAGGTGGACGTGCGGCTGATTTCGGCCACCAACCGCAATCTCGACGAGATGGTGGCGGAGAAGCAGTTCCGCCAGGATCTCTACTTCCGCATCAAGGGCGTGACGATCAGCATCCCGCCGCTGCGCGAGCGACGGCAGGACATTCCGCTGCTGATACATTTCTTCCTGCAACAGGCCTGCGACAAGCACCACAAGGAAGTGGAGGCGATCACACCGGAGGCCCAGCAGTTTCTCATGAATTTCGCCTGGCCCGGCAATGTGCGGCAGCTCAAGACGGTGGTGGAGAACATGGTCATTCTCGCCGGTTCCAAACGCCTGGGGCTGGACTCGATCCCGGACGACATCCGGCCGGCGATGGAACAACAGACTGCGCCAAACGTCTCGAACCTCTACGGCATGAGCATCGAACAGGCCGAGCGGGAACTGATTCGCAACACCCTGAAGGAAACCGGCGGCAATCGCGAACAGGCCGCCAGACTCCTGGGAATTGGCGAGCGGACTCTATATCGCAAGATCAAGGATTACGGGCTGGTGGAATAGACGGCGGTGGCGTGATATGCGCATCGTGAGCTACAACATCCTGGATGGCGGCGAAGGTCGGGCTGATCCGGTGGCCGAGGTGATCGAGGCCCAGCGCCCGGACATTGTCTGCCTGGTGGAGGCGGACAACGCGGATGTGCTGCAACGGATTGCCAGACGGCTCAGCATGGACGTGATTCAAGCCTGGGGCGAAAAGCACGCGGTTGCCTTGCTGAGTCGTTGGTCGATCGTCGAGTCGGTGAACCACGCGGCCATTCGCGGGCGGCCTCGCTGCCTGTTGGAGGCGCTCGTGCGCGAACCCTCGGGCGCCGAATGGCCCATCGGCGTGGTTCACTTCAAAGGCGGGGCGTTCGAGGCTGACGAAGCGGTTCGTGATGGCGAAGCGGCGACGCTGCTTGATGTGTTCGCGGCGCATCGCGCCGCCGGGCGAGCGCACCTTCTGGCCGGAGACTTCAACGCCAATTCGCCCGCCTGGACGATCGATCCGGCCGGATGCACGCCGCGAACCGCCGAGGCGTGGATGGTCAATGGCGGCGGTATTCCCCGTCGAGTGATCCAGCGGCTGCTGGATGCGGGGTATGTGGATACTCTGGCGGCCGGGCGCGACGGCACATTCACAACACAACATCCCGGCCAGCGGATCGACTATGTTTTGACGCACGGAATCGCGCCCGCCAGGATTGCTGAGGCGCGGGTCGAGCAGGATCGCCTGGCAAAATACGCCAGCGACCACTTTCCGGTGGTGGTTGAAATCCGCTGAGATGCTTGTAGCCAGCGATCGCTGGTTTTGTAGCCACGATCGCTGATCGCGCAGCCTGGGTTTCTCGGAACGTCAAAGGAGCAATGACATGTTGCGGTGGTTTTCGGCCTATCTTCTGTTGTGTGTTGTCTCAACGCTTGCGGCCCAGGAGCAGGCAAAGCTGAACCCGGCGCAGAGCCTGCTGGGCATGAATCTGAACGGCATCGCCGACTGGAACTCGGAGTTGCCCTTTGTCGATGTCTTCAAAACCTCCCGACAGTGGATCAGCCAGAAAAAGGGCGAAGGCTGGGGGAAGGGGCCGGCGCTCGAGCTCGATCAGTTCGGCTGGGTCAAGAAACTCGATGCCGACTGTTTTGCCGAAACACCCATGTGTACGGGGATGGACGGGCACTATCCAGCCGGGAAATGGGTGATTCTCTTTGAGGGAGAGGGCAAGCTCGGCCTGTCCGGCGGCGGCCACAAGGTGATATCGGAGGAGCCCGGCCGGTTGGTGTTCGAGCCCGACGTGGCCCGCGGCGGTTTTTTCCTGCGGTTGTCGCAGACCAACCCCGTGAATTACGTGCGAAATATCCGCGTGCTCATGCCGGGGATGGAGCAGACGTACAAGACCGAGCCATTCAATCCAACGATGATGAGCCGATGGCGCGGCATGAACACAATCCGCTTCATGGACTGGATGCATACCAACGGCTCGAAGATCGCCAAATGGATCGACCGCCCGCGAGTCGAGGATGCGACCTGGTCGCACAAAGGTGTTCCGGTGGAGGTGATGGTCGACTTGTGCAACCGAATCAACGCCAACGCCTGGTTCTGCATGCCGCACCTGGCCGACGACGAGTATGTGCGCGAGTTCGCCGCGTGTGTAAAGGCCGCTCTGAAGCCTTCACTGAAGGTGTATATCGAGTATTCCAACGAAGTATGGAACTCGATGTTCGAGCAGACCCGCTGGTGTGGCGACCGCGGACTGGAACTGAAATTGCACGAAAAACACTGGGAGGCCGGCTGGCGATTCTATTCCAGACGTTCCGTGCAGATGTTCGAAATCTGGGAGAAGGTTTTTGGCGGCCGGGATCGCCTGATCCGGGTGATCGGCTCCCAATGCGTACCATATATTTCCGAAGTCAAGCTGTCGTTTGAAGATACGAACAAGAAGTGCGATGCTTTGGCCATCGCTCCGTACATGGGCTTCAACATCCCCGCCAGGTCCGACCGGCCCGGGCGGCTTGATGCGCCCACCGTGGCGCAGTGGAGTGTCGATCAGTTGCTGGATCACGTCGAGCAAAAGGTGCTCCCCGATTCCATCAAGGCCATGCAGGATCAGAAGAAAGTGGCCGACAAGTTTGGCGTAAGGCTTGTCTGCTACGAGGCCGGCCAACACCT
>CAYSSA010000160.1:0-916 GCA_964433485.1 uncultured Tepidisphaeraceae bacterium | reverse complement strand
TCCTCAACCGGCCGCTGGAGCAAATGGGGAAGCTGGGGCGTGAGCGAGTATGCGGACGAAACCGAGAAAGAGCAGCCGAAGCTGCGGGCGGTGCTGGAATGGAACAGAGACAACCGCGTTGTGGTTGAATGAGGAAATCCGAAGTTCCCATTCCTGAATGACCTGCGAAGAAGAAAGGCGGAGCGCCCTGGGGCGATCGCTTTGGTCTTTCGCCATTCGAGTCTCATTCATCATTCGGTTTTCGGGTCTTGAACTTCGACCGAGAAGCTGTCACCCCATCGAGGGTATCCGGGAAAATGGCATTTCACCTTGGACCAATCCATATCGTTCATCCTTTCTGCCAGGCCGGCCTTGCCGGTTATTCCGACCGCGCCATGCGTGTCGTGGCCAGGCGAAGGGGGTGTCCGTATGCCCTGACCGAGGCGTTGCTCGACACGATCATGCTGGCAGGGGGGATGGGATTGAAACGCTCAATCGACATCAACGATGAGGATCATCCCGTGGCCGGGCAGATTGTCGGATCGGATCCCGAGACGATGGCCCCGGCCGCGAGAATCCTGCACGAACGCGGATACGACGTAATCGATCTGAATTTCGCCTGTCCGGTGAAGAAGATCAAGAACAAGGCCCGTGGGGGGCACATGCTGATGGATGTGGAGCGGGGGAGTGAGATTGTGAGGCGGGGGAGGGATGCGCTGCCATTCCCGTCGGGCGGCCCCTGACTCTGTCGTTACGCCGGGGCTTTGACGACAGCGAACAGTCTCGGGACGCGTTCTTCCAGATCGTTGAGGAAGCCTGGGCACTCGGATTCGCGGCCATTCGCGTCCACGGCCGGACCGTCGAGCAGAAATACCTCGGCCGGGCTGACTGGGGATTTCTGCGTCACCTTAAACAACAATACCCGAATCGCCTGATT
>CAYSSA010000159.1:9687-11840 GCA_964433485.1 uncultured Tepidisphaeraceae bacterium | reverse complement strand
CGATGCCTCTGGGACGATGCGCGCATCGTGCCCGAGTCGATCGTGCTGTATGGGAATCTGCCAACCAAAAAGTTCTACTCCGACGGCGACATGCCCGTGTCGAAGGTGATCGAACTCACGCGCGAAATCGTCACCCGCATGCGACGGACCGGCCATCCATTCATTCTCGGCAGCGAATGCGACGTGCTTTCCGTTGCCGGATCGGAACGAACCATCCGCGACAAGGTGCGAGCTATGATGGAGGCCTGAACACTGTCCCCTTCGCCACGCCAGACCGCCAGCGCCGCGAAATCACCGTGCCCCACAGCCAGACGCCGCTGCACGATAGAAAAATGACGACTGCGCCAAGCAGGTCGACCAGAAGTTGTCCGGCAAAACCGCCTATCTTGCCCGTGTGCAAATCCTTGATGAGCTTGCCCCAATTCAGACCGCCCGCCGTTCCGTCCTTGTTCATCATGCGGTAGCCTTCGGGCGGCTTGGACAGTTTGCCGGCGGATTCGGGCTTCGGTGGTTTTCGTTCGGCCAAACCAAGCTGATACAGAAACGTGTCCTTATGGTTGAGGGAAATGCCCGTTGCGGCCACGATCAACAGCAGCCATGCCGAACCCACACCAATCCACGTGTGCCACTGACGAAACCTGATCAGCCAGTAGTTCTTTGGAACTTGCCGGATTTCCGAACTCATCGAAGCGATCCTCCCGTGTTGGCGATCCTCCTGGAGTTCAGTCATCGTCGCTGGTTTCGCCCTTGGCTTCCTTGTCCTGCTGCTTGCTCCAGAGAGTGACGACGTGCCCGTCCCCCATGATCATATTGAAGGACCAACGGTGCCAGCGGGCCGGACCAAGCTCGCCCTTCTTGATCTTCTCGGCCACCTTGACCGGGTCTTCGCTGTCCCAGGGCTTGAACAGATCGCGGGCAATCTCAAATGTCGTCTTCGCCTGAAACCGCTTCTTGCGGTCCTTCTCGGCCTGCTTTGCGGGATCCTTCTCGATCTTCAGGTCAAAACCCTTGAGATCGTAGCTGACGCCCCGACGGTCAAAGACCGGCGTGTCGGATGTTGCATCACCCGCGTCGGCGGGGCATCGGAACACACTCAGGCCGCAATAGCGGACTAAAACTGTCTGTATACCCTCGGCCGGAGTATTGAGGCGTTTGCCATTACTGACGTCCTCTGCCGACAGCTTAGCCTTCTTTACTTCATACTTGGGCGGCAGAAACCCGCGATTGTCGGCGGCGTACATATGCACGCCGCAGTGAATCTGACGCAGGTTGGATACGCACGCGGCCTGCTTGGCCTGCTGCCGCGCTGTGTGCAGAGACGGCAGAAGAATTGAGATCAGCAGCGCTATGATGCCCACGACGACAAGCAACTCGACCAAAGTGAACGCCCTCGCATATCGAATCGACTTAGTTCGATTTCCAGCCATGACGCAACTCCTTACCCACATTGTGGATAGCAGAACGACTGGCGTGGCTGGCTGTCCGCCGCAGTGGGGCCCCTCACCGGCTGGCGGCATGGCTGGCTTCGCAAACAACGGCAGCTCTTACTTGGTGAGGATGAGCTTTCCCGCCTTGGTGATTCGCAGGCGGTATTCCTGCCCACGATGCACCAGACGAACCTCGGAAGCGCCGTCAAACAAGTTGGCCGCATCAATCACCCGTTCGCGTTCCCGTCGGCAGTCGGCGGGTTGCTGGGTCGGCTTGATTGATTCACTGGCCGAGCTCATTGGACGAGAAATTATTGAGAATGAGTCTCATTGTCAAGAAAAAAATTACGAAAACCAGAGTCAAACATCCACTGGCAAAGCAGAGACAGCCGTCTTGCCTCATGACTGAAATGTGGTATCCGCGCAGTTGACCATCGCGTGCTCTCGATACGCAACCAGGTCGCCCACGCCACAAAGCTCAGAATGCCCGGCGGTGCTTCGCGGCCTCGTGTTGGACTCATCTTCGCCTGGGCCCTCACGGCAGCTTATACGGCGCGCGGTAGTCGTAGCTCAACAGCCTGTTTGCCGCGTCGTTGTTGGAAAATCGCTCGGCTTTGGCGTCCCAGTCCAGAAGCGACCGCGTCTTATGTGCGATGTTGCCTATGATGGCCGCCGACGTGGTTCGATGGCCAAATTCGATATCGCAATTCGGCGTCCTGCGACTCT
>CAYSSA010000159.1:7459-9669 GCA_964433485.1 uncultured Tepidisphaeraceae bacterium | reverse complement strand
GACTCTTGACGCAGTCCAGGAAATTGCGGGCGTGGTCGGCGTCGGCGATCCGGCCAACCTTCTTCGCCGATTCGATCCGCGGCTTGGCGCCGGCCATGTAGCCTCGGTCGCGCTCGCGCGTGAGCGGACTTCGCGGGGGAAACTCATTCGGCGTGAGCGAGTCGGGAACAATCTCATAGCCGTTGAGATTGAAGTACATCGTGCCTTGGGTGCCGCGAAACTCAATCTCACACGGCCGGGCCCCGCCTGGGGCGGCCGAGGCGTTATACTGCGTGAAGCTCACCAGTGTGTCGCCGGGATAGTGCCAGACGACCTCCATCGTGTCGGGAATTTCGCGGTTGTCGTAGTTGGCGAACTTGCCGCCCATGGCGACCACCGAGAGCGGCGCGGCGACACCCAGCGATGAGTGGATCTGCGCCAGGTAATGGACGCCGAAATTGGTCAGTTGCCCGCCGGAATAGTCGTAGAACCAGCGGAAGCGGTAAAAGGCGCGGTTGAGGTTGTACGGCCGCATCGGCGCGGGGCCGAGCCAGGCATCCCAGTCGAAGTCCTTCGGCGCGTCGCCGTCCGCCGGGCTGCCGATTCCCTTGGGGAATTCATTCTGGATATGGAAGCAGCGCACGGCCGTGACCTTGCCGATGCCGCCGGAGCGGACGATCTCGGCCGCCTCTCGACAGAATTCGCTGGACATTCGCTGGATCCCCACCTGCACCACGCGGTTGGTGCGTTTGGCGGCTTCGACCATCCTGCGTCCCTCGGCTACGCAGAGCGACAGCGGCTTTTCAACATAAACATCCTTGCCCGCCTCACAGGCATGAATCATCTGCAAGGCGTGCCAATGATCGGGCGTGTTGATGACCACGGCATCGACATCCTTCATCTCCAGCAGCTTGCGATAGTCACGGAACTGCCGCGGCTCACCGCCGATCTTCTTTGCTGCGAAATCCATGTAGGGCTGATAGATGTCGCAGATCGCGGCCACCTCCGCGTCCTTGTGGGCCAGAAACGCATCCAGCACCTGATCGCCGCGATTGCCCAGGGCGATGAAGCCGATGCGGATGCGCTCGTTGGCGCCCAACACGCGTGAGGCGCCGGCGGCCGTGGCCAGCCCGGCCAGGGTGGCGGTCTTGTGGAACTGACGTCGGGTGGGATTGTTCATGAGACTGGCTCCGTGTTGCAGGCAACTGATGAATCGCCTTTCACTACCTTAGACAACCTCCGGCTGCCGCTGTTGTTCCCCGGCGAAATGACGAGTGGTTTCCGGGTTGCAGACGTGGGTTCTAGAGTTAAGACACGATCACGGTTCGCGCAAGCCGTCGCCGTTCTGGATCAAACGCCGATCGACGTCTGACAAGTGCCCGGCGCAATCCAGCTCAGGAGCGCGCAGAAACACTGGAACCACTCGCCTGGGCGGGTATCATGCCCCGAGACAACCCCCAGCAAGGAGTTTTAGCCATGTATGCCGTCGTCGTCGCAGTGGTCGTCAAGCCGGAGTTTGTCGCCCAGTTCAAGCAAGCCATACTCGATAACGCCACCAACACTCGAAAGGAACCCGGCAACATCCGCTTCGATGTCATCCAGCAGGAAGATGACCCCGCGCGGTTTACACTCTATGAGATCTACCGCGACAAGGAAGGATTCGCCGCCCACCAACAGACCCCGCATTATCTGCGATGGAAGAACGCGGTCGCCGACTGGATGGCGCAGCCGCGGATCGCTTCCAAGGGGACACCCCTGTTCTTCGACAATGCGGCCGCCTGAGCGACCCAACCACGCTCCCTTCCAGGAATGCCCATGAATTTCGAGTTCTTCCCCCTGCCCCGCATCGTGTTTGGCTCCGGCCGCATCGCCCAATTGCCGGATCTGCTGGCCGGCCTCGGACGACGCCCGCTGGTGATCCACAATTATGCACTGCCGCCCGCGGTTGGGTCGCTGCTGCCGCAAGACGTGGTCACATGGCTTCAGGAGGGCGAGCCCAAGGCCTCGGACATTGACGCAGCCACTCAACTGGCGCGCGGCAGCCAGCGGGATTGCCTCATTGGACTCGGCGGCGGCAGCGCCATTGATGCGGCGAAAGCAGTAGCCGGTTTGCTTACCAACGGCGGCGCCGTGGTCGATTATCTCGAGGTGGTGGGCAAGGGCATGAAACTCGCCCAGCCGGCTGCCCCATGGATCGCCTGGATCCCGCTGCTCTGGGCCTGCGGAGCCAG
>CAYSSA010000159.1:0-7449 GCA_964433485.1 uncultured Tepidisphaeraceae bacterium | reverse complement strand
CCGAAGCGACACGGAACGCGGTGATCACCGTACCCGAGCGGCGATTCAAAGCGTCGATGCGCAGCGAATACTTGCTGCCGCGAATCATCCTGATCGACCCACAACTGCAAGTCGCTGTTCCGCCAGAGGTTACAGCCGCGTCGGGCATGGACGCCCTGTGCCAGTGCATGGAATCATACACCTCGACCAACGCCGGTCCGATGACCGATGCTCTGGCTCTGGAGGGCGTGGAACTGGCCGGCCGATCCATCCGGCGGGCGTTCACCAATCCGGGCGACCTTGAGGCAAGATCGGCGATGGCGCTGGCGGCATTGTATTCGGGCGTAGCCCTGACCAACGCCGGACTCGGGGCTGTCCATGGCTTTGCCGCGCCGCTGGGAGCCAATTTTCCGGTACCGCACGGGGTGGTATGCGCCGCGCTTCTGCCCCATGTGATCCGTGCCAATATGGCAGCCGCCCGGCGTGATCCGGCGCGCGCCTCACTGCTGGCAAGGTACGACGCGATCGGACGGAGGCTTGGCGAAGCGGCGGACTGCTTCACCGCCCGGCTGGTCGCGGAGCTTCGCATTCCACCTCTTGCCCGTTACGGACTGAGGCGAGAACACATCGCGGAGATGGTGCAATTGGCCAAGCGGGCAAGCAGCATGCGATACAACCCCGTGGTGCTGGGGCATGAGGAGCTGGGAGATATTCTTGCGGCGGGAATTGGCTCGTCGGAATGAACCACTCACCTTGTGAAGCCCATCACCATTCCAGCCACCGCCGAGCCCGCCGATGGAAGGTGGCCGGTGAGGAAATCGCGAAAACTGCCGAATTGCCCCTGCAACCAGGTGGCAACCGAGTCATATCTTCCCGCCACACTGTTCCAGTCGATGTTGAGCATCCCGGCGTATTGCAGGCCCAGGGCGGCGATCAGAACAATGCCGGCGACAAACAGACCGACTTTGAGCACAGCGCGAAGCGCATAGGCAATACAGAAGCCGGCGAAGAAACTGAATCCAAATCGGAAAATCGCCGGCGACCATTGCTCCCAGTCAAATCCATCGACCTTCGGCGTGGTCTGGGGTGTGGTTGGAGCAGGCGTCGGAGTCGCCGAACCACCGGCGACGAATCCTCTGGCTGAGGATGGCGGCGACACGGTGGTGGCCTCCACTGGGCCGGTCGGAGCGGCGGCCTTGCGTTGACGCCCGACAATCTTGCCGGTCACGCCGCCGGCCATTACCAGCACCGAGAACACAACAAGCATCTTTTTCCAGAGAGGCATTGCAGCCGATTCCATATTGCTTCTCCATGGTGGCAGGCATTGAAGCAGGCGCCCGTACCGGAGTTATATCGCATGAAGGCGGCCCGACAAACCGAAATCCGCAAGGGCGAGGAACCCCCTGAGTCCACGTCGGCAAGCAAGAACCTCGATTGCCAATCAGGAACCTGTGTGGCAATCCTCGATCGCAATACCGCCGGGGCGCAGTCTCGGGCGCCATTTTTCCAGTTCTCGGACGTAAATGGCCGATGGTTGATATCGGAGATTTTCTATGCGGGATGCAAAACTCTGGTTAGCTTTGGTGGCGATGGCGATGGTTGCCGGTTGCGCGGCGGGCGGTGCGAGCTGCTCGCGCAGTTCGTGCGCGGAATACAATGTTTCCAATGGGGTTACGGTTAACGGCTGCGGCGTCGAACGCCAGGCCACCATGGACACGGGGACCGTCGTCCTGCCGGCGAGATAGTCGCGGGTCGCCGGATCGGGCTTGGTTGCCCCTGCTGCACTTGGGAAATGCAACGGCTTGCGCGGACCGCACCGATCAAACGGTGGACGTTCAGCGGGATTGTGGCTATTCCATCAGTCGCCGCAGTGCCTCGACATTGACCAGGTCCCAATCCCTGCCATCTTCGGCGACGCCTTCCTTGGGAGTTTCCATGATCTTGGGCACCTGAGCGAAATCGGCGTCGCGAACCCAAGGCGCAAAGCCTTCCATGCCGATGCAGCCTCGGCCAATGTGATCGTGGCGATCCACCCTGCTGCCCAGACCTTTCTTTGAATCGTTCAAATGCAGCACTCGCACCAGGCGCTTGCCGATGGTGCGATCCACCTCCTTCATCAGCAGGTCGTACTTGCGGCCACGAAAGTCATAACCCGCTGCAAATAGATGCGCCGTATCCAGACAGACCGCGAGGCGCTGGGGGCGTTTGGATCGCTCGATAATCTTCGCAAGGTGCTCCAGGCGCCAACCCAGGCTCGTTCCCTGGCCGGCTGTGATCTCCAGGCAAGTGAGCGTCTCAGCCCCGCGAACAGCCGCGTAGGCTTTGTCGATGCCGGCGGCCACACGCTGGAGTCCGGTCTCCTCGCCGCTGCCCATATGCGCTCCCGGATGGGCCACCAGATAGGGAATTCCGAGCATGACGCAGCGGCGAATTTCGTCCGCAAACAAGTGGATGCTGCGGAGCCAGAGTTTCTCGTCTGGAGAAGCGAGATTGATAAGATAGCTGTCGTGACTGACGGTCTGCTTGAAACCCAGTCGGCGGACATGGCGTTTCCACTCGGCAATGTCCACTTCCTGAAGCGGTTTGACCTCCCACTGCTGCTGGTTCTTGGTGAAAATCTGCACGGTTTCGAGCTTGAGTTGCTCGGCTTTGAGGAGGGCGTTATGCAGGCCGCCGGAAATGGACAAGTGCGAGCCGAACATTCAGCGAGACCCCTCAACGTAAGAGCGCACGGAATCCCGCCTGCTCAAAGTGGTGATCGGAGGTCAGAGCGTCTGTCAACCCTCGATCGCGCATGACGACGAACGAAATACAGTCGGTAAAGCTCCAGTCTTTGTCAGGCCGGTTGCGAAACAGGTCCATTCCAGCGTCCATCAAGCCCTGCGAAGCGGGAATCACCTCGAATTCATCGGCCATTCTCACCTGCCGCACGATTGCATCTGCCACGGCCCGGAACTTCCGTTGCGAGAGACCGTTCATTGTCTCCACGAGCACATAGTCCGTGGTCCAAAACCCGCCCTCTGCTTCTTCCTGCCAATGTATGGCGGCTTCGTGGAACTGGTCCCTTTCCAGCACCAACGCCAGGAAGAACGCCGTGTCCACGAAATAGGGCATCAAGGTTCCTTGCGTCCGTACAAATACTTGTCGTGATTGGCCGAGTAGTCGGCAGGCAGTTCAGGCGCATCGACCGCCATCTTCGCAATCGCGGCCAGCGCTTTACTGGGCCCTGGGATCTCGATGATCACGCGCAGCTTGGCATTGGCCGGAATCCCTTCAGGAATTGGATCATCCAGCACCACGCGATTGCCGTCAAGATGTGCATTCAACATGGTCATAATGGCATTGTAGCCGGGATTCGGTCTTCAGGAAAACGGCAAGGGGCATCCGCGAAGCCGTTCAATGTTGCCAAGGGCGGTTCTTCGTGAAAATCTGCACGGTTTCGAGGCCGAGGCGTTCGGCCTCGACCGCCGCTCGATACAATCCGCCCGCGATGGAAAGATGGGAACCAAACATGCCGAAACGATAGCCGAATACGCGACAGTTTTCCGAAATTGACGAGAAGAATTCGCGCGGAATCTCGTCAGGAACCGTGTGAACGACCGTTGATGTCACTCATTCGCCGCCCAGGGGTCATTGCAAACCAGGTGAGCCTTCCCCGACGCCACTGCTATTGGACCCTGAACGACGGACTTTGAAACCTGCGAGAAATCTCCAGGTGATTGACCAGTTGGTTGTCGTCCGCGGGCGTCATATGCCGGGGAATGCGAAGTTCCCTCACTTCGCTCCGCATGACCGATCCGAACTCCCTCGCGACGCGACGGCCGCGGCGACTCAGCGACCTTTGGACGCGACATCCAGCGAGAGCATGGCAAATTGGCGCCGGCCGGTTCCTGCGTCAGCGGTGGCCGGCCGCACCAATTGCGGTATAGTGGGAATTCGCTGTTCGTGGAAGCAGACGAAGGCAAGACAGTCCGACTTAATCCGGATCCGAATCGGGCAAATCCGCCCGGATTTTACGGCGCGTTCGCTCTGCTGCCTCCAGAACGGTAGCCGGACTGAACGCGACACTGAGGGCGTGACCGTTGTCCTCAACGGAGTGAATCATGGTTCGAAGGAACACACGACCGCCGGCACGGCATGGAATCCTGACATCCGCATTCGCCATCGTCTGGGCAATCCTCATCGCGGCCATGACCCATGCCGCCGAGCACCGCCCCCGCGACTATCGTTTCGACGGCGCCATCTCCCGTGAGGTGCTGGAGAACTACCTGTCGCGATCGATCACCATGGAGGGCCTGCTCAATGGGCGGGGCGATCTGGATGACAACATCCGCATGCTCAAGAGCACCGGCGCCAAGTTCATCGGCCGGGCGCTTTGCCTCTGGGGCGGTGAGGCCAATCTGCTCAGGAACCTGCAACGCGCCAAGGAGCAGATTCCTAAAGTCCTGGCGGCCGACCCCGACATGGTTCTGCAGTCGTGCATATTCGAGATCGTCACCACGCAAGTCGATCAGGTGCCTGTCCCCGATTGGGCATTCACGGCCCTGGGCCAGCCCGTCGAGAAACGCAATTTCCGCTACGCGGACATGCTTTTCCCCGACGGCAAGTTCAAGGACCACTGGCGACCGGGAAACTCGGTGCCCGATGTCAGCCGAATCGAGACCAGGCTCTGGTTCTATTTCCTGGGCGTCTCGTTCATTGATGCGGGCTGCGAGGCGATTCATCTCGGCCAGACCGAGCTCATGAACCGCAACGACAGAACCCTCGAGCATTACTCGCAGGTTCTGTCGCTGATCCGTGCCTACGCAGCCAGGCACGCCCGCCGGCACATGGTGCTGCTGGATTCACACGTGCCCAGCGGCGGGCTGGTGCGCGATGGGCAATTGCTCATGGACTTCCATTCCTTCCCGCTGCGAATCATGGAAACGCCGGACAAGCCGCAGGAAGCCATCCTCAAAGTTGGTTTCGCCGACAGCATCTATGGCCGGAGCAAGGGAGGCATGACCTTCAGCGGTTGGAAGTGCGACCACCTGCCCTATCTGGTGGAAATCGACAACTGGGGCGTCAGCCGCCAGCCCGGCAAACCCAAGGCGGGCAGCATCTGGATCTGGGGTTATGACGAGATCACCTGGTTCGCTCACCAGCCCCGGGAATACCGCGCCGAATGGCTGCGCTACGCCTGGAACTGGGTTCGCAAGACCGACGCCAACGGCTTCCTGCAGATGCCCGGCAGCCGCACGCTCCGATCGCCGCTGGACAATCTGCGCTGGTATTACGCCAACAAACCAAGCCCGGCTGTGCCCGACGGTTTCGGCGATGAGGATGCGATCCGCGCCATCTGGGCCGCGGACGTTGTCACGCCATAGTCGACGGAAAGCCTGTGTCAAGACGATCACCCGACCACGGCAGTCTCCCGCCGGACCCTGGCCGCCAGGCCTCCTGGAATTGAACGACCGGCGAACGACGGCCAACCAACGAATCCGCCGACCGGTCCCGGGACGACGACGGTTGACGCAGACCCATAACCTATGGCGGTGGACCGGAACTGCCTACTTCTTGCCTGCCTTCCGCCGCGATTTTCGTGGTCCCAGCCAGAATCCCGCGTACGCGCCCAACGCCCCCATGACCCCGGCCGTGGCGGCTACTCGGCGGCCGCAACCCAGAAGGTCATTGCCTCCTTCCAGCGCGTGGGGCAACGCCTCCATCACCTTGCCGCAGTACTCACCCATGTTGTACAGGCCGCGCACAATGCCCGGCTGAACAAGATACGATACGGGAATGGCCAGCGCCGCGCCGGCGGCGCCGCCACCCAATGCCCAGCAGAGCCGCCACGCCAGTGCCCGCGATCTCCGTTTCAGTCTCCACATGGCTTGTCCAACTGACTCAGCGCAAAGGCATATGCGCCGATAGCCGACGCTTCGCTCGTACCAAGCCGCGTGATTCCGACGCCGATGCGCAGCAGTGAATCGAATCGGAAACGCCTGCCACTGCGCGGCACGGTCAGCTCTTTCGTCTGCCCGGCGAGAAACCGAGCAAGTTGTTCCTGATCCTCAAGGTTAAATGCCTGCGGCATCAATCGCCGGAACCGCTGGCCGCCGGGACCGACATAGCAACTGTTCATCTCCTCTATCAACGCCGGCATGAACAGACGATGCGCCGCGGAGATGCCCCCGCCAATCACCACCAGCCCGTCCACCAGACTGGCGGCCTGGGCGATGGCATCGCCCGCGAACTCGCCAAGACTGCGGAACGCCTCCCTCGCCGCGGCGGAGTTGCCGGGGTGTCGGCCTTCAGCGATGTCGCAGATCAGGCGTGGCTCGGGAACCTCAGCCAGCGACAAACCAGCGTGACGTGCGTATACACGGCGCACCGCGCGAATGGAAGCCCCGTCTTCGGCGTTGATGTTCGGGTTGTACTTGTGCCGCAACAACCAGAGCTCGCCCCCCAGCGAATTGTCACCCGTAAAAAGCTCTCCGTCGCGCACTATCCCTCCGCCCAGTCCCGTTCCCAATGTGACACCGAGCAGATTGCGAAATCGCTTTTGACAGCCGGCCCCGGCCAGCAACCCGTTGACATACGGCAGGAATCCGGAGACCGCTTCGCCATAGGCAAACAGATCCCCGTCGTTGTTCATGAACACAGGCACTCCAAACTCGTCTTCGAGCATCGGACCCACCGCCACATCACGGTAGGCCGGCAGATTCTGCGGATTGATGACCACGCCGTTGCGGTAGTCGGTCGGCGCGGGAAATGAGAAACTGATGGCGGCCGGCCGGGTGTTGATGGAGTCCCGCACTCTTCTGAATCCAGTGACCATCGTGTCCAGCGAGCGATCCAGATGCTCGGCGTTGGCGGGCAATGCAAAGCTCTCGATGGCCATACGGTTTGCGCGCATGGCCGAGAAGACAAAGTTCGTGCCCCCGGCGTCCAGGGTCATCACCGTGCGATTGTCGGTGGCGTAATCGTGCATTTTGCTCGTGGGAGTTATACCTCCAACGTCCAGCACGGACCAAATGCGCTGGATTTTACAATAAACCCCCCCGCTCGGATGTTGCACTGAATGAATGTCTAATACAGGAGACCTTATGAAAAAGTTGACAATCATTGCCGCCGTCTCGGCTATGCTGATCGCTCCTCTGGCCTTCGGGCAACGCGGACCGAAGGACCGGGAGGGACAACGGGGTGGACCACCGGGTCTTCAGAAAAAGTTCGACCGACCGGGTCGGGCCGAGGCCCGCCCCAGGCCGATGCCCATCCCGGACCGACGCGGGCAGGGACTTGGACCACCGGACGGAAGAGGTCCGCGGGCCATGCGGCCGCAAGGACCGGGCATGGGTCGAGGCCCGGCCATGCAGGAAGGACGCAACCGCCAGGATTTCCGCCCGGATCCGATGATCCAAAGGCGCCCCGAGCCGCTGATGCCCGGCCGACGAGGCATGCTTGACAGCCCCGCGCGAGAACCGATCCGGC
>CAYSSA010000158.1:9180-11842 GCA_964433485.1 uncultured Tepidisphaeraceae bacterium | reverse complement strand
GGCTTGACAGGGTTCATCATGGCGGTGGCGCGGGCCATCTGCACCGCCGTCACCGCAGCCGCCTCGGTGCCTTCCTCGTTGACCTCAACAAATGCCTTGTGTATCACCTTGCTTACATACAGCAGTTTCGCCTCGGTCGAATCGCTGACTCCTGTCAGATCGGCCTGCCCGAACACAAATGCCCGGCGTATGCCCACAGCCTTTAAAGCCGCATTCAGATCGTACTCCACCGTGAACTTGAATCGCGGCAACTGCACCAGCACGTTCGCCGGTTTCGCCTTCTCTGCCAGTTCATCCAGTCTCGCGCCGGTCAGCTCCTTTTCCAGCGCCGGCAGACCATCGTGCCGACGCGGCAGGACGATCAGCATCGAAAGCCCGCCGCCCTTGTAGGGCAGATCCAGCACCTGCAACTGCTCGTCCTGATAAAACCCGGCCGGAGTGTTGCTCCGGCTCATGAGCATCACCTTCGTCTTCTTTCCATCGGCCAGCGTGAAGTCCTGTTCGCTGGTGGCCCGAGACATAAACCGATGCTGCCATGTGGCCTTAAAGTAAATGGCATTGACCAGTACCATCCGCACCGCCGCATCAATCAAACCCGGCGCGATGAGATCCTTGATGCGGTCTCGCGTCTGGGCCTCCACCCACCGATTGATGCGAATGCGCTCAGCGTCGGGGCTACGCTTGAAATCACAGTTGAATCCGGCCGCCAGGTATCGCTCTCTCAATGTATCTGCAAACTCCCTGCGCAAGGGGAATGACTGCTCCACCCACACGGCGTTGGCGTTGGATAACGCCACGGCCGAATCGTCGCCCCCCGCCAGTCGCTTGAGCGGAGCAAACACCGTCCCGATTCCCTCGGGCGAAAGCCGCAGGGCCTTGAGAATCTCCTCTGCCGTTTCGCCGCGCGCGCCCTCCCGCAACGTCGCGACCGCCTGCGCAATACTTGATGGCGTTACCCTCAATCTCCGCAAGTTGTCTGTACATCTCGGCCGTAAAAGGCGAAAGTGAAACGGCGTTGGCTTCCGCGGACCAGACCGAATCTCCCACCGCCGCCGCCAGCATCGCACCCAGCACAGTTCTTCGTGATAGCTTCATGATCGCGTCCTTTCTCTGTCCACTCCGACGCCCTGAGCCGCCAAAAGTTCCTTAAATTCCGCACCCGGCCGCCAAACTTCGAGAGCTATACGCGGGTCCGCGACCGTTGATGTCGATCCTTTGCCGCTTGGGGGCATTCCGCGCGAAGTGAGGCATCTCCGTGTCCGACCAGTTGGTTACTGTTTCGCGCGCACCAAACGCCGGGGAATGCGGAAATGTGTCGCTTCGCTCCGCATGACCGGTCGAGACCACTTCGCCCAACAATGGTCCTGGACCCCACCTACGCCCGCCACTTGGCCCATCGGGCAAAATCGTGTTACCCTTGGCACACCATGAATCGACGCTCATTCCTCCAAGTCGTGGCCGGTGCCGCCGGCACTGTTGCAGTTCCCGCTTCAGAACTCCTGGCCGCGGCCCCGGCAACGGCCAAACCCGCCAAACCCAAGTCCATCCCGCGATTTGGCGATGGTCGCGACTGGTTCTTTGAAAAGCGCTTCGGCATGTTTGTCCACTGGGGTTTGTACTCCATTGACGGCTGGCACGAGCAGGACCAGTGGCGAAGGCGCATCCCGCGAGCCGAGTACGTGAAACTGGCGGAAAAGTGGAACCCCGTCAAATACAATCCCGACGAGTGGCTCGATCTGGCGACCGGCGCGGGGATGAAATACATCTGCCTGACCACGAAGCACCATGACGGTTTCTGCCTGTTTGATACGAAGCTCACAAAATACAACACGATGAACACTCCCTACGGCAAGGATGTGCTCAAGATGCTCGTCAACGCATGCCATCGCCGAGGGTTTCCCGTCTGCCTGTACTACTCCATCGCCGACTGGCACCACCCCAACTACCCCAACGAAGGCCGACACCACGAGCTTCCGCCGCAGCCCGGCGACCAACCCGACTGGCTCAAATACCTGGAGTTCCTGAAGGGCCAGGTGCGGGAACTCTGCGTCAACTACGGCGAGCTGGCCGGGTTCTGGTGGGACATGAATGTTCCAAAGCATGTGGACCGCTCCATCAACGATATGATCCGAAAGCTCCAACCCAAAGCCGTCATCAACAACCGCGGCTTTGACGAGGGCGATTTCGGCACGCCCGAGCGGGATTATGAAAAGGATGATTCCGTGGCCTTTGACCGCCCCACCGAGGCTTGTCAGTCCATCGGCATGGAATCATGGGGCTACCGTGCGAACGAGGACTACTACACCGACCGCCATCTGATCCGCTCCATCGACCGCTATCTGGCGCGCGATGCCAACTATCTCCTGAACGTCGGGCCCACCGGAGAGGGCGCCATCCCCGAGGCCGCCACCGCCATCCTCAATCGTATCGGCCGGTGGTACGCATCTGTAAAGGAGTCCCTGGAAAATGTGCGCCCCGCTTCCGATCTGACGCCCAACCGCAACATCCTGCTGACACGCCGCGACCACACGCTCTACGTGCATCTCTACAAGGATCCCGCCGGAGATGCCGTGAAGCTCCGTCCGATCAACATTGCGCCCAGAAGGGCCACGCTGCTCAACACCGGAAAGCCCGTCGATTTCGCCGTGGAACTGATCCCCAG
>CAYSSA010000158.1:3684-9168 GCA_964433485.1 uncultured Tepidisphaeraceae bacterium | reverse complement strand
AACAGAAACCCTGGCTGCGATTGCGCAACCTGCCGGCCAACGAGCTGTCCAACACGGTGATGGTGGTCAAGCTCGAATTCGACAACCTGCCCGAAAGTTTCACGGCACAATCCACCGGAGCAAGGCCGGATGTGCTTCAGCGTTAGCCGCCCTCGCCACCAACTGATGGCGACGATCGCCGAGGCGCGGCTCGGGCCGCCCCTCCAGACCTGGAAAAGAAAACGCCGCCCCGGCGAAGGGCGGCGTGGGATCCATGCGTCAACAAATGACCTGGCGACAATGCCCTCGCCGAATTGTCTCGGCGCCGGGCTGCGAGGCTACCTCTTCGCCTCGTAACCCGCCTTGGGCTTGCCGTTCTCATCCAGCTTGTCGCACGCCCACAGCAGCCCGCGGGCAACCAGATCAAGATAACGGGGGTCTTCGCAAGTCTTGGTGTTGTGGCCCAGCGTCGTCGAGAACACCTTCGCCTTGCCCGCGTAGGTGTTGGTCCAGATGACCACAAATTCGGTGGCCTTTTCCTGTCCGGCCTTGTCCTTGAGCACCTGCTTGCCGGTAGCCAGCGCCTTGGCCGTATCATGCAGCTTCCCGGCGGAGTTGTTGTACAACTCCTCGTTGATCGTCGTCCAGTTCTCCATTCCCTTGACGATCGGATGATCCTTGGCGGTGAAGAGGATCTCAATCGGCTGCTGCGGGCCATGGCCAGTGCTGGCGCATCCGGTGAATTCAAACCACGGGGTGGCCTTCGGGAAACCCTCGCTGCGGTAGGAATGCATGCCGCAGTGCAGCACCACGCCCGGCAGACCCTCGCGATGCGGCTTGAGGATAACGTCGATCAGGTCCTTCTCCTTGACATCGGCCGAGCACTCGTCGTGGATGATCACGTCGAAGTTCTTCGCCCAGTCGGGATTGTCGTAGACCGGGTTCTTGTGCTTGGTGCTGGCGTCGGGATCGTAGGCAATGGTGACTTCGACATTGGCGCGGGCGGCCAGGCCCTTGGCGATGACATCCTTCTGATTCTTGTAGTCGTGGCAGCAGCCGCCAATGACCAGCAATACACGGATGGGTTTGGTCTGGGCCATCGCGAAAACCGGCGACAGCACCACGGCCATAAGTGAGGCAATCAGCAACTTGCGCATACAGACTCCTTAGGGGTTGGGTGTAACAGACTATACACCGGCCGCGAATAGATGTTGCGGAACCAGGTGTGACTGACAGATCGCTATCAGTGAACCGCAGACGACACGGATCACCGCTCGCCAACTCCGGGCATTCACTTCACGCCCGCCAGCTTCAGCGCCACCTCGGCCACGCGCTTGCCCATGCCCTTGGTGGTGGCCAGCCCCTCGGTGTCGCCGGAGACATCGTCCTTGGTGGCGCGCATGGTGCCGCCCCAATGGCTGGTCGGCGGACCATCACCCACCACGACCATGCTCTGGCTGAGCATGAACATACACAGTTGCTGCAGGACCAGTTCCTGGCCTGTGTTACGGCCCGCACCCACCGCAATGGCGCCGCCCACCTTGTTCATAAGGGGATAGCCGTTCTGCCGGAAGTCGATCAGCCTCTCGATGAGGTTCTTCAGTGGCGAGGAGACGATCCCCATGTAAACCGGCGAAGCAAAGATCACGCCTCTGACCTTCGGGTCAACCAACTTGGCCTTGAGGGCCGGGAAATCGTCCGGCTTGTCCACGGTCTTGGCGCCAATTGCCAGATAAGGATCGAGGTTCATACCCGAGAGTTCGATCAATTCCGTCTCAATCGCGGGATTGACGGCCTTCGCGGCGTCCAGCGCGATCTGAACGGCCTGGGCCGTGCTCTTGCCCTTGCGCATGCTGCCGGCCAGACCGATGATCTTGACGCCTGCGGCCTCCTCCGCCGCTCCGGCAACAAATCCCTTTGCGGCGACGGCCGCCGCGGCGACGCCGATGAACTTGCGACGATTCAGATTCTGGGGCATGCCTGCTCCTTTGTGAGTAGTCCCGGCTTACGCCGGCTCTTGAAGACCGCCTGAAAGCGGTACTACGAACTTGCCGCTTCGGCCCGGCTCAAACGCAGGGAACGCTTGGCCTTTATCCAGTGAACCCACTTGTCCATTCCCTGGCCGGTCGGAACCGAGATACCGATGATATCCACATTGGGGTTCAGGTGTTTAACGTCATCCCGGAAAAGCTGCATGTCGAACGGAATGTGCTGCAAAAGGTCCGTCTTGGCCAGCAGGATGACGGCCGACTCGCAGACAATGAACGGGTGCTTGGCCGCCTTGTCATCACCGCCACTGACGCTGAACATGCCGATCTTGACATCCTGCCCCAGGTCAAACCCAACCGGGCAGATCAGATTGCCGACGTTTTCGATGAACAACACATCGATCCTGGTCAGGTCCATCCGCTCCATCGCCTGCCGCACATGCTGGGCTTCCAGATGGCATCCCCTGCCGGTGTTGATCTGCACGACCTGCTCACACCAGCGAGCCATCCGATCGGCATCGCGCTGCGTCGCAAGGTCGCCGACAATCACGCCGACACGCAGCTCCGGCTGCAGCATCTGCGTCGCGGCTTCAATCATGGCCGTCTTTCCGCAGCCGGGAGCGCCGATGATATCAAGGGCGAAGATGCCGGCGTCATTCAACAGCCGGCGGTTGAGCGATGCAACTTCGTCGTTGGCCTTCAAGACGTTTTCAACAAGCTGAACCTTCATACTAGCGAACTCCTCAGTCGTCTATGGTAATTGACTCAAGCAACAGTTCCTGGCCGCCGGTCGGGTGAGAATCGGCACAACCGCAACTGCAATTGGCCGGAAATTCGGGGCTGGTCCAGTCCCTTCCGCAACCGGGGCAGTGCAGCGGCCAGGGGAGGTAGGTGATATCCAGCGCCGCGCCCGCAAAAGGCGTGTCGGCGGTAACCATTTGCCAACCCGTCCGCATGGCATGCTCGTCGATCCCCTGGAGCGGTCCGGCCTCTATGCCCACCCGCAGGATTTTGGCTCCGGCCGGCACATGCTCTTTCAACTGCTCCAGAATCGCCTCGGCAAGGGAATACTCATGCATAGGACCCGTCTCCAATTCTCGCAGACACAATCATGAATGCGGAATGCAATGCCATTCAGCATTCCGTTTTCAGAGTTCCATGTCTGCATCTCTCCCTGCTCAATGCTCCGACATCAAATCCGGCACGGGCATTGTGCCCGGTTTCCCGGCCGAAAGCCAGTCCACCACGACTCGCACATAGGCCTCGATCCGCGTCTGCATTTCCGCAGCGCCCTGCTGAAGAGTCGGCGTCAGTTCCTCCGTGATGTCGAAACTCTCTCCACCCACGCTGAACAGAAACGCCGGCGGAAATCGCCCATACAGCCAGCGCGACCACGCCAACAGCGAAACAGGCGTGCAGATATGAGCCCCGGGGTCGATGGATTCCGATGGCTTCACTTCCCGGCACACCAGCTTCCCCGGCGGATCGATGGCGCTGGCGTCAACAAAGATGGCCAGGCTGCTCAGACCAATGGTCTCGGCCATCTCCGGCGTGAGCTGATGCGCGCTCATCACCTCGACCTCCGGCATACGAAGCGACTCGGCCAATCGATCCGCAATCACCCGGCCTGCCGCATCATCGCCGCGGATCAGGCTGCCGATGCCGATGATCAGGATGCGAGAATCCGTCGTCATTCAGTCCTTTTCATATTCAAAGCTGCGGGAAGATGCGGTGCGGGTCGGCTTGCGACGCGTGTTGCGGGAATCCACGGCGGCAAATGCCAACAACCCCGGAGGAGCGGAGGAATTGTTCTCTCGCTCCTCCGGGGCTCGCGCAATGCCGGCAATCCATATTCCCATGGCCTTTGCCAAGGGCCGAAGTGTCCGGCTCCTGACGTGACCGGGAACAGGCTATTTCCGACACAACTCATCCACGACCCGTCCATCCGGCGACACCAGTTCGATCGCCAGAGGCATTTTACCCCAGGCATGCGTGGCGCACGACAGGCACGGATCGTAGCAGCGAATAACGGCTTCGCAGCGGTTGAGCATGCCCTCCTTGAGCTTGTTGCCGTCCACAAACCGCTGGGCTACCTGCAACACGCCCCGGTTCATCGCCAGGTTGTTGTGGCCGGTGGCAATGACCAGGTTGGCCCAGGTGACCAGCCCGTTGCGGTCGATCTTGTAGTGATGGATAAGCGTTCCGCGCGGAGCTTCGGAAATGCCGACTCCCTCGAACCGGTTGGGGCGGGCCCGGGCGCGAACATAGTCCGACATGATCTCCGGATTGTTGATCAACCGCTCGATCATCTCGCAGCAGTAGAGTATCTCGATCAAACGGGCATAGTGATAGTGGAACGAACTGAGCACCGCGCCGCGCTGGAGCTGCCGGAACTCGGCCCATTCCTGGTCGGCGCCCTGCGTGCCCATCTTGTCGCAGATGTTCAGACGCGCCAGCGGACCGACGCGGTAGATCCCGCCCGGATAACCCAGGGCCTTGTAGTAAGGGAACTTCATGTACGAAAACGGCTCAACGGCCTCGCCGATGATGTCCAGGTACTTGTCGTTGGGCACCTGGTCCTGAACGACATGACCCTGCGCATCGCAGAACCGAAGGTTGCCGTCGTAATACTCGAACTCGCCGTTGGGTCCGATCAGACCCATGAACAGCGTGGGGAAATTCGCGAACGCGGCCGCCTCCTCCGTGAATTTGCTGAACTGGGTCTTGAACCACTTCAGAGTCCGCCGCGAGATGTCATAGGCGTCGGGCAGCATGGCCGCGATCTTGTTTCGAACATCCACGGTCAACGGCTCGTTCACGCCGCCGGCGACCGTCCACGCCGGATGGATGCGCTTGCCGGCCAGCAACTCGATGATCTGCTGTCCGATCTGCCGCAGGCGAATGCCGTCCTTGGCCATGGCCGGCTGCTCGGCCGCCAGCCCGAGGATGTTGCGCTTGGCGACATCTCCGTCCATGCCAAAGACAAAGTCGGGCGAGGAGAGGTGGAAAAAGCTCAGCGCGTGGGACTGCATGATCTGCGCCAGGTTGAGCGTCCGGCGCAGGAGCTGGGCGGCCAGCGGAATCTCCACCGCCAGCAAGGCGTCGCACGCCTTGGAAGCGGCGATGAGATGGCTCACCGGACAAATCCCGCAGGTGCGGGCCATCAAAGCCGGCATTTCGGTGAGTGGGCGGCCTTCGGCGAATTTCTCGAAGCCGCGGAACTGCGTGACGTGGAACATGGCGTCCACGACCTGCCCGTTGTCGTCGAGCTTGAGCGTAATCTTGGAGTGACCCTCGATGCGAGTCACGGGGTCTATGACAATTTCACGAGGCATATCTGACTCCTTGGTTATTTCCCGAACCGGGTCATGAGGCTGGGATTGGGCGTCCGGCCCTCGAGCAATTCCGTCAGCACATAAAAGATGGCGTCGGCCGGCGGCGGGCATCCCGGAACATGGATGTCCACCTTGATGAACTCGTGGATCGGCCGGGCCTGCGGCAGCAGCGGCGGCAGACT
>CAYSSA010000158.1:0-3661 GCA_964433485.1 uncultured Tepidisphaeraceae bacterium | reverse complement strand
TGCGGCTTGAGCGCGACGTTCTCCTTGTACGCCCGGTCATACACCTCATCCAGCGGAAAAGCGTTGCGCATCGACGGCACGTTGCCCGTGACGGCGCAGTCGCCCAGCGCGATGATGAGCTTCGAGTGCTTGCGGATCTTCTTGACCTTCTCCACGTCTTCCGTGGTCGCCACGGCGCCTTCCATGATGGTTACGTCCACCATGTCCGGAAACTTCTTGTTGTCCACCAGCGGACTGAGAACCAGGTCTATCTTCTCGGCCAGCGCCAGGATGCGCTCGTCGATGTCCAGAAAGGACATGTGGCATCCGGAGCAGCCGTCGAGCCAGTAGGTGGCCACTTTGACTTTGTTCATGGTTATTCGGCTCCTCTCATGATTCGCAGGTAGGTGAGGAAATCGCGGCGCTTTTCCATCTCGGCCACGCCGGTGCCCTTGCGCGACAGCGCGCCCGTGGGGCAGACATTGACGCACTTGCCGCACATCGTGCAACTCGTGGACGAATCCCACGTCTGATTGAGATCGATGGTGACATGGGCCTCGACGCCGCGCCCGCGAACGTCCCAGGTGTGGGCGCCTTCAATCTCATCGCAGGCCCGAACACATCGCGTACAGAGAATGCACCGGTTGTGGTCGAGCCGGAACAGATCGTGCGAACTGTCGAACTCGAGCTTGGGGAACCGATAGGGCATGTTGATGTGGTCAAGCCCGTGCTTCTGGGCCATGTCCTGCAGCTCGCAGTGCCCGTTGGAAACGCACACCGAACAGATATGGTTCCGCTCGGAGAACAACAGTTCCAGCACCATGCGACGGTATTTCAGCAGCCGTGGAGACTGCGTCGTGACCTCCATGCCCTCGGCCACGCGCGTCACGCAGGCCGGCAGCAGTTTCGGGGTGCCCTTGATCTCCACCAGACAGAGGCGGCAGCCGCCCCAGCCGGTCAGGCCGTCAAGCCAGCAGAGAGTGGGGATGTTGATCTTGTTCTCCCGGGCTACTTCGAGAATAGTCTGATCGGCCGAGGCGCTGACGTCGCGGTCGTCGATCTTGAGGGTGACAACGGCAACAGTGGGTGCAGTGGGGCTCATCGTGCCACCTCCACGCCGGCCTCTTCAGCTCGGCGGTTGAGTTTCGCGTCATACTCGTGCTTGAAGTACCGAAGGGTGCTCAGCACCGGATTCGGGGCCGTCATGCCCAGCCCGCATAGGCTGGTGTTGCGGACCATGTCGCACAGTTCCTTGAGGAATTCGATGTCGGCGTCCGTCGCCTCGCCCTTGGAAATCTTGTCCAGCAGGTTGTAGAGCTGGCAGGTGCCGACCCGACACGGCGTGCATTTGCCGCACGATTCGGTCATGCAGAATTCCATGAAGAACTTGGCCACGTCGACCATGTCCGCAGTCTCGTCCATGATGATCATGCCGCCGGACCCCATGATCGAGCCAACCTGCGCCAGCGACTCGTAGTCCACCGGCATGTCCAGAAACTGCTCGGGAATGCAGCCGCCGGACGGTCCGCCCGTCTGAACGGCTTTGAACTTCTTGTCGTTGAGAATCCCGCCGCCGATCTGGTAGATGATGTCCCGCAGATTGATGCCCATCGGCACCTCAATCAGGCCCGTGTTCCTCACAGCGCCGGCCAGGGCGAAGACCTTCGTGCCCTTGCTCTTGTCGCGGCCGATTCCGGCGAACCAATCGGCGCCTTCGCGGATGATCGGAGGCACATTGGCAAACGTCTCGACGTTGTTGATCAGCGTCGGGCAGTCCCACAGGCCCCTCTCGGCCGGGAATGGGGGACGCGGGCGCGGCTGGCCGCGGCGGCCCTCGATTGATGCGATCAATGCCGTCTCTTCACCGCAGACAAACGCCCCGGCGCCCAGGCGAATCTCGCAGGTGAAGCTGAACGTCGTGCCGAAAATGTTCTGCCCCAGCACGCCCAGTTTCTCCGCCTGCTTGATCGCCAGCTTCAGCCGCTTGATCGCCAGCGGATACTCCGCCCGGACGTAGAGGTAGCCTTTCTGCGCGCCCACGGCGTAGGCCGCGATGGCCATTCCCTCGATCACACGATGCGGGTCGGACTCCAGCACCGCCCGGTCCATGAACGCGCCGGGATCGCCCTCGTCGCCGTTGCAGATGACATACTTGGTCGGACCCTTGGCCTTGGCGACCGTGCTCCACTTCAAGCCGGTCGGGAAGCCCGCTCCGCCACGGCCGCGAAGGCCTGATTTCTGGACCTCCGCCACCACGTCCGCCGAGGTCATCCCCGTCAGACACTTCAGCAGCGGCTTGTAGCCGCCCGCCGCAATGTACTCCTCGATCCGCTCGGGATCGATGAACCCGGAGTTCTCCAGCACGATCTTCTTCTGCCGTGCGAAGAACGGGGCCTTGACGTCGCATTCGATGCGGGCCACCGGCTTCTTGCCAACGCTGTCGAGAATCTCCGCCGCGTCCTCGGGCTTCACATGCTGGTACATCTGCTGGGGTATGCCCGTCAGGCTGGCCGGCGTCGCCACATACTCGTCGTCCTCCTTCTCCGGAGCAACGGGCTTGTCGATCGCCACCAGCGGACCGGCGGCGCAGAGCCCAAGGCAGCCCACTCCGCGAACCTTGCAGGTCTTGTCCATGTGCTTGAGATAAAGCTGCTTTTCCAACGCATCCTTGACCGCATCGCTCTTGCTGGACAGGCAACCCGCCGCCACGCACACATTGACAAAATGCGTGTACTGCGTCTGACCGCTGAGCTCGTCGTGCGCCACTTTTGAGAGATCTTCCGGTGTCATTTTTCCTCCCACTTTCCAAGACGCTCAATCACGGCCTTGGAGTCCAGCTTGCCCGCGACCTCGCCGTCAAAGACGAACGCGGGAGCCAGGCCGCACGAGCCGATGCAGCGAGCCGTGAGAACCGACAGGTTCCCGTCGGCCGTCGTCTGACCGGCTTTCACGCCGTACTTCTTCTCGATCTGGGCCAGCGCTTCGTTTGCTCCACGAATGTAGCACGCCGTTCCCATGCACACCACGCACGTGTGCTTACCCTGCGGCTTGAGCGTGAAGAAGTGGTAGAACGTCGCCACTCCATACACCTTGCTCAGCGGCAGCCGCAGCAGGTTCGCCACGAACTTCAGCGCCGTCTCGTCGAGGTAGCCGAACGTCTCCTGGACCGTGTGCAGGGCCTCAATGAGGGCGTGCCCGGCGTTTCCGTGCCGCCGGGCCGTCGCCTCAACGATTTTCCAGCGCTTGTCCGTACTCGGAGGCGCCGGCTTTGCCATTGTCAGTGTCATTCTGACGCTCCTTTATCAACAAATCCGCGGCAACTGCTCTCCATACGGTTTCTGGAGAATGCGGCGACCGCCAATGGATGTCTCAATTTCACTTACGCCTTTCGCGGCCTTCTCGATTCGCCCGATCACCCGCGACTCCCGCCCCAATCCGTCGCTTCGCAGGGCGGCCAGCGCCGCCTCCGCGTCCTGCCCGCCCACCACCACCACCACTTTGCCTTCGTTGGCCACTTCCAGCGGATCCAGACCCAGCATCTCCGCCGCGTGACGGGTTTCCGGCCTCACCAAAATCGCACTCTCGTCAAGCACCACGCGATGGCCGGTCCGCGACGCCAGATCGGCGACCACGCACGCCAGCCCGCCGCGCGTGGCGTCCCGCATGAACTTCACGCGCGGCA
>CAYSSA010000157.1:8068-11963 GCA_964433485.1 uncultured Tepidisphaeraceae bacterium | reverse complement strand
CCTGGCTCGGAATGACCGGCGGGACAGGATGCCCTGCAACAACGGTCGTGGCCCCACGGCCGACTGGTAACGCGGGCCGCTCCGGTTTACTCTGTAGGGTGGATGCTTATCGGATTCTCCCAACGCCTGCTGGCGCTGCTGCAGTTCACGCGGATGGCGCTTGTGTTCACGGCTGTCTCCAACAGCCTGACGGGCTATCTTCTCAATCGGCAATTTGCGGTCGCCTCTGGGCAGTCGCCGGTCGCGGGTTGGCGGGCGATTGACATGCTGCTGATCACCCTGATCTCCGTGGGTCTCTACGGTTTCGGCATGACCCTCAACGACATCATCGACCGCCGGCGCGATTCGATGCTCGCGGCGCACCGGCCCATTCCCTCCGGCCGGCTGCGGCTGCCGACGGCGCATCTGATCTGCGCCATCATGGGTCTGCTCGCGGTCGTCTGCGCCGGCCTCTATGCCCGCGTCGGTTCGGGCGACTGGGAGAACTGGGCCATGGTGATGTGGGTTGGCGCGCTGATCGCGTTCTATGACGCCGCGGGCAAGTACCTGGTTGGTCCAGGGCTGATTGCGCTGGGGCTGATCCGCATGTTCCACTGCCTGGTGGCGGCGCCGCAATGGCCGTGCGTCTGGCATCCGCTGATCCTGTTCACCCATGTGACATTGCTGTCGGCGGTGGCGTACAATTGGGAACAGAAGCGGCCTCAGATGACGCCGATCCACCATGCGACGGTCGGCCTGGGAGTGTTGATCGTCGATCTCATGTGCGTTGGTGTCATCGCCGAGCAGGCCCGGCCGATGGGTTTGTGGATTCGACCCGGGCTGGCCATCGTCCCGGTGCTGGCGATTCTGTTTCTGGTGTTGGCAGCCTTCATTCGCCATCGCGCCGCCGGACCCCGCGAGGCCGGTCAGCGCCTCATGCTTCTCGGGTTGCTTTGGCTGATTCTCTACGATGCCGCCCTCCTGCTGACCTACAGCGGATGGGTCTGGGCACTGACCATCCTCGGTCTGCTGCCATTGTCCTATCTGATGGTCCAATTGATGCGCTGGTGGGGTCGGCTGTTACTTATTCTGCAAACGCCCGACTACAAGCGAGCCAAGTCGGGCTATGGCCCCCCGGCTTAGAGCCAATCGCCACAAGTTGTTGATATATAATACGATATCGATATCTCGTCCATCATACCGAATCCACCTAATCGTTATATATTACCTATTTTGAGAAATTTTGTTCAAGTTCCGGTTGCAATTCAAAGTGGCTTGGATAGTATAGGGTGCTGTTGAATTTGTCCCTCCAGTGCCCGGTCGTACGCCCTCCAGCGGCCGGGCACTCTCTTTTTTCAGGTCTTATGCATCCGCATCCATTGTGAAGCGTATACTCCAAGTACAGGTCTGACGGTCTCGGCAACAGCCAGGGTGGTCTGGCGATTGAACACAAGGAGCAACCCATGCCCATGGTGCAGGAGATTCTGGCGGTGAAAGGCGCGGAAGTTCACACGGTGCCGCCTTCGATGACTGTTCTGGATGCGACGCGGATCATGAATCAGCACAAGATCGGCGCCGTGGTGGTGATGGAAGGAGACCGCGTGGTTGGGATCTTCACCGAACGCGATGTGTTGAGCCGCGTGGTGGCCCGGGAGATCGCGCCATCGCAGGCGCTGGTGGGACAGGTTATGACCAGTGATCTGGTGTGTTGTCTGCCGGAGGACGACATCGACGATGTGAGTCGCATCATGCGCGATCGGCGCATCCGGCATCTGCCCGTGGTTGGGCCTCAGGGGCAACTGCTGGGACTGGTATCCATCGGCGACATCAACGCTCATCACGCTTCGACGCAGAAGGCGGAGATCCACCTCCTCAAGGACTACGTTTACGGCCGGGTGTAGGTTGATCCGGCCGGCCGGTCACGATTTGTGGGAGGTCGTCGGGGCGAGAGTCGCGGGTGGGGTGTGGGCTTCGGGTTTGAACTTGAGCACGATGAACGCCCCCGCCGCCGCCAGAGCCAGCCCCAGGAAAAAGACTGGGCTCGGTCTGGTTTGAGGCGGATCGACGATGAGGCTGATAAGGCAATTGACGATGGGGGCAAAGGCGAACACCAGCGGGGCCACCAGCAGCGGCGCCGAGGGTATTCCGCTTCGGCGGGCATAGGTCACGGCAAAAACGATGCACAAGGCGCCGGCGGCACCAAGCGCTCCGGCGATGGTGGAGAGCGAAGATCCCTTCAGGCCAAACCCCGGATCAACATTCTCCGGGGGCTTGTTCATCGCGAGAAACACGCCCGGAACGACCACCGCCATGACGAAATAGGCCAGGCCGATGAACAGGAACGCCCGCATGGCAGCAACAATCGTGTACTGTCGCGGGAGGCCTTCGGCCAGTTTGGTGCGGCCATGATCAATGGTGACGACGTAGGCCCCCCAGGTAAGCACCGCGCCCGCAACAAACAGCAACCAGGTGTATTTGCCCATGAGGTTCCTTCAGCTAATGCAACGCATGCGGGCGATCATAGGCATTGGCGGGGTCGGCCGGCAAATGCCGGGGATCGTTCGGATTGCCGGACCGGCGCATCCTATTTTGTGTGATGCAAAATTCCGTGTAAGCGGGAGCCGGACGATTCACGCGCGTACACTAATGACGCTCGATGTGAGCGATCCGCCATGCCGCGACCGATATACCACATTCCCGAGGAGGAGATGCTTGACCGCGACGGGTTGCGCGCCCTGCAACGTCGTAAACTCAAGTCCATGTTGGCCGAGGTGTTCGCGGGCAACGCGTTCTATCGTCGAAAACTTGGCGGAGTGTCGTTTGATCCCCTCGAGCATGAATTGACGCGGCTGCCGCTGACGACACGCGGGGAACTGGAACAGGATCAGGCGGAATTTCCGCCGTTTGGCACGAACCTGACCTTTCCGGCAAGGGAGTATGTGCGGCTGTGCCAGACCTCGGGTTCGTCCAGCGGGCGGCCGATGCGCTGGTTGGACACACGCGAGAGCTGGGAATGGTGCAAGCGGTGCTGGCGAATCGTGTTCACTGCTGCGGGTGTGGCGCCGGCCGACCGGTTGTTCTTCCCGTTCTCATTCGGTCCGTTCCTGGGGTTCTGGTCGGCGTTCGACTCGGTCGGGAGCCTGTCGGCGATGGCCGTACCCGGCGGGGGCATGACTACAAACGCCCGTCTGAGACTGATTCTGGATTTGGGCATCACCGTCGTCTGTTGCACACCGACGTATGCGTTGCGGCTGGCCGAGGTGGCGGAGTATGAGAAGCTGGACATCGCCTCGTCGCCGGTGCGGTTGTTGATTGTGGCCGGCGAGCCGGGCGGATCAGTGCCGGAGGTGCGGGCGCGGATCGAAAGCGCGTGGGGCGCCAGAGTGTTCGACCATTCGGGGATGACGGAGATCGGTCCGCTGGGATTTGAATGCCCGGAGAATCCCGGCAGCCTGCACCTGATCGAGTCTGAGTGTATTGCCGAGGTGATCGATCCGGTATCGTTGACGACTGTGCCCGACGGCGAACCGGGCGAACTGGTGATTACCAACCTCGGTCGGATCGGGTCGCCGGCGATTCGCTACCGCACGGGGGACCAGGTTCGGCTCACGCGGGAGCGGTGTTCGTGCGGGCGGAGTTTTGCCTTGGCGCGAGGCGGGATCCTGGGTCGGATTGACGACATGATCTGCGTTCGCGGAACCAATGTGTTTCCAAACGCGCTGGAGTCCATCATCCGGCGGATTCCGCGAGTCGCCGAGTTCCGGATCGAGGCCTATGATCTTGGGCCGATGACGCAACTGGCGGTGGAGATCGAGCCGGTGGCGGCGGCGGCCAGCGATCCGGGATTGTCGCTTCGGGTGGAGCAGGCGATTCACGATGCGCTGGGTTTGCGTGCGGAAGTGCGGTTGGTGTCGCC
>CAYSSA010000157.1:7466-8058 GCA_964433485.1 uncultured Tepidisphaeraceae bacterium | reverse complement strand
GGGAACCCTGCCTCGTTTTGAGATGAAGGCCCGCCGGTTTTTCCGGCGCAGATCCGCCCAGGCGGCGGAGGTAACCACAGGTTGAGTATGAGAAACCCAATGAGCAGCATGATTTGGAGCGTTGCGGTCGGTCTTGCGCTGGCCGGGCATGTCGTCGCCAGCGACTGGGCCAGTTGGCGGGGCCCCGAACAGAACGGCGTCTCTCGCGAGAAGAACCTGATCGAATCGTTCGATCCGGACTCGGGTGAGAATATGGTCTGGAAGAACAACGTCGCCGGGATGTCGAGCCCGATTGTGATGAAGGGGCGGCTGTATACGTGGACCAGAATCGGCGAGGTGAAGGTGAGTGGGACGACCATTGTGGGCCCGGAAACGCAGGAAGCCCTGGTCTGCGTGGACATCCGAGATGGCAAGCCGCTCTGGGAGCATCGTATCAACATGGCCCAGACGGAGGTACCGTTTCACCGCCTGGGCTGGGGCAATGTTGTGGGCGATCCGGAAACCAACCGAGTGTATGGGTATGGCGTGCAGGGACACCTGGTGTGTCTTGACGCGACGGATGGGAAGGTCATCTGGCGGCGGCATATGGCCG
>CAYSSA010000157.1:3380-7456 GCA_964433485.1 uncultured Tepidisphaeraceae bacterium | reverse complement strand
ATACCATCGGCCGGGCCGAGGAGTTCGGCATGATCTCGACCTTCGGCGGGAGAACGCAGTCGCCGGCGATCGACGAGGACCGGTTGCTGCTGACGGGAGTCTCGTTTGGCTGGGGTGACCATGCGCCGGGAGTGCATCGCATCTACGCGTTTGACAAACACACCGGGGCGCTGCAATGGAGCACGGGCGTGGGAGGCCGGCCGGTGGATGCGCCCTATGGCACGCCGATCGTGGCGGTGGTCGGCGGGCAGCGGATCGTCTGCACACAAGCGGGCGACGGCGGCGTGTATGGCGTGAAAGCCCGCACGGGCGAGAAGGTTTTCTCGTACAAGCTCTCCAAGCGCGGCAACAATTCCACGGTCTTGGTGGTCGAGAACCGCCTGATTGCGTGCAGTTCGGAGGAGAGCCCTGACAGCCCGCAGATGGGCCGCGCGGTGTGCCTCGATCTGGCGCAGATCAACGACAAGGGTGAACCAAAGGAGCTTTGGAGGATCGACGGCCTGGAGGCCGGATTCGCATCGCCGACAACAGACGGGAGCATAGCGTACATTTGCGACAACAAGGGCACTGTGCATGCCATCGAGATCGCCACGGGCAAGTCCCTCTGGAAGCAGGTTACGGGGACCATAGGGCGGGCGTCGCTGGTTCTTGCCGACGGCAAGATCTACGCCGCCGAGGCCAACGGACGGTTCGTGGTGATTCGTCCTCCAGAGGCGGGCGGCAAGAAAGCCAAGGTCTTGTCCAAGGTGGAACTGAGCGCCGATGCGCAGCAACTGGGGCGCGAGTACTTCATCTTCGGCTCTCCGGCGGTTTCCAATGGACGTTTCTACCTGCAAACGGCCGGCGGCACCTACTGCTTCGGTGCAAAGGAGCCTGTGGAGACGGTCGATTCCAGTAACCCGATTCCGCAGATGCCGAAGGAGGAGCCGGCAGATTCGTCGCAAGTTCCGTCGCTGGTGCAGGTGGTCCCGGCGGACGTGGTGCTGAGGCCGGGACAGTCCGTGCAGTTCAAAGTCCGCACATTTGACTCCCGTGGGCGATTGCTCAAGGAAGAAGCCGCTGCCGAGTGGGCGATTGGCCAGTTGACGATACCCGTTCCGCCGACCGCGCCGGCCGGGGCCGAGCCGGCCAAGGCCGGGAACCTCAAGGGGACTGTCGCGGGGGGCAAGTACACCGCCGAAGCGGGTCCGATGCAGGCCGGCGCTGTACTGGCCACGGTCAAGTCCGGAGAGAAGGCCGTTTCCGGCTTTGCCAGGGTGCGCGTTGTGCCTCAGTTGCCGATCAAGATCGACTTCGAGGGGGTGCCGACAGGCAAGCCGCCGCTGATGTGGATCGGCGCGGGCGGGAAGTTCCAGGTACGCGCTTTGCCGGACAAGAATCAGGTTCTGGTCAAGACGCTGGATCTCGATCTGTATCACATTGCCCGAACCTATTTCGGCGAATCGCATCTTTCGGATTACACGATGGAGTCCGATGTGCTGGTCGGCGCCAAGACGGCGGGGGGCCGACGGTACATGCCGGATGTCGGCATCATCAATACCCGCTATACGCTGGTGCTCTATGGCAGCCAGCAGCAGTGCATGATCGTGGCCTGGACGGGCGCATTGCCCAAGGAAGGCCAGACTGGATCCACGCTTTTGAAGACGATCCCCTTCAAATGGGAGCCGGATATCTGGTATCGCATGAAACTGAGCGTGGCCCGTGACAGCGGCAAGGCGCTGGTCAGGGGCAAGGTCTGGAAGAGGGGCGACGACGAGCCGGCGAACTGGACGATCGAACTGGTCGACCCCCGCCCCAACATCGAAGGTTCACCCGGCTTATTCGGAGAATCGCTGGTGACGCCTTACAAGAGCGAGATCTACTACGACAACATCGTCGTGTCCGAAAACAAATGAGACAAACCACAATCCCCATGATTTCGCATAATTACAATCTCCTGACGCGTCTTTTCTTCTTCCTGCTTCCATTGTCCTTTTGCCTTCCGGCCTCAGCCGACGACTGGCCGATGTGGGGTCGGGTGCCCGAGCGACTGATGGTTTCTCCGGAGAAGAACCCGCCTGTGGACTGGGACGTGGAGTCCGGGAGAAACATCAAATGGGTTGCCCAACTCGGCTCGCAAAGCTACGGCAATCCCATTGTGGTCAACGGTCTTGTCATTGTCGGCACCAACAACGAGGCCAAGTACGATCCCAAGTACGTTGAAGACGCCGGCATCCTGGCGGTCTTCGATGAGCAGACCGGCAGGTTTCTCTACCAGCGGCTGAGTCCAAAGCTCAAGAGCGGCCGGGTAAACGACTGGCCATACCAGGGAATCTGTTCGACGGCGTATGTTGAAGGCAACCTGCTCTGGTATGCAACCAGCCGCTGCGAAGTGGTCTGCCTGGATCTGTCTCCCCTGAAGCGGGGCCAGCCCGCGAAAGAGGTGTGGGTCTACGACATGATGGAGAAGTCGGGCGTTTTTCCGCACAACATGACCTCGTGCTCGACCCTTGCCTGGGGCGATTACATCTACATGATCACTGGGAACGGCGTCGATGAAACGCACAAGATACTGACGGCGGTTGAAGCGCCGTCGGTGATTTGCTTCGAGAAGATGACGGGCAAGGTTGTCTGGACCGACAACTCGCCGGGCGCGCGCATCCTGCACGGTCAATGGGCCAGCCCGGCTCTGGCTACCGTGAACGGGCGCACGCAGGTGATCTGCCCGCTGGGTGACGGCTGGATCTATTCCTACGACGCGAAAACGGGCGAGATCATCTGGAAGTTCGATTCCAACAACAAGGATACCATCTATCCGACCACGCGAAATGAGTTGATCGCCACGCCCGTAGTCGTCGGCAACTACTGCTACATCGCCAACGGCCAGGATCCCGAACATGGCGAAGGTCCGGGGCACCTCTGGTGCATTGACATTACCAAGACGGGGGACGTGAGCATGGAACTTCCGGCTGACCCGGTGCCGCAGGGCGCGGAACTGCTTGCTCCTCCGGGCCAAGGGCACAGTCGCAAGGGGAAACCCAATCCCAATTCGGCCGTCGTCTGGCACTTTGACCGCAAGCCCGATGTGAAGAACCCGAAGGCCCGCGACCGGATGAACCGGACGATCTCGACGGTTGTGGTAAGTGACGGACTGGTGTTCGCGCCGGACTTCTCCGGCTACCTCCATTGTCTTGACGCCAGGACCGGCCAGCACCACTGGACCTATGATATGGAGGCGGCCATGTGGAGTTCTCCCATGGTGGCCGACGGCAAGTTGTATCTCTGTGATGAGGAGGGTGACGTGACGATCTTTCCGATCTCCCGAACGCTCGAAAAGGAGAAGATTATCACCCACAACATGGGCAGCGCCAGTTATTGCTCGCCGGTGTTTTCCAACGGAACCCTTTATGTGATGACTCGGGAGAAACTGTTCGCCATCAGCGAGAAGAAATAGAACCATGCCCACAGAAGCCAACCTTCGCCTCGCCAGCGAGGCGCTCGATGCTCATGTTCGCGACATGATCCTCTGGCACTTTTCGCCGGAAACGGGATGCCCGTTCTGGCTCGATTTTGCCGCCAAACGCAACTGGGATCCGCGCAGGACCGTCCACAGGTTCGCCGATCTGACGCAATTCGGGCACTTTGAGGATGACTGGTTGCGCGGCGGGCCGGTGCGACGCTGGCTTCCTAAGGGCCTTGAGGGCCGGCCGATGTATGTGTTCGAGACCGGCGGTTCAACCGGTGTGCCCAAGAGTCGTTTGCAGATCGAGGATTTCCGCATCGACTACGAGCAGTTCTCCCGAACCCTCAGCGACGACACGTTCCCCAGGGGCTCTGACTGGTTGATGCTCGGGCCTTCCGGCCCGCGGCGGCTTCGGCTGGCGATCGAGCACCTGGCCCAGCATCGCGGCGGCATCGCGTTCTGCGTGGATCTTGATCCGCGTTGGGTCATCAAGTGCCTCAAGCGCGGCGAGATCGAGGAGGCCAACCTCTACAAGCAACACTGTATCGACCAGGCACTGACCATCCTTCGGGCGCATCCAAACATCAAATGCATGTTCACCACGCCCAAGCTGCTGGAGGCGCTCTGCGAGAAG
>CAYSSA010000157.1:3026-3366 GCA_964433485.1 uncultured Tepidisphaeraceae bacterium | reverse complement strand
AATACGGCATGACCGGCATCTTCTGCGGCGGAACGGAGATGACCAGCCAGTTCCATCGCTTTGCGAGGGAGGAACTTGTCCCGGGACTTGATTTTGTGCCGACCTATGGCAACACGCTCATGGGGCTTGCGTGCCACAAGCCCTTTGACCCGGCCGACAATTACGAGATCATCTACCATGCCCCGCAGCCCCGCGCCGTGGTCGAGATCGTCAATCCGAAGAACGCCGAGGAGAAAGTCCCCTACGGCGGGATTGGGCGGGTGATGCTGACGACGCTGACGAAGGAGACATTTATACCGAGGTTTCTGGAGCGAGATCAGGCCATCCGTCGTCCGCCATG
>CAYSSA010000157.1:0-2973 GCA_964433485.1 uncultured Tepidisphaeraceae bacterium | reverse complement strand
TCCAGGGGCTTGGTATGAGCGTGGTGGAGGGGGTATACTGAACCGGCGATAGCACGTCATGTTCTCCGGCCGCAAACACCTTCCGGTCTATGCCATCCTTCGCGTGGACGCCCATCCCCACGAACACACCGCGTTCTCCCGCCGAGTCACGGTCAAGAAGATCGTCATGAGCGAAGCCTATGCCGTTGCCGAGGCCGAGCGACTGAACCTCATGAACTCCTCCAAAGGATGCACTTACGTCGTTCAACTTACCGAACTGGACGAAACGATTCCGCAGGCCAATGATTGAACGAATTGGCCCGGACGCGCCGGCCGCGGTGGCGTGCGCCACAACGTCGCCGGGATGACTGTGCCACGACGCCGACAATCACCGACCGTCAAGCATCAACCGTCAACTACAAAATGCCCCTCCACATTCCCATTCTCCGACATGGCACGCCGTATCGATCCATTGACACCATCGAGTTGACCCACCACGCCACCGGCGAACCGGTGGCGGTTGTTTCGATGGCCAACGCCGGTCTGATTTCCCGCGACATCCATCGCATGGACCATGGCGTGCTCGATGACTTCTCCATGAAGGAACTGCTGGCCATGTGCAGGCGGGCGGCCGATCGCTTCATGAACGCCGATTTGCCGCTGGGCGAAGTTTCTCAATCGTTCGATGACTATATTGCCCAGCTCTCGGCCACTACCGGTATGCCCTGTACCTACTGTCGCCAGAACGCGAGGAAGATTCATCGCGTGCTGGATGAAATGGAGATGATTGTCGCCGGACTGACGCGCGGGTTTGATCTCTCGATTCTCGATCGGGGCTATGGCTCCGATGATGGCCGGACGCTCTCGTGGTTTCGCGAGGCGCGCGTTTTCGGCGCCGTGCTGCCATCCAACTCTCCCGGAGTTCATGGATTGTGGATCCCGGCCATCGCGCTGAAGACGCCGGTTGCGGTGAAGCCCGGCCGCGAGGAGCCGTGGACACCCTGGCGCATCATCCAGGCGTTCGTCGCCGCGGGAATACCCCGAGCCGCATTCGGCTTCTACCCCTCCGACCATGGAGGGGCCTCAACGCTTCTGAACACCGTCGATCGCGCCATGCTCTTTGGCGACGCTTCAACAACCCGGCCGTATCGCAACAATCCGAATGTCGAACTGCACGGACCGGGCTACTCAAAGGTGATTCTTGGCGAGGATGCGGCGGTCGACTTTGAGAAATACGTCGATCTGATGGTCTCGTCGATCGCCGCCAACGGTGGTCGTTCCTGCATCAACGCATCGGCCATCTGGACTCCGACAAATGCCGACGCCATCGCCGACGCCGTTGCACGCAAATTATCCGCAATAAGGCCACTGCCGGCCGATCATCCCGAAGCCCAGATCGCCGCCTTCGCCAACCCCATCATGCCTCAGCGTATGAATGCCATCATCGAAGGCAACATGCCCGGAGCTCTGGATATTTGTGAGAAGATTCGCGGAACTCCGAGGCTGCAGACCCTCGGCCGATGCTCTTACCTGCTGCCGACGATCATTCGCTGCGACCGCGAACACCCGCTGGCCAACAAGGAGTTCCTGTTCCCCTTCGCCAGCGTCATCGAATGTCCGAAGAGCGAGATGCCTGAGGCCATCGGCCCGACGCTGGTTGGCACGGTCATTACGGCCGATCCGGCTTTCCGGCGTGCCATGATGGCATGCCCGAACATCGACCGCCTCAATCTCGGCGCGGTCCCCACTTGGCAGCTCAGTTGGGACCAACCGCACGAAGGAAATCTATTTGAGCATCTTTATCGGCAACGCGCGTTTCAAACCGAGCCGGTGTGCTGAATCTCCCGCTTCCTGGTGGTCACGCGAATGTTCTGCGATCGTCTCGTTGATGCAGCGGCCGATGACAACGGTGGCTTCAGTTGACCATTGCCGATCCCTTGGCCGGCAACTTGCTTTTCTCGGTGTTGAACTCGATCAGGTCCTGGCGAGCGCGTTTGATGATCGTCTCGCCTCGCTCGTTGATCAGGGTAACCCTTGCGTCGCCGCCGGCCACATGCCGGATATCAACCACTGTCCAGCCCGTTGAATAGTCCACACCGGCAAGCTTATCGGGCGCGCCAACCGCATCGCCCGGACCGGCCGTTATCATGGGAGATACATTGGGTTTGCCCTTTTCCCACTTGATTACATGAAACATCGCCTTCTCCGCCTGTGCGGCGACGCTGGCTTGCACCAGGAACCACTTGAGGCTGGCGGGCAGAACCACGGGCTTGGACCACTGGCTCCAGGCGCCGTTAATCAGGAACACTTCGCGAATTTCCTCAGCCGCGGAGTTGGACCGGTAGAGCGGGCTGACCATGACCACGCGAATACGGTACTGGTAAGTCTTGCCCGATTCGGGTTCTTCGTCGTATTGCCAGATCGGCAGTTGGTTCGCGCCCACTTGACCAGGCACGGCCGGGTTCATGGGAGCGACGGGGGCGATGGGAGCGGGCGCCGGAGCGATCGGGAAATTGGGCCGTCCACCGGGGTTTGGCCTGCCGCCGGGGTTGGGTCGCCCGCCGGGACCGACCTGCGCAAACACCTCGCGCAGTACGTCCGGGTCGACGACATCGCGCGGTCGCCCGCCCGGATTAGGGTTGGGTCGTCCGCCTGGGTTCGGATTGGGTCGCCCACCCGGATTCGGGTTGGGCCGTCCCCCCGGGTTTACTTTCTGATCTTCTTCCTGCCGGGCCTTGTACAACAAACCCTTCTGCTCGGCCGTCAGGCGGCTCATAAATTCGTTCTGTTCCTTCGGCGAGAGCGATCGATAATGTGCCAAGGCCGCCGTCACATCGAACTTGCCGTCAACCATGAAATTCTGAACTGCGCCTCCAGGCTGGGTAAGGGCCGGATCCTGTCCGGCGACCATATCGGCCGTCGCGCCCGGAGGTGGCGGAGCCGCCAGATCGCCACCAAGCACCTGGTAGAAACCTGGGTTGAGTACGCGTTGCT
>CAYSSA010000156.1:8910-11970 GCA_964433485.1 uncultured Tepidisphaeraceae bacterium | reverse complement strand
GATACTCCTGGCGGCCATTCAATCGCGACCATCGCAAGCTGCTGGTGATCGACAACCACATGGCCGGCCTCGGTGGGCTGAACATCGGCGACGAATATGCGGGTTCGTGGGTCTCGAGACGCCGGCCCGAACGCGAGCCGTGGCGCGACAGCGCCCTGGGGTTTCGGGGTCCGGCGGCCTCCCTGTTTCGGGTTCTCTTCGCCAGAAGCTGGCGCTACGCCAACACCGCCGGGCGCCTCAGGCAGATGGAGATGATCCACAACCAGGCTTCCGGGGAGGTCGGGGTGCTGGCAACGGTCCCCAGCCGGCGCAGCCCGGCGGCGACCCTGATCAGGCTGTTGCGCGAAGCAACCACGAGTGTCTATATCACCATGTCCTACTTCGCGCCCCCGGACGAACTCATCGACGCTCTGTGCGCCGCGGCGCGGCGGGGGGTGCGAGTGCGGTTGATGTTTCCCGGCCGCGCCGACGTCAGGGCGCTCCTCGTCGCCCAGCGATCGTTCTACGAACGCCTCCTGCTGGCCGGGGCCGAGGTCTATGAGCGCCAGGGGGTCATCCTTCACGCCAAGACAACCTGTATCGACGGACACACCGTATTGATGGGATCGACAAACCTCGACTACCGCTCCATCGACTACAACTGTGAGCTGGCCGTCATCATCCGCAACCGCGCCCTGGGGGCACAGCTCCACGATCTGTTCGAAAACGACGTCCGATACTCCCAGAGGATCATTCTCAGGCAATGGCGTCGCCGGCCGATGTACGACCGGTTCGTGCAGTGGGCGGTCCTGCGAGCCCGTTATCTGCTGTAGCGCCAGGGCAATGGCCCACCTCGATCAATCACGAACGCCGGTTTCACGCCCCTGACCCGGCCGCCGCCAGGCACCGGTCAATGCGCGCCAGGGTTCGCTCCTTGCCGAGAAACTCCAGCGACTGAAAAATCGGCGGGCTTACCGTTCCTCCGCTGACCGCAACCCGGATCGGCTGGGCCACGCCCCCAAGACTCAGCCCTCCCGATTCGCAATGCCGCTTGACGGCCGCCTCGATGGCGTTGTGCTCCCATGGCTCCAGCGAGGCGAGCACGCCCCGAATCCCGCGCAGCGCGTTGAACCCGGCCGAGTCGTTCTTCCTCAGAACCTTCTCCACGGCGGCCGGATCATGCACAATCGCCTCGTCGGAAACAAAGAGGAACCGGCTGGGCTCGTCAACCTCGCGCAGCGTGCGGAACCCTTTCTTCATCCTGAGCAGGGCGGCCAGTTGATCGTCGCTGGCCCGGTTCACGGGCGAATCGGGGTTGGAGCCGAGATAGTCGCGCATGGCGGTGACCAACTCCGGCAGGGGGGTAGCGTCGGCAATCTGCGTGCTGAACGCAAGCAGCTTGGTGCGATCGAATCGCGCGTTGCCTTTGCCGATGCCCTCGATGGAGAACAGGCGCACCAGTTCCTCGACGCTCATCAGCTCCCGGTCGCCGCCGGGGTTCCATCCCAGCAGAGCGAGGAAATTCAGCAGAACCCGCGGCATGTAGCCGTTGCGGCGGAAGTCGTTGATGAGGATTTCCGGCAGGTCCGATTCCCTGACGCCAACCAGCGGCATGAGCAGGGCATGTTCCGACGGATCAAGCTGCTGGCCATCATCCTCGATCCATTCCTTCAGCCTTGCGGCGTCGATTCCGGCCGCGGCCGCCAGTTCGGCGGGCGTCTTTCTGGCATTACGCGTGAACATGATGCAGGCGTGGCGGATCTTCTTGTCCCGGTCGCGTTTGCTCATCTTCGATCCGTCGATGTTCATGATGATGGGCAGGTGCCCGTAAACCGGGCGCGCGTGGCCCAGCGCCTCCTGCAGACCGATGTGGTTGATGGTGTTGAGCAGATGCTCCTGGCCCCGCAGGACGTGGGTGATGCCCATGTCGGCGTCATCAACCACCACCGCGAAGTGGTACGTCGGCATCCCGTCGGACTTGCGAATGACAAAGTCCTGCACCTGGTCCGGCCCCACGACGATCTCCTTGTCCAGGATCACGTCATGGAAACGCACCTCTCTCACGGGCATCGCGAACCGCACGACACTCACCCGGCCCTCGGACTTGAATCGCCCCACTTGCGCCGACGTATACTCCGGCCGGCGATAGATGAACGAGCGTTTGGCCTTCTCGGCCTCAAGGCGCATGGCGTTCAGTTCGGCGTCGGTTTCCCATGCCTCGTAAGCCATGCCGCGGTCGATCAGGCCGGCGATGATCCGGTTGTACACATCCAGCCGCTCCGACTGGCGGATGATCTGGGCGTTGTCCCAGTGCAGGCCAAGCCAGCGCAGATCCTCCAGCAGTTGGTCGCACGCTTGGCGAGTGGATCTCGCCAGGTCGGTGTCTTCGATGCGCAACAGGAATCTTCCCCCGTGGTGGCGGGCCAGAAGCCAGTTGAAAAGTGCGGTGCGAGCGCCTCCGACATGCAGGTATCCGGTGGGAGAAGGCGCGAAACGGGTGACGATCGGTGCAGTGCTCATCGCCGGGATTATGGGCAGACGACCAAGGCTGGCAAGTGTCATCAGGACCAAAACTCAACGCTTGGGCGCAACCTCCCGCCGCGGCCCGTTCATTCGCCCGCCGGCCGGGCGGCCTGGGCCGACGTGGACCTTCGCCACAGCCACGCCGAGCCGAGCAACCCCCAAAGCAGATACGCGATTGTGCCCACCGCAAGCACATAGCGATGTGCGACAATGATGCCGAGCATGATTGCCAGAATCAGAACCAGCGTCGCCGGCGTCTTTCGTCCGCCCAGATAACGGTTTACCAGGTGCGGATAGCGGATGTGGCTGACCATGAGCAGGCCCGCCACCAGCACGACCAGCGGAAGTGTCCACGCCATCGCATGGGCCACCTGCGACCATTTCTGATGGACCATTTCCTGTTGCAACAGAACAAAGGCGACAACGGTCCCGCCGGCAGCCGGGCTGGGTAGACCCAGAAACGACTGGTGGTGCTGTTCGCCGTGTTCATTCGAGACGTTGAAGCGGGCCAGCCGTATCGCCGCACAGCTCATGTACAGCGCGCCGATCGCCCAGATC
>CAYSSA010000156.1:0-8844 GCA_964433485.1 uncultured Tepidisphaeraceae bacterium | reverse complement strand
GGCCGCCCCAAAGGTAATCACGTCGGCCAGCGAATCGAGTTGCCCGCCGAAGTCCGTCGTGTGGCGCGTGAACCGCGCCAGCCGTCCGTCCAGCGCATCAAACACCATCGCCAGAAAAATCAGATAGGCGGCGGCGACAAACGGCCGCCCGGCGAAGAACACGGTGATGGGATCCTGGTTTCCCGAACCGTTGGCCGCCAGCGTCGAGATGTACATGGAGCCAAAACCGCAGATGGCATTGCCAAGTGTTGCCAGTGATGGCAGCGAATAAACGGAGCGGATGTAGGCACGCCGCGAGCGCCTCAGAAACCGCCGCCGCCGGTGCTCGCGCCATTCCTCGCGAGTCTGCCGGGGTCCGTTGAGGTTGCCGTCCATAGACCGCTCCTTTGCCGCCATCTTTTACGGTCACCGCCCCGGCGAGATCGTCGCCACGATATCCATCGCCCCGCGGACTTTCTGTCCGATCCGGACTGTCGGCGCTGGTCCGAGGCGCCGGGCAACGATCAACTCCGTGCGGCTGCCGAATTTGATCAGCCCGATGCGCTGACCTCGCCCCAGAATCTCGTCGGGCCTGGCCTCGCATACGATCCGCCGCGCGATCAGCCCGACGATCTGCCGCACCACCGCGATCGGCTCATTGGATTCCGGGTCGGCCAGAACGATGGTGGTCGCCTCGTTGTTCTCCGACGCCTGGTGGTGGTTCATCGCGTTGATGAACCGCCCCTTTTTGTAGGTCACCGACACCACACGCGCGTCGCATGGGCATCGGTTCACATGCACGTTGAACACCGACAGAAAAATGCCGATGCGCAGGCCCGGGCCGCCCAAGGCCTCGACATGGTCGAGTTCGGTTATGTCCGATACCGTCCCGTCGGCCGGCGATACCATCAGGTTTTCGCCCGCCGGGATCGGCCGCTCAGGATCCCGGAAAAAGGCGAACAGCCACACCCATACCGGTAACACCGGCGCCCCCGCCCACAGTCGCCCGGTAAAATGCGCAAGCCCCCACGCAAGCGCGGCCAGCACCACCGAGCCGACAACCATCTCCCGAATTCCATGGCGACTGAGTCTGAACATCAAAGGCCAAAGTAGGTAACGCGCGGATGGTTGTCAATGCAGGTGAATGGCATGGCCCGGTGTGGAGCCCGGCACTCCTGACGGGTATGATGCCCCCAAATGAACCTCAATCCCGACCAGCAACGATTCCTGCTTGATTTGGCCAAGTCCACCATCGTCCAATCGCTTCGGGGCCTGCACACCCAACCCCCGGTAACACAGGATGCGATCCTGAACACCGTTTGCGGCTGTTTCGTGACCCTGCACGATGCCGCATCCCATCGCCTGCGGGGCTGCATCGGTCGCATTCAGTCGGCCGATCCGCTTGTCGTCGGCGTGCATGACTCGGCCATCTCCGCGCTCCATGACCCGCGGTTTATCAACAATCCGATCACACTGCGGGAGTTGCCCCGGCTCGATATCGAGGTCAGCGTGCTCTCACCATTGATGCCTGCGGCCAACACGCTGGATTTCGAGCCGCGGCAGCACGGCATCTTCCTGACCTGCCAGGGGCGCACGGGCACCTTCCTGCCCCAGGTGGCCCGTGAGACGGGTTGGGATCGAGAACAACTTCTGACGCGCCTTTGCGGTGAGAAAATGGGCCTGGCGGCGGATGCCTGGAAGGACCCCGCCGCCAGACTCTTCATCTACACAGCTCTGGTTATCGGCCCCGAGCCGTTTGTCCAGGGGCCCGCGATCGCCTCCGCTTCCGTCAGGCCCGGAGGCCTCGCTGGCAACACCTTCCGAACCTGAATCAGCCCGCGGGGCGAGGATTTCATTCTTCCGCGCTTCGCAGGCGGGCGATGACGTTGAGGTCTTCCAGAGTGGTGGTGTCGCCCCGGACCTCGCCGCCGGAGGCCAGTTCCTTCAGCAGTCTGCGCATGATCTTGCCGGAGCGGGTCTTGGGTAGGGCGTCGGTGAAGCGGATCTGGTCGGGTCGGGCGATGGCCCCGATCTGTTTGACCACGGTCTCATACAGCTCTTTGCGCAGTTTTTCCGAGGGCCGGAAGCCGCTGCGCAGGGTCACAAAGGCGGCCACGCCCTGGCCCTTGAGCTCGTGGGGCATCCCGACAACGGCCGCCTCGGCCACCGCATCGTGGGAGACCAGCGCCGACTCAATCTCGGCGGTGCCGAGGCGGTGTCCGGCGACATTAAGCACATCATCCACCCGGCCCATGATCCAGAAATAGCCATCGGAGTCGCGGCGGGCGCCATCGCCGGTGAAATAGAAACCGCGTACGTCCGTCCAATACTGGCGGAAGAAGCGGTCAGGGTCGCGGAAGATGCCGCGGAGCATCGACGGCCAGGGCTTGCGAACCACCAGCAGGCCTCCGGCGTTGGGCGGCTGCTCCACGCCGTCGCGATCGACGACGGCCGGGTCGATGCCGAAGAACGGCAGGGTGGCCGAGCCGGGCTTGGTGGCGGTGATGCCCGGCAGGGGGGTGATCATGATGGCCCCGGTCTCCGTCTGCCACCAGGTATCGACGATGGGACATCGGCCCTGGCCGATAACCTGTTGGTACCAGATCCAGGCTTCCGGATTGATCGGCTCGCCCACCGATCCCAGAAGGCGCAGCGAGGTCAGGTCGTGGTCGTCCACGAACTCGCGGCCCGCGCGCATGAAGGCCCGAATGGCGGTGGGGGCGGTGTAGAAGATGCTGATCTTGTGTCGTGCAATCATCGACCAGAATCGTGAGAAATCGGGGAAGTTCGGCGCGCCTTCGTACATGAAAGTGGTGGCGCCGTTGCATAGCGGACCATAGACGACATACGAATGGCCGGTGATCCAGCCAACGTCGGCCGTACACCAATAGATGTCCGAATCGTGCAGGTCGAAGACGTACTTGGCGGTGAGGTAGACACCGACCATGTAGCCGCCGGTGGTGTGAATGATCCCCTTGGGTTTACCGGTGGAGCCGGAAGTGTAGAGCACGAACAGGAGATCCTCGGCATCCATTTCTTCTGGATCGAATGTGGATGGCTGGTCAGCGACGATGGCATGCCACCAGACATCGCGCCCGGGGGTCATGGATATCTCATGGCACGTTCGCCGGAGAACGACGACGGTCTTGACGCGGCCGGTCATGGTCAGTGCTTCATCAACATTATTCTTCAGCGGCACGATCTGGCCGCGGCGGAATCCTCCATCAGCGGTGATGATGATGGAGGATTCGGCATCCTCGACCCGATCGACGATCGCCTGGCTGGAAAAGCCACCGAAAATGACCGAATGGGCCGCACCGAGGCGGGCGCACGCCAGCATGGCGACGGCCGCCTCAGGAACCATCGGCAGATATATGGTGACGCGATCGCCTCGCTTGACGCCGAGCTTGCGCAGGGCGTTGGCCAGTCGGCAGACCTCATTGCGCAACTGGCTGTAGGTGATGTTGCGAATCTCAGGTTTTCCTGATTCGAGCGGCTCGCCTTCCCAGAGAATGGCAGTCTTATTCCCCCGGCCGGCGTCGATCTGGGCATCAAGGCAGTTGTAGGAGAGGTTGGTCTTGCCGCCGCTGAACCACCTCGCATTGGGCAGTTTCCAGTCCAGGACCTGCTCCCAGGGCTTGAACCATTTGAGCTCGGAGGCGATGTCCGCCCAGAACTCCTCCGGCCGGTCGATGGACTGACGATACATGCGATCGTACTGTTCCCGTGAATGGATCCATGCCTTGGCGGTGAAATCGGGCGGAGGAGAGAACTGACGGTCTTCCTGAAGAGCGGATTCGATTCCGGCCTGCGGGTTGGACATGCGTGCTCCTTGAAAATGAAAGAAATGTCAGACAACACCACACTTGCACAGCCTCTGGGCAATGGGAAACTATAGGCGCGGCCGATGGCGCAAAGCGAGCAAAGGATATGGCCAGAGCACGGGCTGGGCCGACCACAAGGCCGTGATGCTATACGGACCGCCGCCACTTGCCGAATGCCTACCTGATCCTCAGGTTGCGGTAGGCTACCGGGCCGTGGTCACCCTGCAACAGAATGGGTCCCAGCGCCTTCTCCGGGCCGCCGAGGCTGGCCGTGGTGGGGCCATTCAACTCCACATCTTTCTGGACTTCCTTGCCGTTGAGTTTCACCGATACAAAACGCGCGGGCTCGGTCTTTTTCCCGGCTGCGTCAAACCGGGGGGCTCGGAAGACTATCTCCAAAGTCTGCCACTGGCCGGGCGTTTTGCTCGCGTTGGTCGCTGGTGGGCGGTGATCATAGATGGCGCCGACATCCAGCGTCTTAAGATCCTCATCCCGCTTGCCAAAGCTGTCGAAGAGCTGCACTTCGTACAGCCCCATGACATAGACGCCGGAGTTGCTTCCCCTGGCCATCATGAACTCCAGGCTCAACTCGCAATCCCCGAAATGCTTCTCGGTCATGATGTCGCTGCCGCGGCCGTCGTCGCCGTTGACCATTGTTCCATGGCCCGCCACGCCGACGCCGAGGCCCTCGAGTTGTTTCTCATTGTCGACCTGCAGTCGGGCATCCGCAAAAACCGCCCAGGTCTTCTTGGCGCCGGGATTTCGCAACTTCCAGCCGGCCATATCCGTGCCATTGAATAGCGAAACCCACCCGTCTGTTTTCTCGTCTGCCGCTCTCAGCAGAGAGGCCGCTCCAAAAACCCCGGCCAATGCCACGACGCAGAACACCGCGCGCAAGATCATCGAAATCTCCTGTTGTTCTGCTCATGTCTACCGCACCGGAGCTGATATGTGAACGACTGCTGGGTGGCCGGATCAGAGGGCCTTGAGCAGCACCCGAACCACGCGGGACAGCCCTGATCGGGCATTGCTGACGAACTGGGTGAATATTTTGTTCGTGACTACCATGAACTCCTCCATACCGGCCAGTCGCTGTCGGACCAGCGCCACGGTTGGATGGTTGGCGGCAGATTTGCCGAGGTTCTGCGACTCGAGCATGCGCTGGCATTGCTTGATGGTCTCAAGCACCGGGTCCATCTCCCGGCGCTTTCGTTCGGCCGCGATGATGGAGAATATCTCCCAGACGTCGTTAAGGGACTCGAAATACTCCTTTCGCTGGCCAAGGCGATGGAGGCGGCGGATGATGCCCCAGTCGCAGAGCGAGCGCAGGCTCATGGAGGCGTTGCCGCGGGAGATGTGCAGGCGATCCATCACGTCGTCGGTACAGAGCGGCTCGCCCGCGATGTAAAGAAGGGCGTGGATCTCGGCCATGGTGCGGTTGATTCCCCAGGTCGCGCCCATTTCCCCCCAGCGGCGGATGAACGTGTCCTGGGCTGTGCGCAGCAACTGCGACGCGGAGTCCGATAGTTCAACGGGCATGAGGTGCTCCTCTAGGGAAACGGTAGTTTCAGAATTCACTGAAATCAAGGCCAATACGTTGTCGCCGGACGGCATGCTCAATAAACGGAACCTGGGCGATCCCGTCGGCGCTGGCATTGTGGGGATGGGCCAACCACGGGGAAGGGTCCGCGAAGGTCGTTTTGGGCGCGTCATCGCCGACACAGGCGTCATAGGCCGCACAGACCGAACCGGGCCGATCAGAAATTCTTAGAACAGCCGGCGCGTTGGAAAAGTGTGTGGTAATATACAAATATGGCGGTCGAGGCGGAGGAGCCACAAAGCCCACCTCGGCTCGACAGGGAGCGGAACAGGGCAATTGGCATTGCATATTCCTCCAAACGGAGGACGCGCCGCGAGTCGCATTTGATGAACCCTCGTGAGCCAGCCGGTCCGAGTGTCCGGATAGTTGTTCATCCGGCCTCGACCGGCGGTTTTTGCGCGCCGTGAGGGGTTGCCGGGTCTGTTGTAAAGAAATAGAAATGTCACCCTGTTAGCTCAGATAGAAATGTCACGCTGCCGTCTTCTTTACCGCGTGTAAGCCTCGCGCAGGCGCAGCCGGAGCGAGACTTGCACGCGGGGCGGCCCGACGGGCCATGCCACGCTTCCACGGATGCTCCGACCGCGGCTTGTACTGCCGATTGTTCACCACCGCCACCAGTCTCGCGATTGGTTTCTCGTGGAACCGGATGCTGGAACACCTGGGGCTGGAGAAGACCTTGCGTTTGAGCGTGCTGGGGGACGGGGCGAGATGGATTTGGGACGAAGTGGCCAAACGCTTCAAGCTGATCGCGGACGTCGACTGGGTGGTGGACGTGTACCATGTGGGCGAGCATGTGCATGCCTGCGCCCAGGAGATGTTCGGGGCCCACAGCCCGCAGGCCAAGCAATGGGGCACAGCGCGGGTGGAGGAACTGATTGACCTGGAGGGGCCCAGGTTCATCGACCGGCTGCGCGAGCATCAGGTTGCGGCCGCGGATCAGAAGTCACGGGATGCGCTGGGATCGCTGATCCATTATCTGTCGAAGAACCGCGACAGTCTCTGGTATCGCACGCGTCTGGCCGAGGGGTTGCCGATCGGCTCCGGGCTGGTCAAGGGCACCTGCAAGAACACGATCGGCAAGCGGCTGAAGCTGAACAATCCGCGCTGACCTGTACGTCGCGCCGAGCACATGGCGGCGCTGCGATGTTTGCACTACGGCAAGCTGTGGGAGTCGTATTGGGAATCCAAGACGCTGGCCCAGGCCGCCTGATCGCCAAGAAAAAGAGTTACACCCGATAAGTTCATGCGGTAACAACCTTTAGCATCTACTGGTCAACCCAGTTCGCGTCTTTTCTTTTTCCGTCAATGCCGGCTTTGTTGGTCGTCTCCCGCTTCAGCAGATTCAAGGCGATGCGGCACAGCCGCGAGGAATTCTCGGCTCCGTTCCCCGTGCGAATCCGCCGCTGGTCCTCCTTGAAGCTTACGTCCAGTTGACAGTGCAGGTCGTTCACGTTCGACCAATGTCCGCGGACATACCCGGCCATGCGTTTGGCGCTGACCATGCGGCCCAGGGAGCGGCGTTTGCTGGGCGTGCGGGGATCGGAGACCTCGACCAGTTTGCGCAGAATCTACGCTGATGCCTGGCCTTCCATGCCCAAGGTCCTTTCCGATGACGAAGGTCAGGTTGTCGGTCCAGGAGAAGCTTCGCAACCGATGGTGCGGACGGTGCCTGCGCGCGACGCATTGCGCAAGCCCACAAACGACTACGCCGCGGCGTAAGCAAACGCAGGCATCCAGTTACCCAGGCCAGATGTTCGCCATTGGGCCTTCAATCAATAGACCGCAGGCGATCGAGCACATCGGCTTGGATCACCAGCACGGTCCCATGCCGTGGATTCGGCGGGAATTTCAGTTGGGAAGTGATGTCCTCGAAGCTCTTGAAGTCACGGGTGCGCACTGCGCCGTAGAATTGCGGGCGTGAGTAGTGATCGTAGTAGATGATCCAATCATCGCCCACGCGCACCGCCGACGGGCCTTCGACCCAGTCGCGGGTGAACGGCTCGGTGGGCTTGCTCCAGGGACCTTCGATGGACTCGGCGAACGCCAGTCGCAGCCGCTTTTGTTTCAGTCGCTCGTCCTTGAAGATCAACAGCGGTTTGCCTTCGAACTCGATGATCGCTCCGTCGATACAGTTGAAACCGGGATCGTAGAAGAGCTTGGCGTCTGAGAAGGTCTTGAAATCGCGCGTCTTGGTGAAATACATCCGGTGATTGTGGTCGCCATCGCGGTCGGTTTCCGGGAACCGTCCCGGCACCGTTGTGGACCAGATGATGTAGAAACACGCTGACTTCCGATCGTAGAACAGGTCGGGCGCCCAAGTGTTGTATGCTCCCTCGGTCTTCTCATTGACACCCACCCACTGTTGTTCGCTCCAACGAACCAGATCTTCCGAGCAGGCATAGCCAAAGCCGCGGTCCTTCCATCCGGTCGTCCAGACAAGATGAAACCGCCCGTCCGGTCCGCGCAGAATACATGGGTCGCGCATCAGCTTGCCGCCCAGTTGCGGCTTGAGAAACGAGCGGTCTGAAGCAAGCGCCCGCCAGTTCAAAGCATCTTCACTCCAAGCCAGATGCAGCCCGCTTTCGCCATTGCCGTGAAAAAAACAGAAGAGATAGGCCGACTTGGCCTCAGCAGCGGCCGCCAGCGCCGGCGTGGCGGCCAGCGCCGTCAACGTCTTGAGGAAGTCCCGTCTGCGCATCGAACCTCGCCACTACGAAGCAACGGCGGAAAACAGCGGATCGGCAACCGCGACCGGACAGTCGCCAATCGCAACGCACTCGCATCGCTGTATTGTCCGCAGGCACCGGGAGAAGTCCAGGGCGTAGGAATTGGCATCGGGGTCGAAGTTCCAGCCCGCCTGTCCATTACGCGTGGTGACAAAGGTGGCGGTGTTGGTTCTTAGGTTCACCAGCATCCAATGTTCGATGACGGCGCCATTGGAGGCCGTCGCAGCCGATCCCACGCGGAACGCGGCCGTCGCCCGAATGGGGCGGCCCGTGATGCCATACTTGCGATGCGAATAGACCGACTCCGGGGTAACCAGATTACCGGACGCGCCGACGATTGGGTTTATGATGCAGAATGCATTCATCGCTTCTCCTTCACTCCGTTCCCGTTTTCGCAACTCCGACCGCCCGACCACAAAATTCGAGCAGCCGGAATCTGAAAGAGCAATCCATGGACCAACTCACCGTGACCAGACAGCAAAGCGTCGGCGAGAGCATTCGTGAAGAATGTGCACGAAGGTCCGATTATTCAGTGGCAAATCTGCGCGATGCGCCAAGCCAGACCGTGCAATGGCCGACAATGCGTTCAATCCAGCGGTTCCTGTATGGCCAATACCTCGGCTGGTCTTCGTTTCAATTATCGGACATTCGCCGTCCGTTTCTCCGGCAGAACGCAAGGTCACTGGGGCTTGATCCCTCTACCAAGTCCAGGAAT
>CAYSSA010000155.1:11546-12039 GCA_964433485.1 uncultured Tepidisphaeraceae bacterium | reverse complement strand
GCCAAGGGGGAATTTTCGCGCGCCAAGGGGGAATTTTCGCGCGCCAAGGGGGAATATTCGCGCGCCAAGGGGGAATTTTCGCGCGCCAGGGGGGAATTGACATTGGCCGGGGGCCAAGCGCCTCTTGCCGAGGGGTGGGGAACCTGCGCGGCGGCCGGGGTTGGTTGTCCGGGTCCTGGTCGGGTCGGCCCTTTGGGAGTATCCGCGCAACCCGGCCCGCCGGCTGGCACAAAGAGGGCCCTGGCCGTATACTCCGCCTGGGAAACGGACTGGCCCAGCGCCGGTCAGAGCAGGAAGGAGAAGCAACCGATGAGAGCCTTCTGGTCGCATGCGGTCGTCGTGGGATTGTTCACCCTGCTGGCGGGGTGCGCTTCGGGACCCAGACCCGAGCTGCTGGTTGAACTGCCGGAGTACTGCAACACCCCGGACGGCATGTGCCTGATGCCGGACAACAGCATTCTTCTGTCGGCGCCGAATTTCAACGATGAATCCC
>CAYSSA010000155.1:10877-11525 GCA_964433485.1 uncultured Tepidisphaeraceae bacterium | reverse complement strand
GAAGGCAGGGCGGAGAAGTTTTACGAGTTCCCCACTCCGTATCCGAATCTGCCGGAGGCAGTCAACCGCATCGCCCCCATGGGCATCGCCCGGGGGCCCGGAGGAGACATCTTCCTGGCCGACATGATGTACATGAAGGACAGGAACCAGAAATCCCGGCTGTGGAGGCTGGTGCTGATGGATGGCAAGGTGGCCAGGATGGTGCTGGTGGCCAGCGGGTTCAACGTGGCCAATGGCCTGGCGGTGCGGGGCGACTACGTCTACATCACCGAGTCGGTGCTGGAGGAGGGCTCGCATCCGCTGACCAGCGCCGTGCTGCGGTTCCGCGTGGATGAGGAGAATGTGGTCCTGAAGACTCCGCTGGCGTCCGACCGGCATGTCATCGCCACTTTCAAAAGCGGCAACGAGGACTGGCGTTTCGGGGCCGACGGCATCGCCTTCGACAGCCGGGGCAATCTGTTCGTCGGGCTCTTCGGGGATGGCGTCATCCACAAGCTGAGCTTCGACGACAAGGGCAACGTCAGCGGCAACGAGGTCTTCGCCAGGGCCCCCGGGCGGATGATCAACTGCGACGGCATGAGCCGCGACGCCGAGGACAACCTGTACGTGGCCGACTCGGCCGCCAACGCGATCCGGATCATCCGTCCC
>CAYSSA010000155.1:3423-10867 GCA_964433485.1 uncultured Tepidisphaeraceae bacterium | reverse complement strand
GGCACGGTCCGGACGCTCTGGCAGAACGAGGATGTCGGCGACAAGCGCACGGGGCTGCTGGACCAGCCCTGCGAGGCGCTGGTGCGCGGCGACGAGGTGATCGTGTCGAACATGGACTGGCCGTTCCCCGGATTCCGCAACAGCCGACACCAGATGCCGGCCACGCTGTCGATCATCCGGCTGAAGAAGGCCGACTCGAAGTAGGCCGAGGAGATCGCCATGCTGGAAGCCAACAAAGAGCTGGTGCGCCGCTACTACGCGGAGGCGATGGGGGATCTGTCGGGGATCGATCAGGTCGTGTCGGGGAATTTCGTGGACCATCACTTCCCGGCGGGGCTTGCCCCCGGCCCGGCCGGCGTGCGGCGGTTCTTCCGGGAGATCCTGGGCGGCGTTTTCAGCGACATGAAGATCCAGATCGAGTTCCTGCTGGCCGAGGGCGACAAGGTGGACTGCCACTTCGCGCTGCTGGCCAGGCACACGGGCGAGTTCGCCGGGATCCAGCCCAAAGGCAACGCCATCCGCTGCCCCGCCGTCAGCACTTTCCGCATCGAAGGCGGGAAACTGGCCGAGGCCTGGGAGATATACGACAGCGGCGGGCTGCTGGCGCAGATGCGCGCCTAGCCGCGGGCACTGCGGCGGCGGGCGGCCGCCGGTCACAGGGAGATATTCAGCCTGGAGAATCGCTCATGAATCGGGTCTTCATCGCACCGCGTCGTTATGTTCAGGGCCGGAATCTTCTGGGGCAGGCCGGGGAATTCATCGCCAGGGTCGGGGGCAGACCGCTGGTGCTCTGGGATGCGCGCGTCCGGGGCATCGTCGGCGGGCGGCTGCTGGGGAGCCTGAAGGAGGCGAAACTGGAGGCCGTCGAGGTGGATTTCAACGGCGACTCCACGCGCGCCGAGGCCGCCCGGGTGGCTCAGATCGCCCGGGAGAGCCGCTGCGACGTGATCGTGGGCGTTGGCGGCGGCAAGACGCTGGACACGGCCAAGGCGGCGGCGGCGGCCGCCGCGACCAGGATGGTCAGCGTGCCCACCGTGGCTTCGACCGACTCGCCGACGAGCTCTTTCACCGTCTGGTACGACGAGCAGGGCAACTGCACCGGCTTTGAAAGCTGGGGGCTGAACCCGGACCTGGTGCTGGTGGACAGCCAGGTGATCGCCGATGCGCCCGTGCGGGCGTTCGTGGCGGGGATGGGCGATGCCCTGTCGACGTGGGTCGAGGCCAGGGTCGTGCAACAGACGCGCGGCCAGAATCTTGCCGGCGGCACGGCCACGATGGCCGCCATGGCCATCGCGCGACTGGGCTACGACACGCTGATGGAACACGGCATCGAGGCGATGCGGGCCGTTGAGAGGCATGTGGTGACGCCGGCGGTGGAGAAGGTGATCGAGGCCAATACGCTTCTGTCCGGCCTGGGCTTTGAAAGCTGCGGCGTGGCCACCGCCCACATGATCGCCAACTGCCTGCCGTCGTTCCCGGAGTGCCGCGGCCTGATGCACGGGGAGGAAGTCGGCTTCGGCATCATCAGCCAGCTCTGCCTGGAGGACGACACGCCGACGGAGGAGATCCACCGGATCGTCGACTTCGAGGTCGCCATCGGGCTGCCGGTGACATTCAGCGACATCGGCCTGCAGGAGCCGACGCGGGAGCGGCTGAAGAAGATCGCCGACGTCTGCGCCGGCGCCGGGTCGCTCTGCCACAACCACCCGTTCGAGGTGAGTTCGGAAAGCCTGATTGATGCGATGATCGCGGCGGATGCCCTGGGCCGCGAACGCAAGAAGCGGGTTCCGTGCCTGCGGCAGGCGTGACGGCGCCCCGTCGCGGGCGGGCTGGGCCCCCCACTCAGTTCCCACGGCGGCGGGAATGCCTGCGTTGTTGCCTGCGCGCGCCAGGGTGGGACCTGCTGGCGATGGTCTTGAAGTTGCGATCCGGTTTCTGCCTGCGAATCCATTTCAGAAACGGCTGGAGTTCCTCGGCAAGTCGCAGCGCTTCGAGCGAAGAGTACTTCCTGGCCAGATCCGCATTGGAGAACACCGCGTGCAACTGCTTATGACACGGTTTGCACAGCGGCACGCGATGCTCGGCCCTGCCGCCCCGCTGGCGCGGAGTCAGATGGTGCAGGGTCATCAGCTGCCGCGGCACGGTGCGCCGGCAAAGCCCGCAGGTCTGAACGTCATCAGTGGGAGATTGCATGTCGCAGCGCTACAGCGCCATGGCGATGCCATCGAAAGTCACCTGCACTTCTTCCGGTTTACCCCCCTCTTTGGGCGCGACAATCGCTTTGCCGCCGAATCCGACAATCAGGTGGCGCCCGCGGTCAACACCCCGCCACTGACCCAGATCGCCCTGGGCAAGCTCGTTGGTGGCGGTGAAGTTCGGCGTTTCCGCCCCGGCCTCGCCGTAGAAGACGATGGCTCGGCCAAGAAAGCACACTACGCGCCAGCGGCTTGGCCCGATTCTGCGCACATCGAGCTTTTGTTCCAGTTGAACGGCCATTTGGGATATCCTTCCTTTGCCTTGCATCCCCCCGCGCGCACACCGTACCGTCTGGTCGCGCCGCCGGGGTCGAACGTATAATCTAACGAAGCGGCCGCGGAAAGAAATAGCCGCGGACAACACTTTCGCTTCAGAGCGTTATCGGTCATCAGGAGTCTGGACATGGCACGAATCAATCGACGGGAGTTGCTGGGAGCCGCGGCGGGCGCCATGCTGGCGGCAGGGGTTTATGCGGCCGAGACCGAGCCAAAGAAGCTGCGGCTGGGACTGATCGGGTGTGGCTGGTACGGCATGGTCGATGTCAAGGCCGCCCTCAAGGCCGGAGGCGTCGAGATCGCGGCCTTGTGCGACGTGGACAGTGAACACCTCGAGAAATCGGCGGCCGAATGCGAGAAACTTCAGGGGAAAAAGCCGGCCACGTTCAAGTTATACGAAGACATGCTCAAGCAGGCGGCCATGGATGCCGTCATCATCGCAACCCCGCCGCACTGGCACGCGCTGCAGTTCATTGCCGCCGTCGAGAAAGGGCTGGACGTGTATTGCGAGAAGCCCCTCGCCTATGACATCCGCGAAGGCCGGGCCATGGTCGACGCGGCAAGGAAGGCCGGGAGGATCGTGCAGATCGGGTTTCAGCGGCGACAGTCGGCGGGCTTTGCGCAGGCGCGCCAGTACATCCAGTCCGGCAAGGCCGGCAGGATCCTGCAGGTCGAGGCGCAGATTCACTACAACGCAGGCACAAAGGATCCCACGCCGGTTGAGCCGCCGGCGACGCTCGATTGGGATCTCTGGTGCGGGCCGGCGCCGAAGATCCCCTACAGTCCGCAGGTCGGGCACATGAACTGGCGCCTGGAAAAGACCACGGGTCACGGACACCTGGTGGACTGGGGCATTCATCTCATCGATCAGGTTCGCTGGATCCTTGGCGAAAAGGCGCCCAGGGCCGTCACCGCCGCCGGCGGCATCCATGCCCTGAAGGGACGCATCACCACCCCCGACATTCTGGCCGTTCACTTCGAGTTTGACGCCTGTCCCGTGGTCTGGCGACATCACATTTTCGGCGCCGAGGAGTACACGCCCGAAACCAGCAACGGCATCTTCTTCTACGGCGACCGGGAAACGGTCTTTGTCACCGACGACCGTTACGTGACCATTCCGCGCGGCAAGAACAAGGAGCGCCAGACGCAGCAGGCCCGGAACGATGCCGGCCTGGCCCACATGGCCGAGTTCCTGTCCGCTGTTCGGGAACGGAAACAGCCGTCGTGCCTGATCGAGGATGCGCATCTCTCGACGACTGCCGTCAAACTGGCCATGGTCTCGTATGACGCGGGCGCGAGGATCAGCTGGGATGGGGAAAAGGAACAGATCGTCGGCAATGCCGAGGCGTCCAGATTGCTCAAGCGAGACTACCGCGCCCCATGGAAGCATCCGGCGGGCCAGTAGGCGCACCCGGTGGTATGAGCAAGGGGCGTGGACCCGGCGTTGGCGGTATCCCGACGGTGCGGCGGCCCTCGGATGAATCGCTCGTTGCCGAGCCCGGTCCGGCGATGGTCACCGCCGTTTCTTCTTATTGCGGTCCTTCTTTTCCATGTGGCCTGACCGCTTGACTTTGAGTGTCGGTCCGCCCGGCATTCCAAGGGTGTTCAGGTTCCCTGAAAGCAGGTTCTTCAGCAGGCTTACCTTCCCGCCGACCCCCATGCCGCCGATGGCTTTCATCATGTCGCGGCTCATCTCGAACTGTTTCATGAAATGGCCGACTTCGTTGAGTTCGACGCCGGCGCCCCGCGCGATCCTGCGGCGCCGGGCGGAATCCAGAAGGTTGGTGTCTTTGCGCTCGGCCGCGGTCATGGAGTTGTATATCGCCTTCATGCGGCCCATCTGGCCTTCGATGTCGCCGTCCTTGACATTGAGCTGCTTGGTGAGCTGGCTCATGCCGGGAATCATGCCCATGACCTTGCCCATCGGGCCGAGGCGGGTGACCTGGTTCATCTGCGACATGAAATCTTCAAGCGTAAACTTGCCCTTCTCCATGCGAGCCTGGAGCCGGGCCGTTTCGTCCTGATCGAATTTCTCGATCGCCGTGTTCACCAGGGCCAGGATGTCACCCATTCCAAGAATGCGCTGGGCCATGCCATCGGGCCTGAACTCCTCCAAGGCGTCGAGCTTCTCACCCGTACCGAGGAACTTCACGGGCTTGCCGGTGATGACCTTGGCCGACAACAACGCCCCGCCGCGAGTGTCGGAGTCGAACTTGGTGAGGATCAACCCGTCGAGTTCGAGTTTCTCGTTGAAGATCTTCGCCGAGTTCACCGCATCCTGGCCCGTCATGGCGTCGAGCACCAGGTAGATCTGGTGAGGCTTGAGCTGACCGTTGATCTCGCGAAGTTCGTTCATCAGGTCGTCGTCGATAGCGAGCCGGCCGGCCGTGTCCAGAATCAGCACGTCGCGCCCGTTTGCCTTGGCCTCATGGACGGCGGCGCGGCAAACGGCGACGGCGGCGCCGCGGGGAACCTGGCCATGCGCCGCCGCCCGCGACGGATCCGCATAGACGGGCACCCCCACCTGCTCTCCGACCACGCGCAACTGTTCGATGGCGGCCGGCCGCTGCAGGTCGGCGGCGCACAGCATTGGCTGCCGACCCTTGCTCACGAGATACCTGGCGAGTTTTCCGCAGGTCGTGGTCTTGCCCGATCCCTGCAGGCCGCACATCATGATGATGGTCGGTCCGGGCGATACGAAATAGATGTTGGTGTCGACCGGCCCCATCAGGGCCGCCAGTTCTTCGTATACGATTTTGATCATCAGATCGCCGGGGCGCAGCGACTTGATGACCTCGGCGCCGATGGCCTTCTCGACGACCGTATCGCAGAACTCCCTCACCACCTTGAAGGACACGTCCGCCTCGAGCAGTGCCGTGCGCACCTCGCGCATCGACTCGCGCACGTTTTCTTCAGTAATCCGGCCGCGGCCGGACAAGGAGCGAATCGCGGAACCCAGTTTCTCCGTCAGGGCGTCAAACATGGTCGTTCACCTCTGCTGCTCAAGAACATCCATTATTGCACAGCGCACGCGTTTTGGGAATGAGACGGCACTGCGCCCGTCCACGATCATTGTTGCGGGGCATCCTGTCGCACGGATTATTCGGAGCCAGAGGAGGAATCTCCGCGCAAGTGACCGGGAATCCGCGCGTTGCCCGGGGCGCCGCCAAACATCGGTGTGTCCGAGTCGCAGCATCTGAGCAACTCTCGGCGGACTGTCGTTGCCGATTGTCGTGATCCGGGGCAGGAGACTTGGAATGATTGAGGATGCCCCGCGACCGGCTCATGGGGGAATGATGTTCAGCTTCGGCAGGGATGCACGGAGCTCGTCGATGGCATCCGAGGCGACGGGAGTGTTCTTCAGGCGCAGGGTCACGAGGTTTGAGAGTCCCTTCAGCCTGGAAATTCCCGCACCGGTAATGCGGGTATCGGAAAGATCGAGGGTCCGCAGTGAAACCAGCTTGCCCAGGTGTTCACAGGCGGCATCCTCAATGCGGGCCCCGCGCAGATTGAGTTTTCGCAGTCCTGTCATACCGGCCAGCGCCTTCAAGGCATTGGGGCGCACTTCGGCCTGGAGCAATGACAGCTCCTCCACGTTGGCCAGCGTGCCAATGTGCTCGAAATGGGCGTCGGCCAATCCTTCCGGATCAATGTCGAGCCTGGCAATAAACGGCAGGGATTTCAAGCCTCCGGCAATCGCGGGATTGATCTGCCTGGCATTGAGATGCACCACGGCGACTTTCCCGAGCAAGGGAAGATGTTCGGCTGCCCTCGCCCAATCGGCTACATCGCTCAGGTCCACCAGGCTCGTCTGGTATTGCCCAGTCGGATCAAGGCGCACATTGGCCCCGAGATTGATCAGTCGGGCCGCCGCGTCGGAGACGCGCTGTCGGGTGGGATCGATGGGCGGCGGAGCTATGGGAGGGAGTTCGCTGACCGGCCGGGTGGAGGGCTGGGATGCGGGGCGCGACGCCGGAGGGGTTGCCGGTTGTGTGGTTGGCGGCACGACCGGTTCGGGTTCAGCCGGCACGGGCTGCGTTGCCGGCGGGGCAGGTTTCGGGCGAGTAGTCGCGGGAGGAAATGGAAGGACTGGCCGCGTTGATGGCGTCGAGACCTGCGTGGATGGCTGCGATGTGCTGCGCAGACCACCGGAAATCCTGTTGTCCAACTGCGTCAACCACGCAACCGCGCCGGCCCGGCCAACCTCCACTCGTTGCCGGGCATGGCCGATGGGTGGATGCAGAATCAGGATGATGTTGCCGGCACTGCGGGCGAATCTCTCCGATTCGGATGCGGGCACATCGGAGTCATCCACCGCATGAAAAACCCAGATTGGGCTTTTGGTTGCGCCGGCTCGCCTGATCGGAGACTGTTCGTGTAAGAAACTGAATCCATCCTGTACCAAGTCGTTGAGTCGGTCCTTGAACGGCAACAGGGGCTCTGAGAACTCGATGATTGGCGCACGTACCGCACAGCCGCGAATACGCCGGTCGGCGGCAGCCAGGACAATCGCAACAGATCCCGATGGACCAGCGCCGGCAGCATACAAGCGGGATGGATCCACCTCCGGAACATGACGAAGCGCATATTCGATCGCCAGCCTTCCGTCGGCGGCGCCGGCGTCGGCCGCGATGAATCGCACCAGCGGATCGACGACGGCCGGGCCGATGGCGTCAGCCTTGGGAAGGGATCCCTCGACGTCATAGGCCACCACCGCAAAATCGGCCCTGACCATTGCCAGATGCTCGTCCCGCAGGTCTTCCGCCAGTTTGCCTCCGGGCAGGCTGCCGGGGCTGCCGGCGGCCATGAAAACACAACCAAGAGATCTTGGCGATCCCTTCTGCCGCAAGGGCAGGTAAATCCAGAGTGTGATCTGGCGAGCCGATTCGGCGTCGCGCACCGTAATCTCGGCC
>CAYSSA010000155.1:0-3399 GCA_964433485.1 uncultured Tepidisphaeraceae bacterium | reverse complement strand
GAGTCTCTGAAATGCGGGCGGCGGCGCCATCTGGGCCGCGCGCACCGTATTGAGCCGTGTCGTCGGGATGGCCACCCCACTGTCGCCGGATTGCCGATCGCGATTGGCGAACCAGATTCCGCCGCCGGCAAGGGCTATGAGAAGAACCACAATCGTCCAGAAGACCTTGCGCGACATAGTCTTCGAGGAAGCGAGGGCCGTTCTCGATCCGGACCCCAGGCCATTGCCTGCGGCCGCCGTCAGCGACGGATGCACATGGTCGCCGTCAACCGGGGGGGATGATGGCATTCCGTGCGTGGATCCCGCGCCCGGAAGGGGCCGGGGTGGATTGCCCGCCGCGTCGGCGGGAACCCGAACAATCGCGCCGCATTCGCGGCAGCGCACGCTTTTTCCCGCGAGGGTTCCCGCAACGACATTGCGTTGATTGCACTTTGAACAGTTGAACTCAATGGCCATGACACTTCCGCGCTTCCATGCACGCATTCACCTGGATCACAGGATCCGCGACGGATTCTAGCGATTCGCCCGGTGCTTCGCCATGGCATCAGGGCGGAATGACATTCAACTCCGACAGCATCTGTGCCGCCAAGGCTTGCGAGATATTCGCTTTCCATTAGCATTCCGTCATTCCAGCGGCTGGGTGACGGTGAGTGAAGCCATGCCCGGTCCGCCAGATTCAGAATTCAGGACTGGACTCATGGCCAAGGCTCGTGCAATCGTCAAACGTAGAAAAGCGGTCCGGAACATCCGCAAGATCACCAAGACCATGCAGATGATCGCGACCGCCAAGTTCCAGAAGTCGCTCAAGCGCGCCGTCGGCACCAAGCCCTTCACCCTGAAAGTGCGCGAGTTGGTACAGGAACTGGCCGGCACCATCGGGGACGTGGATCATCCGCTGCTTCGGCGCCCCGAGGGCGCTGATTGCTCCAATCGCATTGCCCTTGTGGTCATCACCTCCAATCGGGGCCTTGCGGGCGCCTACAACGGCAACGTGCTTCGCAAGGCCACGGCGTTCCTCCGCGAACAGGAAGCGGCCGGCAAGACAGTCGATTTGCATGTCTGCGGGAAGAAGGGTGTGTCGTACTTCAACTTCCAGAAGCGGCAGATGGTCAGTCGTCAGGACTATGGCGACATGCCTTTATACGCCGAGGTGGAGAAGGCGTCAAACAAGGCCATCGAGGAGTTCGTCGAGAAAAAGATCGACGCGCTGTACGTGGCTTACATGGATTTCCGCAGCACCAGCGTGCAGCGGGCCGATGTCTTGCCGATTCTTCCGCTGGCCGGCGTGTCGCAGATGACGGATCTGATCGCCCGCCAGACCGCGGAAAAGGAAATACAGGCCAGGAAAGGGATCGCCGACATGACGCATCGCGGCGAAACCGAGACCGTCCAGGGCGGGCTTCATTCCGAAGTCATCTACGACTTCTCCCCTGCGCCCAGGGAATTGCTGGACTATCTTCTGCCCATCGCGGTCAAGACCGCTTTTTTCCAGTGTTTTCTCGATGCCAGCACCAGCGAACATGTTATGCGCATGGTGGCCATGACCTCGGCCACGGACAATGCCGACAAGATGCTCAAATCGCTGACGATGCAGTATAACCGCGCCCGCCAGACGCAGATCACCACCGAACTGTCGGAGATCATGGGCGGCGTCGAAGCGATGAAAGGGTGATGGTCCGGCTACTGCCTGGGATGGTGAGTGTGGGATGGATCAGCCAGGCGGGAATGCTCGGTGGGCAAGCGCACGGTGAACGTCGTTCCTTCTCGCTCGCGGCTCTGCACGGCGATGTTGCCCTCGTGTTCCATGACGATCTTGCGCGCCACGGCCAGACCCAGCCCCGTGCCCCGGTTTCCCTTGGTTGAGTGGAACAACTCGAAAATGTGCGGCATGAGTGTGGAGGGGATGCCTGCGCCGTTGTCGATAACCTCGATCACGCATTCGCGATTCTCGCTGTCGTATCTTCCGGTGATGCGGATCAACCCCTCCTGGGGCAGGACCGCGTCCAGCGCGTTGCTCAGCAGATTCATCAGCACCTGGTGGATTCCCGAAGCGTCCAGCGGCACGGGCGGCAGATCCTTGTCGATGTCGGCAACCACCATCACGCCCTTGTTGTTGGCGGCCGGCGCGATCAGTTCGACGCACTCGTCAACGATCCTTTTCAATCCGGCCAGTTCCAGCAGCGGCTCGCGGTCCTTGCTGTAGGCCAGGAGGTTGACTGTCAAATTGTAGATTTTCTGTAGATTTCGTTCTACCACACCCCACCCCTTGGTCACCTGCACCAGGTTCGATCCGCGGATGCCCATCTCCACAACGTTGGCTCCGCCCCGCAACGCCTGCAGGATGTTCTTGATCGAATGCGAGAGGGCGGCCGTGGTCTCGCCGATGGCGGCCATGCGCTCGGCCTGCAGCCCCTGTTGGTACAGGCGGGCGTTCTGCACCGCCAGCCCCGCCTGCATGCCGATCGCCGTCAGCAGTCGAAGCTGGTCCGGGGAATAGGTGTAGTTCTTGACCGAGCTGTCGATGTAGATCACGCCGACGATCTCGTCGCCCTGCTTGCCATCGAGCCGGCGGGCCTTGATCGGAACGCAAAGGGCCGAGCGGATTCCGAGGCTGTGAACACTCTTGCCGCTGCTGAAGCGACGATCCAGCATGGCATTGCTGGAGAGCACGCCCTGGCCGCTCTGAATGACATGATTCACGATGGTGCGCGAAGCCAGTATCTTCGGCTCGCCCACGGGCAGCCGGTCATCCCGGCGGTTGCCCTCGTCGCGCACGCGGACGACCTTGGGTTGCAACTCGCCATTCTGTTCGCCTACGAACAGAATCAGTCCGCGGTCCGCCTTGACATGCTCCAGCACCAGATCCATGACCACTTCCAGAACCTGGTCCACACGGAAGTTGGTGCCCAGCGCCGCCTGAAGCTGATACAGCATCTTCAGGTTCGACACGGCAGCCGCCGACGGCTCCGGCACCGCCAGGACCATCGACTCGTCACTCGATGGAATCGCCGCCACGATCGAGCTGTCCATGCCGGCCTCTTCTCCGGCCAGGTTCACGTTGCCGCCACTGGTGCGCGTCACGCCGGGCTGTGCTCCGAAGACCATCAGCGTCCGCCCGACCCGAATCTGGTCGCCCAGTTTCAGCGGATGTTGGCCGCCAATGCGGATGGCGTTCACATAGGTGCCGTTTGAGCTCCCCAGATCATGCAGAATCCACTCACCATCGCCCTGCGGATGCAACTCGCAGTGGCGGCGGCTGACGGTGTTGTCCGTCAACGGCAATTGGCGGCTTTCGCGGCCGATGAGAAGCGGCGCCTCGGGCAACTCATATCGCCGTCCCTTGTCCGGACCTTGTAACACAAGCAGTGTAAGCACACAAACAGATTACAGCATCATTCC
>CAYSSA010000154.1:579-12091 GCA_964433485.1 uncultured Tepidisphaeraceae bacterium | reverse complement strand
TGAGCAGCGGGCGATTGCCGCCGAGCAGCAATCGGCGGACGCCGCCAAGGCCCGTACGGAACTGGCCGCCATGCAGAAGCAGTTGGATGCGCTGACCAGGGAAAAGCAGCAGCTCTTTATTCAGGTCGAATCGCTCAAACGGCAACTCGACGAGGCCAAGGCCGGCGGCAACAAGTAGCCAACCTTAACCCCGGACACTCGACATGCCCGATCCCCGGATTCAGCGACTCAGGGACAACATCGCCTCGGTCTTTTTCGGACCAGGGAAGGCGGTGGATCAGCTTCTCATCGGCCTGATCGGACGCGGCCATGTGCTCGTGGAGGATGTGCCAGGCGTCGGCAAGACAGTACTGTGCCGTGCCTTGGCCAAGTCCATCGACTGCAGGTTCTCCCGTATTCAGCTCACTCCAGACCTGTTGCCGTCGGACGTGCTGGGCGTGAGCGTGTTCAATGGCCAGACTCAGACGTTTGATTTCAAGCCGGGGCCGATCTTCGCAAATATCGTCTTGGCCGATGAGATCAACCGCACCACGCCGCGAACGCAATCGGCGCTGCTGGAGGCCATGAGCGAGGAGCAGGTGTCGTTCGAGAACCAGACGTTCACGCTCAAGCGGCCGTTCATGGTCATCGCCACACAGAATCCGTTCGAGTTTGAAGGCACCTACTACCTGCCCGAGAACCAGCTCGACCGGTTCCTGATTCGCGTGGCCGTCGGTTATCCCGACCGCGAGTCCGAGGCCAAAGTGCTGACGGTGCAACCGTCTCGAACGCGGCTGGAGGAACTCAAGGCGGTGATGACCGGCGACGATGTCGTAGCCCTGCAGGACAAGGTGCCCGGCGTGAAGCTCGACTCGGCCATCGTCAACTACATCCTCGACATAGTGGAAGCCAGCCGCAATGACGAGGAGATCCACCTGGGCATCTCGCCGCGAGGCGCGCTGGCGCTGACTGCCGCCGTGCAGGCCAGCGCCATCCTCAGCGGTCGAACGTACGCCATTCCCGACGACGTCAAGGCCCTGGTGATTCCCGTGTGCGCCCACCGGGTTATCAGCAAGGCATACATGCAGAGCGGTGATGCCCGCGTGACGGCCAGGATCTTGCAGCGCATCGTCGATGGAATTCCCGTGCCAAACTGAACGACAATGCCCACAGTCACTCGACTCGTTCCACAGCGGCGAAACCCCAGGCGGATCAATGTCCATCTCGACGGACGTTTTGCGTTTGCCTGTGCGGCCAACGTCGTGGCCAGGCATGGTCTGGCCCAGGGCATTGCGCTCAGCGACGAACAACTGTCCGCCCTGCAGCAGGGGCACCTGCACCAGACTTGCATGGACGATGCGCTTCGCATGTTGGAGCGGCGGTTGCACAGCGAAGCGGAAATACAACGAAAACTGCTGCAACGAAAACACCCCTTCGACCTGGTGGGGTCAGTGCTCGACGAACTTCGGCGGCTGGGATACGTCGATGACGGTCGATTCTCCCGCACCAAGGCAATGTCCGCGGCCGAGCACCGCAGGCATGGTCGCGGTCGGGCGTATCGCGACCTGCTCCGCGCCGGTGTGGAAGGTGAAACGGCGAGACGCGCGGTCGAAGATGTTTACGACCGGACCGACAGCATGGCCATCGCTCGCGAACTTGCCCAGAAGAAGGCACCCTATCTGCGAAAACTCGATCCGGCCACGGCCCGAAGGCGCCTGGCAGGTATGCTGGTTCGGAGAGGGTTTGACTACGACGCCATCCGTCCGGTGATGGATGAGGTGTTGGGGTGGAACGATGCCCTCGATTAGTCCGATGCGTGCCCGAGGTCATCGCCATGTTTCATCGCTCCAACAGCCGCCTCAGGATTTCGTTCATCCATTCATCTATCAGGGCGCTTCCCAATCAGGGCGATTCCTCACACTTGCTTTTTCCACCGCTCCATGACAACATCCTCAATTCCATGAACCGAACGTTCGTCATTGCCCGGCACACGTTTTTTGAGGCCGCACTGCAGCCGATCTACTCGCTGCTGCTGGTGATTGGCAGCGTCATCATCATCGTTTTTGGTCTTTTGCCGTTCTTCACGCTCAGTGAAGACACCGCGATGTTCAAACTGGTTTGCCTGGACATCATCCGTCTGCTGGTTCTGATTACCACGCTTTTTGCAACCAGTAAGTCGATCTATGAGGAAATCGAAGACCGAACGATGCTGACGCTGATGAGCAAGCCCCTGCACCGCGTGGAAGTGCTTGTCGGCAAATACCTTGGGATCATTACGGCGGCCGCGGCCATGATGGCGATGTTTGGCCTGGTGCTCGCGATAGCGACTTGGTGGCGGATTCCGACTGATTATCTGATTCCCGCGCGCACTCTCGATGACCGCGAGGCAATCGAATTGCTCGGCATACGTAAAATGCATCTGGCGGGATTGGGTCCGGCTCTGTTGCTCGACTGGATGCAGATCGCAGTGCTGGCGGCCATCGGCGTGACGATCTCCGTACGCGTGTCCCTGGTGGTGAACCTGCCCGTCGTCATTATCCTCTATATCTTGTGCAATCTTACCCGATTCCTCTATCCCCTGGACCGGGAATCGGCTGCCACCAAGGCATTCGCATTTCTGGCATCGACGGTGCTGCCCGCCTTGGAACTGTTTGATATCCGTGACAACGTGGTCCACAAGAAACTGGCCATCGCTCAGTTTGTCAGCGAGCCGGGTGCTTTGGCGCTGTCCTCGGTCTGGTGGTATGTGGCGGCGGTATGCTGCTACGCGGTTGTTTATGTGCTGTTCGTGCTCACCTTGGGCGTATGGGCGTTCCGTAATCGCGAGCTTGGTGGCGCTGAAGGTTGAGTCGGGGCGGTCGGCACTTGCGTTTTTTCCCGTTTCAAGCGATTCTGTGCGGGCTGGCCGGGTGGACGGTCGGCGAGGCAGATACCAGATCCCGTAAGCGGACCGGGCCAATTTGAACAGGCCCCTGGCAAACCGAGGAGAAACGCATGTCCAACAACTTCCCCAAGCTTCACAACGCAATGTGGCCCGGACTCGTCGGCAAAGGCTCGCCCGGCGCCGAGCCATGCATTGACCTCGACACCATGCTGGACTTGACTGCCAAGGCGTCGGTAAATGGGGTCAAGTTCGACGGCGTGGATCTCTTTCTTTACGACCCTCACGTCAACATTGACATCTCCGAAGACGATCTGAAGAGGATTGCTGACAAGATCAAGGCCCGAGGTTTCGTCGTCGGTTCGGTCGTCGCGCCAGTCTGGTTCGACGGCTCGGCGATGGGCGACGACAAACAGCGGGCCAACTGGCTGGCGGCGGTTCGCAAGGCCTGCCGCATCGCCAAACTGCTGAGACAGTGGGGCCTGCGTCCCTACGGCGTGGTCCGTATCGACTCGGCCAGTGGTGTGGATCCGTGGTACGCCGACCCCGAGGGCAACCAGAAGAAGATCGCCGCCACCTTCCGCGAAGGCGGCAAGATCGCGCAGGAATTCGGCGAGAGACTCGCAGCCGAAGGCGAAATCTGCTGGGGCGGCATGCACTCGTGGCGGCGAATGGTCCAACTGCTCGAACTGACCAACATGCCCGGTGTGGTCGGCTTCCAGGCCGACATGGCGCATACATTGTTGTATACAATGGGCTACAATGCCCCCGAGGACTCGCTGCTGCCGCAGGGATATGACTGGAAGGACGGCAGCAAGCTGGATGAAGCGTTGAAAAAGCTCACAGCCGCCCTGCGCCCGTGGACCATCGACTTCCACGTCGCCCAGAACAACGGCACCGTGCATGGCTCCGGCTCACACGACAAAACCGGCCGACATTGCCCCGTGAACGACCCCGGCGGCAAGCTGGACATCCCTCGCCACGCGGGCTACTGGCTGCGCGACGAAAAGGGTGCCCTGACCAGGGCCTGCAAGCACGTCTGCTGGGATGGCTGCATGTTCCCCAACGCCCTGATGATGCAGCAGCAGACGTGGAACGACATACTCGGCGCCATGATCAAGGTCCGCGAACAGCACGGCTGGCAGGCGTAGCGTATCCCGCGGGATCTCGCTCGTTCGGAAGACGATCATGTTCGGCTGGTTTCGCGCGCGATGTCCGGTCGATCCAGCGACCCGGCCGTGGATCGATCGTCGCTGGCGCTGGCTGACCGACGAATTCGGCTCCGACTTGATGATCGACGCGCCTACGGTTCTGCCGACGGCGGAGTATTTTCCCGAGCATTACGACGGCTCAGAAGATTCTGTGCGATCCCTCTTGGACCGTGTCTGCGAATACATGCACGTGTCGCCCGATCTCGTGGACTTGAAGTTCTACTCAGAGGCGAACCGGCCGCAGTTCGTCAATGAGGACGGCTTGGCCATTGGTGGTACAGTCGGCCTTTTGAGGATGGCTCGCTTTATGCCATTCACCTGGAGCGCAACCAGTTCGACCAGCCGATGCTGCTGGTTGGTACGATTGCCCACGAATTGGCACACGTTCGGACCATCGGAGAGAACCGCTGTACGGCCGAGGATTTCGACAACGAACTCCTGACCGACCTGACGGTGGTCTTTCACGGTTTGGGCATATTCCTGGCCAACGCCCCGAGGCACTGGCACAGTGCCGCGACCACCTGGCCGGGCACGGGTCTCTACAAGCCGGAGTACATGACGCTTCCCATGTGCGGCTATGCCCTGGCAATGCGTTGCTGGTTGCGCGAGGAGCCGATGCCAAAATGGAAGAAGCACCTGAGTTCCGGCGTGCGTGCGGAGTTCAAACAGGCATCCGGTTTCTGAAGGAATCTCAGAACGGCAGCTGATGAGGTGCAGGTTCTCCCATTTTATCTGTTTTCCTGTTGTACATGCGCCGATTACATACTATTGTGTATGCTAGTATTGCATGTAAGAGGAGTTGCCCATGGCCGTCACGATTCGCCTGCGACCACCCACGCACAACGCGCTGCGACAAACCGCCGCCCTTACGGGCGAGACGCTGCAGGAGGCTTTGGACAAAGCCGTGATGGAGCGTCAGCGGAGGATCTACCTCGATGGGCTCAACGCCGACTACGCGGCTCTCCGGCGCAAGCCGCGCGAAGCGGCCGGTCTGGATGCGGAGAACGCTCTGTGGGACCGGACCAGCAATGACGGATTGGAGAACGCATGACCAGGTCCCCATCAAGAGGCGAAATATGGCGGGTTGATTTTGATCCGGTCAAGGGGCACGAACAAGGAGCCACGCGCCCGGCGATGATTGTCTCGACTGACGTGCTCAACCATGGACCGTCCGGACTCGTAACCGTGATCCCCGTGACAACCAGGGGCCGACCGCTGCGCTCCTATCTTCAAATTGTTCCACCAGAAGGTGGATTGACACAAACGAGCTTCATCATCTGCGATCAGGTGCGCACGATCTCCACCCAACGGCTTGGGAAATGCTACGGTGCGGTATCCGCCGAGACACTGGAGCAGGCGGTCATGCGACTGAAATTCCTGCTCGACATTGAGTGAGAGTGAGCCCAGACAGTCAGCTTCCCGATGACCCTCATCCTCACAACCATCCGCGCCCGCGAAGTGCTGATCACCTCCGATGGGCGCTCGATCGCCACCGCCGGCGGCAAGGTCACCGGCGTGAGAGATGACCTGCGGAAGATTTTTCCCGTGCCCGATCATCCGCTCGCCATTTCCCACCATGGAGAAAACCTCATCGACGGCAAGCCGGTTGAACAGCTCATCGCCGACTTCATCTCGCAACAGAACGTCGGCAACATGACGGTCGTACAGATTGCCGATGAGTTGCGACGCTTGGCGCACCCGCCCGTCCGCAAACGGCTGACCGACATCCGTGAGCCGCAAATCGGCTGCGGTTTTCTGATCGCCGGATTCAGCCTGCGCCATGACGGCCCCGCGGTTGTGGAACTGTTCTGGAGATATGACGGCACCGTTCTGCACACTGCTGAACGAAAATGGGAACCGGGCTCAATCATCGCTTCTGGCAGCGGAACGAGTCGGATTCCTAAGCTCGACGGTGACCGCGCCGACCGAGGCTCGGTCGATGAGCTTAAGGCATACCACTGGGAACTGATGAGAACCGCATGCCGGACGGCGGGAAACGATAACGTCGTCGGCGGGCATGTGCATGAGCTGTTGATCACACCCGCCCGGTGGCAATGGACCAGGCCGCCGAAAACTCCATAAACACCCGCGACAGGCTCGCCTTGTCCACAATGGAGCGTACGACCATACCGGTCCCGGCGGATTACATCACAGCGCGGACATCAATTCCTTCACCCGGCGCACATCCACAGGGTTGGCCGCAACACCATCGCGCTTAAGCCACGAACCAACGATCAGCCCGTCAGCGAGGCCCGCGTAGTCGCGCACGCTGTCGGCGGTGACGCCCGATCCCACCAGCACCGGGCGGCTGCGCGCCCATCGCCTGGCGTCCCGCACCTTGTCCGGGTTTGTGGCCTTGCCCGTCGCCGTCCCCGAGACGATGATCGCGTCGGCCATGCCTCGCTCGAAGGTGTCTTCGACCTCATCCTCCAGCGATCTGGCGGCAAGCGGCACGGAGTGTTTCACATCAACATCGGCCATGACCTTGATCGCCTGTGCGCTCAGAAGCACGCGATCTCGCATGAGATCGTGAGCCATTCCGTGCAGGATGCCCTGGTCAGCCAGCCTGGCCCCACAGAGCACGTTCACGCGGATGAACGCGGCGCCCGTGGCCGCCGCGATCGCCAGGGCCGCCCTTCCGTCGTTGCGGAGGACATTAATGCCGATCGGCAAGGGCGCCTCGTCGCGCACGGCGATGGCCGCCGCGGTGAGGGCCGCCACGGTCTGTGGTCCGACGGCGCCGGGGAAGAACGGGGCGTCAAAGAAGTTTTCCACCATGATCGCGTCGACGCCCCCCGCAGCCAGGGCGGCGGTGTCATAGCGGGCTGCGTCAAGGATTTCCTTGAGGCTGCCGCCGAATCTCGGGGAACCGGGCAGCGCGCGCAGATGCACCATGCCGATGACCAGTGGGCGATTGGCGGGAAAAGTGAGCATGACTCGCCTCCGACAAATCTCCTCGCAATCTACCGCACTCGGGAGGGCCTTCCAAGGCGGCCCCGCCGGTCTAATCGCCGTCTGGAGCCCGGGTCAGCGCCCGGACCACATCCACGGTCGCCTTGGACTTGTTCAGGGTGTAAAAGTGCAGGCCGTCGACGTCGAACTGGAGCAGGTCCTGGCACTGGCGGATGGCATAATCCAGCCCCAGCCTGTACACAGCCTCGGGATTCGCTTCGATGCGCTCCAACTGCACAAGGAAGTGCTGCGGGATCTTCGCGCCGCACATGGCCACAAAGCGCTTGATGGATGAAACATTCAGGATCGGCATGATGCCGGCCACGATCGGCGCTTTGATACCCATGGCCCGGGCGGTGTCGCGGAAGCGGTAGAAGTCGGCATTGTCGAAAAAGAGCTGGGTGATGACGAAATTGGCGCCGGCATCCAATTTGCGCCGCAGGTTTTCCAGATCTCTCGTGCGGTTGAGGCATTGCGGATGTCCCTCGGGATAACCCGCAACACCAAGACATAGCGGATGCCGCCGCGCGGCAAAACGTACGAGTTCATCGGCGTAGGCGAAGCCGCCCTGCGTCGCCTGAAAGAACATCTGACCGGGTTGTGGATCGCCGCGCAATGCCAGAACGTTGCGTATGCCGGCCGAGTACAACTGATCGAGGATGCCTCCGATCTCTTCAGAGGTGTGACCTACGCAGGTCAGATGCGCCATCGCTCGGAGTCCGATTTCGTTCTGGATTCGCGAGACCAGGTCCACGGTCTTCTGACGGGTGGAGCCGCCGGCTCCATATGTCACGGATACAAACGTAGGAGCAAGCGGCCGCAGGTCGTCGATGGTCCGATACAACGAAGCAAAGCCCTCTGCCGATTTTGGCGGAAAAAACTCGAAACTGATCGAGGGTTTGCCCTTGCCAAGAAGCTCGTCAATCCGGGGTGGGACCGGTCCTGCCATTGTCAACTCCTTTTTCCAGATTCACATGGTCGGTAGCGATCGATTGTTCAGTCAAGGCGTGTGCAAAGCAACATCTTCATGATTATTGGCTCACCAGAACCGCCACCACGGACGACGTGGCCGGGGTGTTTCCGGAGGCCGCGGTGCGGCGGTTCGAATCGGGTTAAACGCTTCCCATCGTCCCTCTTTCCGAATCAGGATCGTGCTGCTGATGAGGTGATCGCCGCTCTCTTCGATTCGCCTCGCAGCCCGGCGCATTTCCTCAAGGGCTCCCGGTTCGGCGGTTCCGCTTATGAGCACCAGGTGTCGGGCAGGCACGCAGGCAATCAGTTCGCCGCGAACCCGGCCGGCAATCTCGGTCCACCAGTCGTCGTCGATCAATAATGTCGCGTCGTAGCAATCGCCGGTTCGAGCGACCAGAAGCGGCCCGTGCCGGGCAAGCTCGACATCGGGTCGGTCTTCCAGATAATTCCGTTTGGCTCGCTCCAGCATCTGATCGAGGCTCAGACCGTAGGTCTCGGGCTCCTCACCCGTGACAAAACGCATGCCGTTCGGTGCATCCCACACGCAAACGAGCCAGAGGTCGGCGGCGAACTTGCGGGCCGCGAGAGCTTTCATCTGCGGAGCATTGGCGACCACGTTGTCCAGAAAACGGTCGTCCTTGATGACCAGCCGCAACTGCGCCAGATCGGGCAATTCTTCGGTGATCGTTTCCCGCTGTCCGCGAACGAATCGGTGAATCTCCAGCACGCGGGCCTCGGGTCCGACGCGATGCAGGAGCCGGTGCAGATTGCCGACGAAAACTCGGCGCTCCCGTTGCTCGCCGGGGTAATAAACCGCCAGTTGATCCTCGCCAATCCGCTCGACGCGTTCGACCTCGGGCAGTTCTCGAATAAGGCGAGCGACAATCTCCGCGACCTGCTGCGTGGACAATTCCGGCTCTCGCAACTCCGCCTGCACGTCGGCGGGAAGGTCAGAGCCGTCTGATCGGCCGACTTCAATCTCAATCGCCCCCATCGCCACCAGCGCATCGAGCAATTCCAGCAACGCATCCACCGGCGCCGATCCCAGATCCAGTTCGTAAAGGTAACCGCCGCCTTCGGCGACCGGCCGGCCGAGATAGTGAACGACGCCGCCAAGTCCATCCTCGTCGTCCATCGGCGCCCGGTTGACGTCCATCCATTTTTGCTGCCAGGAGTCCAGCATCGACCAGTCGGGATCGGGAATCCTGACCCAAAGCGGCAGCGACTCCCAGACAGCGGCATACACCTTCACAGGCACTTCGCCGGTGTACATCGTTGCCATCAGCGATCCTGCGGTCGCTTCACCCGCGATCAGCACAATGCTGGGTTGCGGTTCCTCTTGAACCATGATGTCCACACACAACGGATGGGGTGGTCCTTGCCGGTCAGGCTCCACGTTCGGCCTCACCCACACTTCGGGGGTGCATTGAACGCCCTCATCGCGTTTGGCCCGGAGAATCGCGCGATAATGTCCGACGTACTTCTCGCGGATGCCCTGCAAATACTCAATCGCGTTCATCTCTGGACTCCTGCACATGGATGGCGCATTGTCAGTTGAGACAACCGTCCAGCCGGGCGGCCAGTGTACCCTTGCCTCTGTCCCTGACAAATGCCGGGCGAAGACGTAGACGCGGACTGGCGTTGCCTGGGAAGGCCGGAGCATGAAACCCCTGTCTCTTCGCGTGGGGGCAGCGGGCAATGGCAGACGTTCGCCGAGCGCCGGCCGCACCGACCCTCATCAGTTCCCCATCTTAACGCGCCAACAACTCGGATTTCCCGGATTTCACCCCGAGATTCCTACGGCAGCCAAATCTCGCGATATATTTCATAACGGAATTCATGTCGCTTCCCGAGTGCGGCGTACTCGGGTTTGATGAGTTTTCTTGAGAGGAGCATCTGATCATGACGAACCACAGGCTCGCGTCGGCCGTTGTCGGCATTCTCGCAATTGCGGGATCTGCCCGGGCAGACATCGGCATCTTCCAGGGCAATATCGATCTTGGCGAAGCTGGTAACCCGGCTTTGGTTGGAAGTTCGAGCTTCGACGGCACCAAGTACACCGTCACCGGCAGTGGCACCGACTGGTGGGAATGGGATGGCGAACGCGCCCAGTTCCTTTACAAGCAGATAACGGGCGACTTCCGCCTTGAAGCAAGCGTCAATGTCCTCGGTGATCCCGCCAACGACTGGGCCAAATTCGGTGTTGCCTTCCGCAATACAATCAACACGGGCCCGGCCAACACCAAGGATGTCAACGCCTTCGTTGCCGTCACGGATCCTTTCCGTGGTACACCACTGGGCGCTTTCCAAGGTCGCTACCTCGCCGGGCAGCCGCCCATGTTCAACTACCAGAAAGAGGGTACCCAGCCGTCGAAGGTCGCGCTCCAGCGTAAGAATGTCGGCGGCGACTGGTTTCTGGTTGAGGGTTTCCTTGATGTCGGAAGCGGCTGGGAAAAGGTCGCCCAGAAGTATATGTCAATGGCCGCGACCGGTTATGCCGGCTTGGCCGTGACTTCCCACGACAACAGCCGGACGGAATCCGCCGAGTTCAGCAACGTCGCCCTCACCGCGCCCATTGCCACACCGCCGGCGGCCCAAGCCCCGGCATCGATCGTTAATACCGGTGGCCAGGGCGGCATGGGTTACTTCGATGTAACCGAAGTCGTTAACAACGGTGGTCTTGGTAACAACACCATTGCGACGGCCGTTGGCTCATTGAACAACGGCACCGGCGACCGCTACAGCTACCAGACAGCCGTGCTGAATATCCAGGACAGCGGAGGCGGCGGCCGATTCGGCAATGACGGCAGATTCGGAGTCGTCAATGCCAACCTCTTCGGCAAGACCTACGGAAACGTAGATGATATCGCCATGATCGCCCGCGGCATCATCTCGATCCCGGAGGCGGCGCCTTATACGTTTGTCTGCAACAGCGATGACGGCTTCGAACTGTCGATCGACGGCAAGATCGTAATGCAAGCGGATTACGGCAAGGGCGAAGGTGACGTCCTGGGTACCGTCATGCTCTCGGCCGGCGAACATAGTCTCCAGTTGATCTACTGGGAGGCGGGTGGCGGCTCATCCGTCGAGCTCTATGCCGCCAAGGGCGACTGGCCCTGGTTTGACTTCTGGGATGGCAACAACTGGGTCAAGTATGCCAACTGGCAACTCGTCGGTGACACCGCCAACGGCGGCATCGCTCTGGTTCCCGAGCCGGCCAGCCTGAGCCTTCTTGCCCTGTCCGGACTCGCGTTGTTGGCCCGCCGTCGTAAGGTCTGAAGTTCGAAATTCACGATACGGGTTTATGGTGCCCCTGGGTTGTCTCCCCAGGGGCGTCTTTTTTCCCGGCCAATCGCTCGGCAAATCGAAGCCGACCGCCTGGACCGTGCTCAACCGGTCTTTAATCAAGCAAGATACCTCCGGCAGATATTCGCGTGCGGCGATGCCAGAAAGCCGTGCTGTCAGGTTGTCGTATCCTGTTTCGAGGACTATGCTTGGGGACGTAATCCGCATGAAC
>CAYSSA010000154.1:0-561 GCA_964433485.1 uncultured Tepidisphaeraceae bacterium | reverse complement strand
CAACCTGGATATCGTCGGTCTCTGCATGTGGCGTCCATCGTCACGGCATTGGCGACGTTTCCGCTGATTTTCCTGGGAGGATTGGTCACGAGCCATCAGGCGGGCATGTCCGTGCCCGACTGGCCAAACAGTTGGGGCTACAACATGTTTCTTCTGCCGCCAAGCTACTGGCTTGGACAGCAGGCCGGGGGGGTGTTCTACGAACATACGCACCGGCTCCTTGGAATGCTGGCGGGGTTCGCGTCGATTATCCTGACCTGCCTGGCTTTCGGACCGGGAGGCCGCCCGAATATGCGGATATGGCTGGCGCGGGCCATGACGGCTTCGCTGGCGCTGGCGGCGGCTTCGGGAGCAGGCTGGCTCGTTCTGTACCACTCGCCTCATTCACTGGCGAAGGCATTGCCGCACCTGGTTGTGGGCTGGCTGTCGTCGGCGCTGATCTTGTTCGTGGCCTGGATATGCCGCCAGCGAGAGCCGCGAGCGTCCGTTCGACTGCTGGCGGCGTCGATCCTTGTCGCGGTGATCGTTCAGGGCGTGCTGGGCGGGCTGCGCGTGGTGCTT
>CAYSSA010000153.1:10963-12100 GCA_964433485.1 uncultured Tepidisphaeraceae bacterium | reverse complement strand
TGAGTGCCTCCCCAGGGGCCGCCTCCAGCCCCGCTGAGTTGTCGTTGGATCCAAAGGTCCTTGGTTTTGAGGAGATTCTTTTCGTCAAACGCAAACCCTAGTCCTCCGACCATTATTACACGGACATTAATAACGGCACCAGCGCCGACCGGTTTGTTCCTGACAACGGCATTTACGTCTACAACGCCCGCACCCGAACCGAACGGGCGGTGGTCAAGGCGTCCGAGATGCCGGGAGGCAGAGGTTTCATCGGGAAGATCTGCCTGTCGTTTGACGCCAGGAAAGTGATCTTTGATTTCCGGCAGGATCCGGCGTCCGGATTCCGAGTCTGGGAGGTTGGCACGGATGGCCGAGGATTGCGTCAGGTCTCGTTCCCGCCGCCCGATGAGGCCGAGAAGGCCGCTCGCTGGCGGCGCGGCTGGCACACCGACGACATCCATCCGGCCTATCTGCCCGACGGCGGCATCATTTTCTCGTCCACGCGCTGCGAACATACGATTCTCTGCGGCGGCTCGGGCGCGCTGGTGGCGCCGAACCTGCACCGGATGGACGCCGATGGCAAGAATGTCCAACAACTCACTCGCAGCCCGGTGAGCGAGTTCTGTCCGGTGGTGCTGGATGATGGTCGCGTCGCCTATCACCGTTGGGAGTACATCGACAAGGGCGCGCGGGTCGCCAAGACGCTCTGGTCCATGAATCCGGATGGGAGCAGACCGCAGGAACTGTACGGACTGGCGGACGACGCGACACCGGTGTACATGTATCCGCAGCCCATGCCGGGCAGCACCACGCGGTTTGTGACCGTGGGCACCTGTCATTACCCACAGGGCGGCTGTCTTGGGGCGATTCTGCTGGTCGACACGGGCAAGGGTTCGCGCGTGCCCGGCCCCGATCCGGATGAACCGGGCTATGTCGAAAACGACGAACGACAATCCGTAATCAACATAACGCCTGAAGTATTCGTCCAGCGGCGCACCGAGCCGGGATGGCATTTCCGCACGGCCGACGGCAAGTACGTGCATGACCGCGACGGTCGCAAAGGACATCTCTTCACTCATCCCTATCCCATCAACGACCGACAGTTCATGGTTTCCTACAAGGTGAATCCGACGGACCACTACAAGAGTGTCGCCAACG
>CAYSSA010000153.1:10244-10910 GCA_964433485.1 uncultured Tepidisphaeraceae bacterium | reverse complement strand
GCTCTCGTGCTGGCATGCTCTGCCGCTGGTGGCGCGGCCAACGCCGCCGGTGGTGAAGCAGCCTCGCGACGAGAAATACGCGGCGGCCAACGAGGCGGTGTGTTCCGTCTCCAACATCTATCAGGGGATGGACGGAGTGTCTCCGGGCACGATCAAGTGGATACGCATCAACGAGGCTATTCCGCGATACTGGTCCACCGGCCGGCGCTGGAACCCTTCGTTGACCAGTTCCAGCTGGAAGGCGGCCCTTTGGCCTCGCGTGCAGTGGGGAGTTGTGCCGGTGGAAAAGGACGGTTCAGCGCATTTTGTGGTGCCGGCCAACCGCAGCATTTTCCTCCAGGCTCTTGACGAGAATTTCCGCGAAGTCCAGCGCGAGCGCACCTATGTGAACTATGCCGCCGGCGAGATGCGTTCCTGCACCGGCTGTCACGGTCAGGCGAACCAGGGTGTGTCGGCCGGTGTGCAGTCCGGACTGCCGTTGGCGCTGACCCGCGCTCCGAGCGTGCCTCAGCCGCAGCCGTGCGATCTGCCCGAAAACGGTGGTGACGGCAAGGCGGGGCAGGTCATTCACTATCCGACGGATATCCAGCCGCTCTGGGATGCCAAGTGTGTCACCTGCCACGGCGCCAAGGATCCGGCGGGCGGACTGAAATTGACCGGCGAAGT
>CAYSSA010000153.1:7678-10189 GCA_964433485.1 uncultured Tepidisphaeraceae bacterium | reverse complement strand
TCACCTCATTTGCCGAGGGTGACCGGGGCAACTACAACGGCGCGTATCTGCCGCCACGAAACCTGGGCTGTGCCAAGAGCGTTCTGATGGCTCTGCTGACCGAGCGGGAACACCCGAAAAACGCCAAAGATGATCATTCAATAATGCTCGATAAGATGCAACTGATGCGGGTGGCTCGCTGGGTCGACTCCAACTATCAGTTCTATGGCAGTTACTATGGCCGGCAACATCCGCAGTGGCAGAAGCCCGATCCGGCCAAACCCGCATATGATCCGGCCGACTTCCGGCGCAAGGCGACATTCGAGGAGGCGATCAGCCCCGTTGCTCCGGCGTGGCACCGATAGCCGGGCGCAGCTGAAATACAGCGGTGTTGGCACTGGATTCGGCGGCCTAAACAGGCAAGCGCGTGTGGTTGCCTGTTACCTGCACCTGACGGCTACTCGGCATCCATCACAAAACACCAGGATTCGGGTAGAGTGAGAGAAGCAGTATGCTCAACCGCTATTACGCCAGCAAGGAGATGGAATGAACACCACCCGCAGAGAGTTTCTTGCGATGTCGGCCGCGGCCGGAATCGGACTGGCTGGGACACACCCGGTCTCGGCGGCGATGAAGACCACGCTGCGCAAGGCCATGATCATCGGCAAGGTTGACGAGAAGGCCTTGACACCATTCAAGGCGGCTGGATTTGACGGAGTTGAGACGAGCGCGATCGTCTCCGCCGAGGAGGCCGCCAAGGCCAGGGAAATTGCCGAGAAGATGGGCATGCGCGTCCACAGCGTGCTGCGCGGCTGGGCGGAGTTCAACAATAAGGATGCGGCCAGGGCCGCCAAGACGTTGGAGGCGACCGAGGCGGCCTTGAAGGCAGCCGGCGGATACGGCGCGGACGCGGTGTTGCTGGTTCCCTGCCGCATCGGTGGCATGCCCATGCCCGAAGCATGGGAATTCAAGATCGAGTTCGACGAGAAAACCGGCCACATCGTCAAGGTTGCCGACGGGGACAACGCGAAGTATCAGGCCTATATAGACGCGCATAACCACGCCACCGACACCTCGACCGAGGCCGTCAGGAAGCTGATTCCCACCGCCGAGGCGAACAAGGTGGTCATTGCGCTGGAAAATGTCTGGAACAATCTGTGGGTCAAGCCGACGATATTCAGTCACTTTGTCGCCTCATTCAAGAGTCCCTGGGTCAAGGCCTATTTCGACATTGGCAATCATGTGAAGTACGCCCCGCCGCAGGAGTGGATCAAAGCGCTGGGAGGCCTGATCTCCAAGCTCCACGTCAAGGACTTCAAGCTCAATCCCAACGGTCAGGGCGGCAAGTTCGTTCACCCTCGCGACGGCAGTGTTGATTGGCCGGCGGTGCGGCAGGCGATCGAAGAAGTCGGCTACAGCGGCTGGATGACGATCGAAGACGGCGGACTTTCGCTGGAGGAATTCAACAAGCGACTGGAGATGATTATCGCGGGCAGGTAGTCGCGGGAACCCGGACGTTGCGCTCGATCGGGCAGCGCGGATGGCAGGCTCGGTCTTCCAGCCCGTTCCGTCGCCATCGGACTGGACATCCGTCCACGACCACGTTTCAGGGTTGGCGCGCCGGGCGAGTTGCGGCTCGGTGTTTGGCCACAGGCGGCAACTCCAGTCCCGGCAGTTTTTTCCACGGCATTGGCAAGGGTGGTTCGGCGGGGCGGTTTGCGCTGCGGGTGGTCATGGCGGAAGGAGGTGAATACAAGCGGCCGAGAAACATGCCCTTGGGAAGACCAGCGGGATCCTTGCCGACGGGTTCGATGGTCCACCACGCGCGCGAGTCGATTTGAAGCAGGGGTTCGCGCGGCGCGGGGCGCAGGAGCTTGACCGTGCGGATCTCGTGTCGGAAGCGAGGCCCCCAGGCTATCCAAGTGATCTTTCGGGCGTGGACGGTTGGCGCCCACTGCGGGCCGGGCTTGTTGGAGAAGAGTTCGGCAGAGTCAAAGACCTCTCGTCCCGAGAGGAAACTGGTGATGCGTCCTTCCGGACCGAGAACTCGTCGTCCTTGAGGCACATGCTGTCGGATGGCGTCCGCCAGTTGCTTGAACGCAAGCATTTCTCCATCTCGATAGCAGACCAGGAAATCGGTGTGGCGGAAACCGTTCTTGTAGTGGTGGCCGCGTTGTTCGAGGATGAGATTGCCGCTGAGGGCCAGATGGATGACCGTCGGTACCGCCAGGGTAATGAGCATTGCCCAGTCGGGCGTGAAGCGCCAGGGCGCCAGGGGTATGAGCCACCGGGCCAGGGCGTGACACAGCAGTGCCCATTCGACCAGCAGCATGGGCAGTGCCATCAGGGCGTACCGGGGGGTTGATCCGAGGCCAACGAACATCAGCAGTGTAAACGCGCCGTAGAGACCCCAGATCGGCAGAGTTCGCGTCCGCCTCGCCACCAGGCCGAACAAGCCCAGCGTAACCGGGATGCCAAGCCAAAGGGGAACCTCGAATCCGAACACGCACTCGGGTACATGCCCGGAAAAGA
>CAYSSA010000153.1:6671-7606 GCA_964433485.1 uncultured Tepidisphaeraceae bacterium | reverse complement strand
AAGAACGTCTGGACGTGGCGAATAACGCTGCGCTCGTGCTTTCCGGACAACGGGCCGCCTCGCGGATCCAGTGCCGCCCAAATCGCCAGAAAGGCAACCACAATTGCCACAACCAGCGCCGGGATCTTCCATTGTCGCGTTCGGATCGTATGCCCGATCGCCGCGGCGATAGCAGCCATTACCAGTACCCACATGGTCGGCCGCATCGAGCATGCGGTGATGGCGCCCGCGCAGAGCAGTCCGCCCCAGAGGGTTTGTCGCCAGGGCATTGTCGCGCGCCGGAGTCTGGCCAGTGACAGGAGGGTCAGGCAGACACCCAGCAGGAATGGAAGGTCGGTCATGACCTCATGTGCCTGCTGGACGAATTCCTTGTTGATGCCCACGCCGGTCGTGACGCAAACGGCGACCCATTTGGGAAAGTGTTCGAGCAGGAGCTGGTAAAGACATACAAGGGTCAGGCCGGCAAGGGCGAGAAAAGTCCAGAGGATCGCGGTTGGCCTCAGGTCGTCCTGCCGTCCGAAGACGCGGTCAATCCCGGCCAGCAGAACCGGTAATCCCGGATAGGCCTGGCGATTGTGCTCGCCCCGGAAGGTGTAGCCTTCGCCGGAGGCGAGGCTGCGCGCCAGGCCGCGATAGAGGGCCGAATCACTGCGGATGCGCCAGTAGCCATTGTACCCCGAAAGCAGCAGGGCGGCGACGAACGCGAAGATCAGCCAGCGCAATCGGACGATCCAGCGGAGGAACCAGAACTCGTCGGCGGCAAGGCTCGAACACGCAAGTTGGATCGTGCCGGAATGAGTCATTGCGCCTGATCATCCAAGGCTGACAAGCGCCTCGGCTTTCACGCGACCAAGCACGACATCTTTTCGAGTGATGGTGTTGGCGTAGAACAGGTCGAGCGATCCACCGCCGACGAGTTTGTCGATCGAAGTGTC
>CAYSSA010000153.1:5885-6661 GCA_964433485.1 uncultured Tepidisphaeraceae bacterium | reverse complement strand
GCCGAAGACCGTGTTGCGGTTCAGGTAGGCGCTGCTGGCGCTGGTGTGCGTGATCGTTGCCACGCGGTTCTTGTAACTGACCGAACTCCGGCCCCAGATGCCCATCAGTTGCGCCAGGGCCACATAGTCGGTATCGTAGACGGTGTTGCCGGAGATGAGGATCGACTGTCCGCGCCCGGCCGTCAGGGAGTCAGCGCCCGCGCCGCCGATGAGGATGTCAAAGCCGCCGCCACCAACGAGACGGTCGTTGCCTGGTCCGCCGATCAGAACATTGCCCCGCGAACCGGCCGTAAGCACGTCATTGCCGGTCGAACCATCCAGAATGCAAACGTTGGTGACGAGCGGATCCACGCTGATGTTGTCGTTACCCGGTCCACCGAGTACATAAACGCGCCCACCAATCAGGAAAGCCGGCCCCATCTCGCCGTTAATCACCGGGCGAACCAAGGCGTTACTGCGACTGCCGAGAATACGTATGACATCATTGCCGTTGGTGCCGCTGACAAACAACGCAAGCTTGCGCGGGTCGGCAGGGTCGGTGTCCATCTGTGCCGAATAAACGACAATCTGAGTCGTTGCCGGGGCCCCGATCATGCCATCCTTGTCGGCCGGCCATACCGTGACGTTGAAGGCCCCCAAGTCATTGAAGGCATGCGTGGCCGAGGTTGCGCCGGCGAATGTTGTCTCAACGGCCGTGCCGTCGCCCCAGTCGATGAGATAGGTGAAGCCCGCGGCCGTGTCCGCCGGCGAAGGATCCTCCGCCGCCAGCGTGATGG
>CAYSSA010000153.1:273-5858 GCA_964433485.1 uncultured Tepidisphaeraceae bacterium | reverse complement strand
CAGGAGGCGAATGCCCATGATATCGCCGCCGACGGTGGCGATCGGCGCCACCGGGTTCACCGTGACGTCGAACGTCATGATGCCGAACTTGCCGATATCGTTGTTGATGGTGATCACGACCTGGGCCGGAGTTGTCCGGTCATCCGCATACTGATGAGTCAGGGTGAAGGTCTTTGTGGCTTGATTGATCGCCAGCGGCTGAATCGGCGTCCCGTCTCCGTAGTCCACCGTGCCAGTCCAGGCCGCGCCCAGCGGGTCGGTAAACGAACCGCCAAGGTAGGAGTACACACCGCCCTCGTTCAGCGTGGAGTTGGGGATCGCCGTAATGACCACTGTGGGTGGGACGACGCTGGCCAGGCTCCTGACGGTCGCCGTTGAACCGCCGACGCTGTTGATGGTTACGTCGACGTCGAAGTTGGCCGTGGCGCTCCAGACGTGCGATCCCTTGACCGCATAGGTCTGCGGACCAGTGGAGACGATTGTCCCGGTTTCGACGAGGCCGTCGCCCCAGTTGATGGTCGCCGACAGTTCGCCGATGCGGGAGTAGATATCGGCATCGGTGAACGTGGCGACGGTGATGTTGTTGTTCGGGTAGCCGACAACGGCCTCGAAGGCAACAGGTGTTGCTGCCAGCGGCGCGTCGGCGACGTTGGCCGAACTGTACACGACGGCACGGGCGCCGTTCTTGCCCACGATGGTCACGGTCACGGGGAATTGGCCGTTGCCCAGGAAAGCGTGTTGTCCAATGACAAGGAACCCACCGGCTCCGTCGGACACCACCGTGCCGGAGGGAATCGGGTTCTGGTTCGCGTCCAGCGTATTGGTGCCGTCTCCCCAGTTGATGTAGGTGGTGAAATCACCCGCCAGCGAACCGGCGAAGTCGGAAGTGAACGTGGCCAGCGTCGTGGCCGGCATCAGCACGCCGCCCTGTGCGGCGAAGTTGGCTGACGTCGCATGAATGGCGTAATCACCGAGGGCAATGTGGATGGTCTGACTGTCGAAGTTGGCCGGGTTGCCCGAGAAGACGTTGGCATAGAGCTTCATCAGCCCGGTGTAACCCTGCACCGCCTTGACCGTAATTGAGTTGCCGGTTGTCGCGTTGACGCCATGGGTCGCGCCGTTGACCGGCAGCAGAGTGCTGGCGAAAGTGACGGGGTTGTTTTCCAGATCGTTGGCCGCCACGAAGACCTCCGGCAGAACCACGAAGGTGTTGCCGTTGATATCCTGGGTCGGCAGGGAGGCAAGCTGACTGGGGGTGATCACGACGTCGGCCAGCGGAGCCAGAATCGGCAGGTTGTTGACCGTGTCGGCAATGGCGGTGGCATTGAATGTCGTGGTGGTTGTGTTGACTCCGTCGCTGGCCTGGAGAGTAATAACGGCCGAGCCGGCAATGTTGGCTTTCAGGGTCAACACGGCGTCGGTAGCGTTTTGAACCACGCGGGCGCCGGTGATGGTAACGGGATTGAGCGGGTTTTTGTTGGCGTTGACGGGCTGCGATTGTATGGCCGCCAGCACCTCCTGTCCGCGGACAAGCTGCCCGAAGATGGTGTGTTTGAAGTCCAGGGACCGTTGTGCGGAGGTGGTGATCAGGAACTGCGTGCCGTTGCGGTCTTTCTGGGCGGTGTTGGCCATGGCCAACTGTCCGGCGCCGGAGAATATGGCCGCGGGATTGAACTCATCGTCGAAATAGAAGGGGGGCACGCCCTGTCCGGTGCCGGCGGCGTCACCTCCCTGAATATAGGCCCCGTTGACGACGGCGTGGAATGTCAGATTGTCGTAATAGTGGCCGTTGACCAGTCCAATGAAGGTCGCAACGGTCTTCGGCGCCACGTCCTGGAGCAATTCAAACACCATCACGCCGGTGCTGTTGCCGCCCGGACCGTACCTGACGCTGATCTCGACAAAGGGGTTGCCGGTGTGGATTGTCGGGATAATGTCCAGGTTGCTGGACTGCACCGTCCAAGTCACCGCGTCGCCGTCGGCATCGGAACTGCGCAGGGGGACGTTCACCGTTTTTGGCGATGGCACGGTCACGGCCGCCACCGTGTCGATTACCGGAGCCGCCAGGAGTTGGCGTTCTTCCAAGCTCTCGACGTGGCGGTGCTGATGCATCAAACTTGCGATACGCTTGCGGCCGGCCGAAGTACGGAGCATGCGAGTCTCCATCCCAAAAATCGTGGATTCTTGCAAAACAACCAAGGTCCGCGCCGCCTCACGCTGATATCGCCCGAGGCGGCAGACCAACAACATGCCGGAACATCCGGCTGACTGCGTATTCTGCCGCCTCGGAGGCGTTTCGTCTAACCTAATTCCTAGACGACGCGCAAACCGGGGGCATTTCTATTAATAGCCCGGTCTGGTCCCGATCCAAGCCGGAAGCCAGATCATGGCAAGCAGGAAGACGATCACCAGGATGAGCGCGACTTCCGAGATTCGCAGCAACCAGCGTTTACCGGCGGGAGTCATGCCCTTTTTGTACGCGCTAGGGCGCGTAAGTCAAGCGGCCATCGGCAATTTCGTGCGACAGGCGAAGTTGCCAAACGCCATGGGACGGCGTAATCTCGTCGCCATGAGCACACAGTTTCCCGAGGCAATGGCATCGCGGATTCCGCCGGATGTGAAGATTGCCATTGTGGCCGCGCGCTTCAATGAGGCTGTCGTCGAGGAACTGCTGCGCGGATGCGTGGAGCGACTGAAGGGCTTCGGCATTGAAGGCCAGCGGGCCGACGTACATCGCGTTCCGGGAGCCTTTGAGTTGCCGCTGGCCGCCAAGGTGTTGGCTCAGACCGGTCGCTTCGCCGCGATCATCTGTTTGGGCGCGGTGATTCGAGGGGAAACGCCGCATTTTGATTATGTGGCCGGCGAGGCGGCCAGAGGCGTGTCGGCCGTGGCGCTTTCGGAGAAGCTGCCGGTTATTTTCGGTGTACTGACGACCAACGACGAGAAACAGGCATGGGACCGTTGCGGTGGGAAGCACGGTCATGCTGGCGTTCGCGCCGCCGAAGCCGCCGTAGAGATGATCTGCATGATCCGCGGGATCGAAGCCGGTGCGTGATATGAGCCGTCTTGCCGCCGTCATCTTGCTTGCGGGCGTCGCGATGCTGCTGGCCGGGGCGGCGCCGGCCACCGGTCCGGCCACTCGGCCCGCGATTGTGTGGGGCGAGGCGCACGAGGGCGTGCAGAGCGCCATCGTCAACGGGCAGACCCGGTTTGAGAAGGGCCGGCGCGTGGGCTTCACAGTTTCGGTGCGCAACATCGGCAAGCGCGATCTCTTTGTCGTTCGCAGCCAGGAAACCTGTCAGATCGAAGTTGACGGGAAGTGGTATCAGTATTTCGGCGACGTGGATGTGAAGTCCTCGGCGCTGCCGCCGGGCCGGGAGTATCACGACATTCACGTCTGGCTCGATGCGGACTGGGCGCCGATGGGCGAGCCGGCGAAGTTCAGGCTCGCGCCCGGCCGGCATACGCTGCGAGTGGCGGTCATTGCGCAGAACGAGCAGCTTTTCGAGCCCGTGGCTCGCGCGGTCACTCCGCCGCTGGAGTTCGAGGTGGAGTAATCATTCATCGTCGTTCTGCTATACTCGCGACGATTTGGCACGGAGGTAACGACTTGGCCATTCTTCACGGGAAGTTCAAAAAGGTGGTGTTCATTGTCTCGTCCGGACGGACCGGCACCACGGCGCTGGCGACGCACCTCGACCGGATATACCCCGACGTTCGCGCTCTGCACGAGCCCCGCCCGTCGTGGCGGCTGCGCCGGGCGTCCAACAAGGCGCTGTGCGGCCACATGAGGCGGCAGCAGCTTGTGCGGCTGCTGGCCGACAGCCGCCGACAACTCGCCGCCAGAATCGACCGCCCCATTTACGTTGAATCCAACCCCTATCTTGGTGGTTTCCTCGATGCCTTTGACGAGGTCTTCGAGCATCCGCTGCTGGTGCATGTGGTGCGCGATCCCCGAGACTACGTGCGGTCTTCGATCAACTTCGGTACATTCGCCGGCCTGAAACGCTGGGCGCAGGCGTTGGTGCCTTACTGGCTGCCCAAGCCGGAGAACTTCGCCGAGCCGGGGGAAATCACCTGGAATGAGATGTCCGAGCCCGCGAGGCTGGCCTGGTACTGGGCCATCCTCAACACCGAACTCAACCGCGGCCGTCAGCTCTTTGGCCCGCGGTATCTCCTGATCCGCTTCGAGGATCTGTTCAAGCCCGACGGCTCCGGCCTGCGCCAACTGACCGACTTCATCGGCGTCGCCTACGATCCTCGGCTGGTGGAGTCGGCCAACTCGGAGAAGGTTAACGCATCGTTCGTGCATCGCATGCCCAGGTGGCAGGAGTGGGACTCGTCCACGCTCGGCGAGGTCGTGGGCTATTGCCGGCCGCTCATGCGGGAGTACGGATACGCCACGGATCTGCCAGAGCCGGGCAACTCTTCGCTCCAGCGGGCATGCGCATGAGCCACCCGACTTCGCCAGCTTCAGACGCGGCGGGACCGACGCCCTCGGCGGTCGCGCCACCGCGGGAGCGCAAGTCCGCAAGGGCGCCGGCCCTGCGCTTCCTCATCGGCATTCCCCTGATCGCACTGGTGTGGTGGTTTGTCATCCGACAGGTCATTGGAGATCTGAAAGAACTGCATCAAAGGGGATGGAGCACGCTCCACATCGAATGGACCTGGCTTGCCGCTGCCTTTGGGTTCCTGCTCTGTGCTCGCACGACTAATGCCCTGAACTGCCGGCATGTGCTGGCCGCGATGGGCCAGTCTGCCTCTTCTCGCCAGGTGTTGCCGATCATCTGGGTGGCTTCCCTCGGGCGGTATGTCCCCGGCAAGATTCACGTTGTCGCCGGCGCCACTTTGATGCTCGTGCGGATCGGCGTCGAGATGACCGCCGCCCTGGCTGCGCTATTCCTGTCCACAGCGCTGATGATCCTGGTCAGCCTGCTGACCGCGCTCCCGCTGTTGTTCATGCCGGCTGTGCGTCAGCGATTCCCGCATGGGTCGATTGTGGCTATTGTCGCCCTGGCGCTGGCCCTGGTTGTTCTGCAGCCGGGAGTCTTTCCGCGATTGTGTAATCTGGTGCTGCGCAGACTCAAGAGGCCCGCGCTGCCGGCGCGACTGGCGGTCGGGCCTTACCTCCGAGCCATTCTCCAGACTATTCTGCGTATCGCTTTTCTGGGTCTGGCACTGTTCTTCGCCGCGGGATCACTGCATCCGCTGGAGGCCAGGCACTATCTGCTGGCCGTGGGCTCGGCCGGCCTGGCATCTTTTGCCGGTTTTCTGGCCGTATTTTCGCCGGCCGGGCTTGGCGTTCACGAGAGCATCTATATCCTGACATTCCAGACCGTCATTGATCCGCTGTCGGGCCTGCTGGCGATGCTGTTTCGTCTGTTGAATCTACTGGCCGACGCCGTCACTGGCCTGGTCGGAATGGCGATGCTCAAGAACATCGGCGGTTCGAAATGAGAGTTCTGCACCCATGAGCCAGCCTCGTCCCAATACATTCATCGTAGGTGCCCCCAAGTGTGGCACCAGTTCACTCCACGACTATCTCGACCAGCACCCCGACGTCTTTATGTCGCGGAGCATCAAGG
>CAYSSA010000153.1:0-263 GCA_964433485.1 uncultured Tepidisphaeraceae bacterium | reverse complement strand
CCCGAGTTGAAGGTCAATGAGTACCGCCGCCCGCGCACGCTCGAAGCCTATTTCGATTTGTTCAAGGCCGCCGGCCGCGCCAAACGCATCGGCGAATCTTCCGTGTGGTATCTCCTGTCGCAACAAGCCGCAAAGAACATCCGGGAGTTCGACCCGGCGGCGAAGATCATCATCATGCTCCGCAATCCGGTGGACGCGGCCTACTCGCTTCATGGCCAGTTCATCTGGGCCTGCAATGAAGACATACTGGACTTTGAAGAAGC
>CAYSSA010000152.1:6448-12111 GCA_964433485.1 uncultured Tepidisphaeraceae bacterium | reverse complement strand
CGCCACGATCTCATCAATCGGAAGTTCATAGTTCAGAACGCCGCTCAGCGACAGATTGTTTGAGGCGAGCAGCTCCTGCAGCGCCTCGGCCTGCGCGACCGTGCGGGGGAACCCGTCGAGCAGGAATCCCCCGGAGCAGCGGAGACAGCCCACGCGCTCGCGGACAACCTCCAGCACCGTTGAATCCGGAACCAGCTCGCCGCGTCGCATGTATTCCAGTGCCGCCGTCATGGCCGGACTGCGCTCGTGATCGGCCAGGCCCTTTGCCGCACGGAACACATCGCCGGTAGACAAATGACAGGCTCCTGTCCGCTCGGCGAGCAGCTCCGCCTGCGTGCCCTTGCCGACGCCCGGCGCGCCCAGCAGCACCAGTCTCCAGGGCTTGGCCGGCGAAAGGGGCGGCACCGAGTCCTTGGCCTGCGGACCCTTGATCCATGGGGCACGATCGTTCTTTGCGGTTGAACTCTGCATATGACGCTTCTCCATAAAATAAAAGGACAAACTCATCCTATATTCTTTTGCCGCCGGGTCAATGGTCAGCGCAATCAAGCTCGGGATGACGACCTTTGCTTGATTGCGGCCTACGGGCGGGATTGCCTCGAAACAGGCCAGATATCGTCAATCTTCGCATCCAGATGTTCCGCCGGCGCGTCGCCCGGAAACCACGTCACTCCCTCGAATCTCCTGAACCATTTCATCTGCCGCCGGGCCAACTGGCGCGTGGCGATCTTGATTTGCTCGGCGGCATCCGCCAGCGATGTCTGTCCCTGGAGGTACGCGATCAGCTCCGCGTAGCCGGTCGCTTCGGCGGCGGTGGATGAAAGCTTGCCATGACGTTCCAGCAGGTGGCGCGTTTCCTCCACCCAGCCGGCCGCCAGCATCGCCCGCACTCGCGCGTTGATCCGCCGGTTGAGCGCCTCGCGCTCCCACGACAGCCCAACCCAGGTGGCCTCGTGTCGCTTCTCGCCCCCCCATTCCTTCTGCCAGTCGGAGATGGGGCGGCCGGTCAACTCATGCACCTCCAGCGCCCGGATGATACGCTTGGTGTCGTTGATGTGGATCCGGCTGGTGGCCGCCGGATCGATCGCTTGCAGCCGCTCATACAGCGCTTCGTTGCCCATCGCCCGCAATCGCTCGCGCAGGGCGGGATCGGCGGCCGGGCCTTCAAACAATCCCTCGAACAACGATTTATAATAAAGCGGAGTGCCCCCGGTAGCGATCAATGGAACGCCGCGCTCCGCTGCATCCGATATCACGGCGTCGGCCAGTTCGACAAAACGCGCCACGGCGAACGGCTCGCTCGCCTCGACCACGTCGATGAGGTGATGTCGCACCGCCTCCCTTTCCGACGCGGTGGGCTTGGCCGTACCAATGTCCATCCCCCGGTAAACCTGCATCGAATCAAGCGAGAGAATCTCGGCGCCGGTACGCAGAGCCGTCCGCAACGCCAGATCACTCTTGCCGGATGCGGTCGGGCCGAGAATGACGAGTATTCTGGGACAATTTGCTGCCATTACGACACCGGACTGACACTTTGGCAGGCCCGGCATTCTGTGCGATTCGGCTCTGCCGTTCGTAAATGTAGCAGATATCGTGAACTGCGACAGATGCCGCCTCTGGCACGTGTTTTGTTTCGTGTCATTTCGTCGCGATTGTGCGACCCAAAAAAAGGAGAAATGCCATGTTGCCAGTCGTTAGAACCAGTCGTAGCAACGATCCGTTCGACATGCTTCATCGTGAGTTTGACACGGCGCTGAATCGCCTGTTCGGTGCGGACGCGCCCGTCGCATGGGCGCCCTACGCCGTCGATGTTCGCGAGGACGCAGATCATCTCTATGTCGAGGCCGAACTGCCTGGCTTCAAGAAGGAAGAAATCGACCTGACGCTGGAAAACCAGACTCTGACGATCTCGGCCGAACGTCGCGAGCAGCAGAACGGCGAGAAGAAGGGCGGCTATCTGCTCAACGAACGCCGCTACACGAGATTCCTGCGCAGCTTCACGCTTCCGCCCTCAGTTGACGATCGCAAAGTCGACGCCAAGCTCGAAAATGGCATCCTCACCGTGGTCCTGAATAAGCGGGAGGAGACCAAGCCGCGTAAGATCTCGGTCAGTTGATCCGCTCGATCCCGCTTTCGGTTGTTTGACTCTCCGCCGGGGGAGTGGCCGCAACCAACGGCCACTCCCCTTCTTCGTTCGTGTTGACGGGCGTTTGCATCTTCTTGCTACGTCTGCTCCGCGGCGCAACCGAGCGACGGTCTGGTTTCAACCTTGAAGCCGTCCACGACGTTTATGTGGAATCGCTGGTCAGGTTGCGGGCCCGGGCCTTTTGTCCGTGGCCAGCCGGGCCGTCGGCCTTTGCTCTTCGATCCGCGCACGGATAATCTTGCGGGCAACATGTCCACAGCCAGCACTCGACCCAGGTTGCGCGATCTGACCCCTCAGCAATGGCGATCAGGCATTGCCGCCTGGCTTGGATGGTTCTTTGATGGCCTGGATATTCATCTGTACACGCTTGTGGCCGCCCCCTTTGTGGCGCACCTGCTTGGAGACCTGGCCCGCACCGATCCGCAGGTGAAGGCCAAAATGTCCTGGATTCAGGCGGCGTTCCTGCTGGGCTGGGCTTTGGGCGGCGGATTTTTCGGCCGGCTGGGCGACCTGCTGGGCCGCTCGCGGGCCTTGGCGCTGACCATCCTCACCTACGCGCTGTTCACCGGCATGTCCTTCCTGGCCACCACATGGTGGCATCTGCTCATCTACCGATTTGTCGCGGCCCTGGGCATCGGCGGCGAATGGGCCATCGGCTCGTCGCTGCTGGCAGAGACCTGGCCCAGAAGTTGGCGGGCCTGGATCGCCGCCGTCTTGCAGATGGGCGTCAACATCGGCATCCTGGTCGCATGTGCCGGACGGGCCGCCATGGCGGGGCTGCCGGAGCGCTACGTCTTCCTCATCGGAATCCTGCCGGCCCTGATCGTTTTCTGGATTCGCCGCAAGGTGCCGGAGACCGCCGAATGGCAGCAGGCGCGCGATCAGGCGCGGGCCGACATGCCCGGAATCGCCGACCTGTTCCGCGGCCCGGTGCTCAAGACAACGCTGGTGACCGTTGTCGTCTGCGCCTGCTCGCTGACGGGCTGGTGGGCGTTTCTGTTCTGGAACCACCAGCATTTCGGAAACCTGCCGGAACTGCGAACCTGGGAGTCGGCCGACCGCGAACGGCTTACCACATTCGTGTTTTTCCTGATTATCGCCGTCTCGATCGGCGGCAACTTCTTCGCCGCCTGGCTGGCCAGGCGCATCGGCTACCGCAACGCCATCGTCGCCTGCTTCGCCGGCTTCGTGTTCTGCTTCATCGGGGCCTACGGTGTGCCGCGCGGGTACAAATCCCTGTTGATGTGGGTCCCCTGGATCGGTTTCTTCTCCGGCGTCTTTGCATTGTTCACCATGTATCTGCCGCCGCTGTTTCCCGTGCTGCTGCGGACAACCGGGGCCGGCTTCTGCTACAACATCGGACGGGTGGCCGCCGCCGCCGGCACCGTCATTTTCGGCCTGTTCTCGGTCGTCGGGGATTTCCGCCTGGCGTTGCTCTACGACGGCTTCCTGTTCGTGCCGGCCCTTATCGCCACGCTCTGGATGCCCGACATGCGCGATCAGGAGTAAGCGGCTCGCCTCACCAGGACTTGGACTCATCCCCCTTATTGCATAGGATTCCCAACCATGAAAATACATGAGTATCAGGCCCGACAGATTCTCGCGGACAATGGCGTGCCCGTGCCCCCGGCGGAGGTGGTGCGGTCGGCCCACGAGGCGGCCCGCGCCTTTGAGAAGTTCAACCAGCCCGTGTGCGTGATCAAAGCCCAGGTTTACGCCGGAGGGCGCGGCAAAGCCGGTTTCGTGAAACTCGTCCGCTCCCCCGACGAGGCCCGCGCCGCAGCGCACTTCATGCTCAACAATCGCATGGTTTCCGTCCAGACCGGTCCCGAGGGGGTGCCGGTGTCGGTGCTGCTCGTGGCCGGCGGCGTCGAAATCGCCCATGAGTACTACATGGCCCTCACCGTCGATCGCGCAAAGAACGCCGTCACATTCATCGCTTCGGCCGAAGGCGGCGTGGAAATCGAGGAGGTCGCCAGAAAGTCTCCCGAAAAGGTGCTCAAGGAATCGCTGCATCCGCTCCTGGGCATGCAGGGTTTCCAGGCTCGGGAACTTGCCTACCGGCTCGGATTCAAGGACAAACTCGCCGGCGAAGCCGCCAAACTGATGATGAATCTCGCCAAGGCGTTCTTCAAGACCGACGCGAGCCTGGCCGAGATCAACCCGCTGGTCTTGACCCGCGACGGACGGCTGCTGGCCATCGACGCCAAGCTCAATTTCGACGACAACGGGCTTTTCCGGCATCCCGAGATCGAGGCCCTGGCCGACGAGTCGCAGGAAAAACCGCTTGACGTGCGCGCCCGCAAGGCCAATCTCAACTACATCAATCTCGACGGCACCATCGGCTGCCTGGTCAACGGCGCCGGACTGGCCATGGCCACCATGGACATTATCAAACTGCATGGCGCCGAACCGGCGAATTTCCTCGATGTCGGCGGCAGCGTCACCGCCGAGGGCGCCGTCGAGGCGTTCCACATCATCCTTTCCGACCCGAAAGTCAAAGGGATTCTCGTCAACATCTTCGGCGGCATCGCCAAGTGCGACCTCATCGCCGAAGCCCTGGTAAAGGCCGGCCAGGAGGTCGGCTTCAAAGTGCCGGTCGTGGTTCGCCTGGAAGGAACCAACGTCGAGAAGGCCCGCCAGATACTCGCCGGCGCCCAGGCGCAGTTGCCCACCCTCGTCGTGGCCGCCGATCTGACCGACGCCGCCCGGAAGGTAACCGCCGCCGTCACCGCGGCCTAGCAACAACGGAACCTTCTTTGCCTTTGTACGCCTTGCCGCGCGGGCAAGCGATGCCGCTCCCGATGACGCCTGCCCTCCCGCCGAGCCACGCGGCGGCCGTTCTACGGCCGCTCACATCCGCAACCCCGTGAACAACAATGCCCCGCGGCCACGGGAACAGAGGCCTGATTGCCTCCTTGCCCGAGCCGCGGGGCAGTGCGTTTGCTTCACTTTTCCGGCGGAACTACTTGTTCCAGAACTTGCTCCCAAAGTGCGCCTGGTCGCCCAGTTGTTCGGCGATGCGGATCAACTGGTTGTACTTGGCGTTGCGGTCGCTGCGGCAGGGGGCGCCGGTCTTGATCTGCCCGCAGTTGGTGGCCACCGCGATATCCGAAATCGTCGAGTCCTCCGTCTCGCCCGAGCGATGGCTCAGCACGGCGCTGTAGCCGTTGCGGATCGCCATGTTCACCGTCGCGAACGTCTCCGACAGCGTGCCGATCTGGTTGACCTTGACCAGAATCGCGTTGGCCACGCCCATGTCGATGCCCTTCTTCAGGAACTTGATGTTGGTCACGAAATTGTCGTCCCCCACAAGCTGCACCTTCTCGCCCACCGCATCGGTCAGCTTCTTCCAGCCGTCCCAGTCGTTCTCCGCCATTCCGTCCTCCAGCGAGCGGATCGGATACTTCTCGATCCACTTGGCCCAGTAATCGGCCATCGCCTCCGGGCTGATCACCTTGTCGGGGTTGCTCTTGAAGAACCGATACCCCTGCTTGGCCTTGTCCCCCATCTCGCT